>CAMYFZ010000043.1 GCA_947255165.1 uncultured Varibaculum sp.
CCCGGGCATTCCTGATTACCAGTCGCCCGTCCTCTAATATCGGATCCACAGTATGGACTTTTACGTGGTCGCCATAGGGCAAAGTAATCAAAGAAGCCGAGTTAAAACAGGCCATAGCTTCCGGTAATCTATACAGGGGCACCGGGATAGTCATCTATTTTCCTCTCTAAGCTTTGGCGATGGCGTCAACTTTGAGCCTAGTTAACGGATCGCCCGATCCGCGAGCGCTATTGTATACGAAGGTAACAATAGCGTCTCAAAATCCTGTCTGTACTTGCAGTTTACCGGAAAACCCCGTTAGACGATAGCAAATGCCGAAGCCTCGGCACTGCTTGTCCCCGTTTTAGACGTCGTTGATACGCCAATAGTCCTGGTAACGATCGAAATGGTCAAAAGCATCATGAATGATGGCGCTGCGTGAATACCCCATCACGTCATAATCTTGATCATTATCGGGTAAATGCACTTCCAGGCGCGTAGATCGGGGAGTACTGGGGGCAGAGCCGGCAAAAATAGTATTCGCGGTATCTACCGCCAAAATCCGGTATACAAACTGGTCAGGGCCTTTGAAAGCCGTTAACTTTAGGCGGTCATAGATACGGATCTGGGGGTCGACCTGCTCCAGAGGATCATTATCTGAGCGAACAACCTCGGCGGGAATCCCCTGTTTGTTAAGTTCTGCGGCAAAGTCACGCAGTGCCGGTTCTGCCACTTTATCCAAGTAAGCCTGGGCTTCTAGGGGGGTTACCTGCCCGAAAGTTCGTGAAATTCGATCACGCCAATTGGCCTCCAACCTACCGGCGATAGAACCGGTTCCCGCCAGGATGTTGCGAGCAGAATGAGCCCGCAGCTGTCGGGCACGGCGATCCTGTTTTAGGGCTCTAGCCAAGCCAATCATCACCAAAATCATCACTAGTGAGAAGGGAAGTCCCATGATAATGGTGGCGTTTTGTAACGCCGGGATACCCCCTACTATCAGCATTCCGATAGTTAGCAGCCCGGTTACCGCCGCCCAAAAAATTCGTAGCCATCCGGGAGCGTCGGAGCGCACTGTCGGTAAAAATGAGGACAGGTTCGCCATAATGAGCGCGCCCGAGTCCGCGGAGGTTACGTAGAATAGCAGGCCTACGAAGGTGGCTAAACCCATGATAAATACCGCTGCCGGACACTGCTGCAACAGCAAGTAAAAGCCCATTTCCGGAGCTTTTAGGGTTGCATCAGCAAAGGCTTTATCTCCGCTACGAATCAGGTCAATGGCGGCGTTACCGAAAATAGCTACCCACATGAGGACGTAGGAAAAGGGAATCAGCATGGTTCCTACTACGAATTCCCGCAGGGTGCGTCCTCGGGAAATCCGCGCCAGGAACATTCCCACAAAGGATGCCCAGGCCACCCACCACGCCCAAAAGAACAGCGTCCAGGCGGACATCCAGGCGCTTACGTCAGAATAAGCAAAAGTTTCGAGGGCGCGGCGCGGGAACGACCAGACGAAGTCCCCGATATTCATCACAATGGCGTTGAGTAGAAAATCTGTTCTACCGGTGATGAAAACCCAGCCTGCCAGGAACAATGCTAGTACTACGTTAATTTGGCTAAGGAAGCGGATTCCTTTATGGATTCCGGTAGTGGCCGAGACAGTAGCCATGGCTACCGCTAGAATCACCAGCCCTACTTGGGCGGGGATTCCTTGGTCGATTCCGAAAAGAATTTGCAGTCCCACATTAAGTTGCACCACCCCGATTCCCAGGGTGGTGGCCACCCCGAAAATAGTGCCTAAGATGGCGGCTCCATCAACGATATGCCCCAGGGGGCCGTCAAGTTTGTCACCGAAAATCGGGTGGAGGGCGGAGCGTACTGAGAGCGGTTGCTTACGGCGATAGGCGAAATACCCTAAAGCCATCCCCATCAGGGCATACATTCCCCAACCGGTGATGCCGTAGTGGAAAAGAGTCCAAACTGTGGCCTCTCGGGCGGCCTCGATAGTTTCCCCCTTCCCCACGGGAGGCTGCATATATTGGCTGACCGGGCCAGCTACGGAGAAAAATAGGATATCGGTGCCGATACCGGCAGCAAAAAGCATCGATGCCCAAGAAAAAGTAGAAAACTCGGGACGGGAATTAGGCGGTCCCAGCCGGGTTTCCCCATAACGGGAAAAGCCCAGGAAAAACACGAAAACTAGGATGATGGCGGCTAGCACGATGTAGAACCAGCCGAACCATTTCGAGATGGACCCCACCGCTACCCCTAGCACCTCGGCGGCGCTGGTGGGGGAAACAAGTGCCCACAGGGCGATAGCCAAGATTCCTGCGGAAGAACCCAGGAAAACCGGGAAGTTTACTTTCGCGTCTTGCCGGATAGCTTCCGGTGTGGGCGCGACCTGTTCTATTGGGGTTTCGCCTAAAGATTGGCTCATAGGAAACCATCCATCCCGTATTGTATCTGCTCGGCATCTCCTAAAATAATGCCTAGTTATATCTCTAGGTTAAAATACCAGGTTCACGCGCCCCGTGACTTGCCGGTATCAACATGGAAAAGCGGAAGTCTTAAAAATCGAGTTTCCCGTTAATTGCGGTAGAGCCGCTAGATAGTAGAGTTACTGTTATGTCTTCCCCATCTAACGGCCGTCGCCCCACGCTACACGACGTGGCCCGACTGGCGGGTTGCTCCTATCAGACCGTATCTCGCGTCGTGAACGACAAGGGTGCGGTACACCCGGATACTCGCAAACGGGTTCTCGCCGCTATCGCTCAGGTAGGTTATCGACGTAATGGCGCAGCTGCAGCTCTGAAGACCGACCGGCCCGGCAGCATCGGGGTGGTTACCGACTCATCCTGGCGCTATGGACCGATGGGAGCCCTGCTAGGCATCGAAAACGCCGCAAGCGAAGTGGGGAAACATGTCATCCTGTCCGTCAACGACAAAGAGTCCTTCGGTTCACTCGAGTCAACTCTCGACACTTTCCGTGATGCCTACGTTGACGGTCTTATTGTCATCGCTCCGCTGGCGCGAGAAGCCGAACTCGCCTTGGCCTCCATAGGGAACACCGGGTGGGCTAGCGTACTGCCCATCGTTGTCCTCGCTGCTGACCTCGCCCCTCTTCCACATGCCATCGTGGTCTCCGAGGATCAATATGAGGGCTCGGTGCGAGCCGTGGAACATCTAATTAGTCTCGGTCACCAGAACATTGCCCATGTGGCTGGCGCTCAGGAATGGCTGGAAGGTCAGGTTCGCCTCAAAGGCTGGCGAGACACCCTGGTGGCCCACGATCTACCCGTACCCGAAGCCATTATTGGTGACTGGTCGGGAGAAAGTGGATATCAGGCTGGATGCCGCATCGCAGCCCTAACACCCCGCCCCACAGCCGTATTCGTAGCGTCCGACCTGATGGCCCTGGGTATGATACGGGCACTTAAAGAGCACGGCCTGCGCATCCCCGAAGACATCAGCATCGTTGGTTTCGACGATCATGAGTTCGCGCCCCAATTCGACCCTCCGCTCACCACCGTGCGACAGGACTTCGTGGCTCTGGGGCGGCTATGTGTGCGCAGCCTCCAGGATCCGGAATCTGATCCCCGGCGCACCATCTCACCCAACCTCATCGTTAGGGCAAGCACTGCTCCACCTTCCAGCCTCAAGGCATCATGAAGATGATCAGGCATGAGGCCGTTAGGCGTCAGTAACCGCGACGGTGAGGGCGACCCCGAAATGGGATGAGGATCCTGCCAAGCTGGAACTTGTTGCCGCAATATGAAGTGGCCGGGACCTCAAAGAGGTCCCGGCCAAATTCCTATCCTATGAGATTAGCCGACGCGTTCCACCTGGAAGTCGTCACCCAGCTCACTTACGACCGCGGCCTTGTCCTCAGAGGCCAAGAACCGTTCAGCGGCCTTACGGGTGCAGCTCACCACCAGCTTGACATCGCCCTCGCGACCATTGGCGAAGGAGACCAGACGCTGCGTCACCGCAGCCCGGTCACCTTTGATATCAACCAAGCTCGGGTCGGCGGTACCAATCGAGATGACCTTCCGGTCCTGATCAAAACGCAAGATGAGGCTGGTCCACAAGGAGTTGTCGTCATGCACAGCCAGCACCAAAGTGCTGTTCGGGCTAACGAACGCCTCCGTAGCGGCCACCACCTGATCATGAGAAGCACCCAACTTCCACTGCAGACCCAGGGTCTGATCAGCAGGTTCGGGAGCAGTCACGATCGTTGACTGGTAGCGGTCGCGCAGCAGGCTCCAAGAGCGGCAAACGTAGACATCGAGGTCCTCGTCCGCATTCCAGGCGTTCTGGTACTCGGCAAAGTACTCGTCCATCGCATCGCGCTCGGCCACCATTACGAAATCAACCTGATCCCGGTTGGCAGCATATAGCGCGTCCGCAGCAGCCTGCAGATCATCGACCTGCGTCGGTGCCTGAGCTACCTCCGCGCCTTGGGTGTGGCGGCATTTAACCACCTTTCCCTTTTCCAACAGACACACGATCCTGCGGGCGCCCTTGGCGGAACGCAGCAGCAGGTGCTGCGCATTGCGCCACTGGTCCACGTCCAGATCGGCCATTAAAACATCACCGTGAAGCATTGTAGTTCCTTTCAGCTCTATAGCGAGCAGTCGTAGACATTGATTGAGTAAGCGGGCATAGAAGTCGACAACTGGCAGCCCTGGACGGTGCCCGGCTGGCCAGACCACAGTTCGGTCGCCTTTTCGACCTCGAAGGGCAGTTCGACACGGGCCTCAATGGCCTCAGCTGTCGGGTTGGCGACAAACACCACGCGACGCTTCTGGTCGCCTTGGTCGGCGTGAACCACTACGTCGAGGCGGGTGTCGCTCTTGCGTACGGCGGATACTTCGGCTGCAGCGCACGCCTTATCGAGCACGCTGGAGGCATCTTCGCCGTCCTTGACAACGAACCACTTGCCCTTGCCAGACTCGACGGCGTCCTTGAGGATGGTGCAGGGGTTCATTAGGGAGTCGAGCTCGGGTAGCTTCGGACCAACAACGGCGCAGCCACCGCCGGCTACGAAGTCCACCAGGGCCTGCTGGACCTTTGCATCCAGGTAGTCGAGGGTCGGCAGCACGATAATGCGGCGTTCACCCCAGCGTGCGGGATCCAAGTCAGTATCGGAGATCACGAAGTCGTGACCACCGGCAGACAGCGCTTCGAAGTAGGAGCCGAAGGCCTTGCTCTTCTCCAACTGGACCGGGGCGTCAAAGCCCAGGTTGTCCTCGCTAATGGTCAGCGGGTTGGCATATTCGCTAAAGCCCGACGGAGTCTCCAAGAAGTCACCGGGGAAGGAGACCAGCACTGAGGCCGCCTCTAACCGGTCGTACTCGCGGTTCGCCAGGAGCAGTACCTTCGCGTCACGACGCAGGGAGGTAAACCCGTTTTCGGACTGCATCCGGTTGGCATTGCTGAACATCTTTTCGTGATCTTCGCGTACCCGACCATCGCGGCGGATGGGAGAGTCCAACCAGCGGTCGCGCTCGACCAGCATGTAACGGCTGAAACCCTTGATGCCCTGCATCAGCGCGGCTTTGGTGACGAATTCCTCGTCGTAGATTTCGCCCGGGTTCAGGTACCAGGGCCACACGCCAGCGATGAACTCCGGGATGTAGGGGAAACGGCTGGTACCCACCACATACGAGCCTACGGTTTTCACGTGGCTGTAGAGTTCCTTGCGGGAGTAAATATCAAAGCCGACGAAGTCGAGTTTTTCTTCCAGCTTGGTGATATTGAAAGGTGTGGTGAAGCCGGAAGCTGCGCCACCAGGACCTAGCGGGTGCGGGTAGTTATGGAACAGGGCAATCTTGTCCAGCCCGCGCTCACGCATCATGTCGGCGAGGCGATCCATCGAAATGATCAGGTACTGCTCGCGGTACTCAATCCAGTCGGCCAAGGCCGGGATGTCATGCTTGTCCTTGCCTTCGAAGCGCCGCGGCGGTTCGATTTCGTCTTTGCTGCCGTAGGAGGTCCCGTAGGCCTTGTTGATGGCCGCCAGGTCACCGTACTTGTCAAGCAAGAAGCTGCGGTACTGTGCCAACGACTCTTCGGAGTAGTCGGCCGCGTAGGCGTTAATGCAGAAGAAGTACGCCATTTCGTTATCAACTTGAGCTGCAACAATGCCGCCCTTGGGGTAACAGTGACGAGCCAGGATCTCACAGATCGCGTCATACCAGAGCGCGGTCTCTTCGAAGAACTCATCGGATGCGTAGTTGACGGCGGGGATCGGCTTGGGAACCTGGGTCAGAACGGTGCGTCCACCCTTGGCGTTGCGCATCTGCAACCGTTCGTTCTCGAGAATACGTTTGGGGTACCCGAACCAGGTCAACTCCGAGTTAATCTGCGGTCCCGGACGCACGATGACCCGGAAATCCTTTTCCTCACATAGGGTGAGGAAAGCATCGATATCCTTGTTTCCCGAGAAGTCGAAGACTCCCTTTTCTACCTCGTGGATCTCCCACGGGATATAGATCGAGATCATGTTGAAACCCATACCCTTGACAGATTCAAGGATCTGATCCCACTTATCTCGGTCGAGCCTCCAATAGTGTACGGCACCGCCGTACAGCGAGACTGTCTCGCCATCAACCTTGAAGGCGCTCTTGCCAACCGACACCGGCCGGTTGTCTATTTGCTTCTCCATAGTTCTTCCTTTCTTTTTTACTGCGGAGAGATTTAAGTTCCTGTTTTTTGAGTGGCTAGTCTTTACGGGCCAGGGCGACTGCCAGAATAATGATGATGCCCCGAATGATCTGCTGCTGAGAGGTGTCTAGTCCGGCCAGGATGAGACCGTAGTTGATCGTTGCCATCAGCAGGGCACCGAAGAACGTGCCGACCACGGAGCCGCGTCCGCCAGCAAGTGCGGTCCCACCGAGAATCACTGCGGCGATGGCGTTCATCTCGTCACCGGCGCCCCACTGGAAGCGGCCAGACATGAGACGCCCAGCGTAGAGCATGCCTGCTACGGCTGCTCCCATTGAGCAGATCAGCATGACCCGGAAACGCACCCAGGAGGTGCTAATACCGGAGTACTCGGCGGCGACCGGGTTGGCGCCGGTAGCTAGGATCTGACGTCCAAAGCGCATCTTCTTGAGCAGCAGGGTGCCACCTACAACGAAGAGCACCATCCAGATGATCAAACCCGGGATGGGACCGATTTTGCCGCCCCCAAAGTTGGCGATGTAGTTCATGTCTAGAATGGGTATCGGTGCAGAATCCGTCACCCACTGGGCAATGCCGAAAGTTATGCCCATCATAGCCAACGTGACCAGGAAGGACGGTATTCGGACAAAGGCCACGAGGGCGCCGTTGATACTACCGACGATCGCGCCCAGGGCCAGCCCGGCCAGAATACCAGGCACCAGTCCGAAGTGCGATAGCGCCAGCGCTGTCACCACCGAAGCCAGGCCTGCTACGGAACCGACGGAAAGGTCGATTTCCGCGGCGGCGATTACCAGGGTCATCCCGACAGCAATCACCGAGACGATGGCCGCTTGGCGCAGGATATTCCAGAAGCTGGCTGTGGACAAGAAGCCCTCGTCGCGCAGCAGCACCGAGAAGATGAGCAGGACGGCCACGAAGCCGACATAGATGATGTCCCGACGCCAGTCAAAGTTAAAACCCTTGCGGGGCACCGTGTCTAGGGCTTTTGAATTACTCATGGTTTACTCCTTGAACTGCCAGTTCGAGTGCCTGCTCGTCGGTTGTTTCGGACGCGTCGAGTTCACGCTCGACGGTGGACTCGCGCATCAGGAGCAGGCGGTCGCTCATGGCGAGTAGTTCGGGATATTCGGAGGAAATGACGACCACCGCGTGGCCTTCAGCTGCAAAGTCGCGAATGGTCTCGATGATCTCGGCCTTAGTGCCGATGTCGACTCCGGCGGTGGGTTCGTCCATCACCAGGACCCGGGGGTTGCGACTAATCCACTTAGCGAGCACGATCTTCTGCTGGTTACCCCCGGACAGTAGCGAAGCGCGTGCCTCGGGACGTGCCACCTTGATGCGGAACTCGTCGATCAGCTTGCCCGCCAGGTTGCGGAGGCTGCGGTCATCTATCCATCCAGCACGGGAGTTATCGGCCAGGTGGGGCAATTGCAGGTTAGAGTTGACCGAGTGCCCCAGTACCAGGCCCTGACGGCGGCGGTCCTCGGGTACCAGTACCAAGCCATGTGCCAGCGCATCCCCAGGTTTTCCAATCTTCACCTTGTTACCATCGATGCTCACGGTTCCCGCGGTGATTTCGTCGATACCGAACAGCGCCCGGGCCAGTTCAGTGCGGCCCGAGCCCATCAGGCCAGCCAGTCCTAGGACCTCGCCCTCATGAACCTCGAAAGCCACGTCATGCAGCCCGTTTTTTGCGGCCAGGCCCTCAACCGAAAGCACGACGGGAAGTTCGGCACAGTCGTGGTGCGGCGCCGCCGCCATGGCGACGGTCCGACCTACGATGCCCTCCACGATCTTTTCTGGTGTGATCTCCGACAGCGGCGAGGTCAGCAAATGCTTGCCATTGCGCAGAATGGTGATGCGGTCTGCGATCTGGTAAACCTCCTCCATCCGGTGCGAGATGTAGACGATGGAGATGCCTTCCGCAGTAAGCCGTTCGATCAGCTCAAACAGTGCTTTTGCTTCTTGCTGAGCGAGAGCGGCAGTGGGTTCGTCCATGATCAGCACCCGGGCATCCTCAGCCAGAGCCTTCGCGATCTCGGTCAACTGCCAGTAGGCAGTAGACAACGAGGACATTTTCGCTGTGGGGTCCACCTGGACCTGCATACGCTCGAATATCTCTCGGGAACGACGAATCATTTGCTTATCGTCAATCACGCCCCCGCTGCGAGGCTCGACATTCAGGAAGATGTTTTGCGCCACGGTTAGGGTAGGCACCAGGCTGAACTCCTGGAAGACCATACCTAGCCCAGCTCGCTTCGCATCATGGATATTCCCGAAGTGGCACTGCTTGCCAGCAATCTCGATCGTCCCTTTGTCCAGGGAGTAGACACCCTGGAGAATCTTCATCAACGTCGATTTACCTGCGCCATTACCACCTGCCAAGGCGTGAACCTCACCGGCGACGATTTCAAAATCCACGTCGTCCAGAACCTTCACGCCAGAGAAGGACTTCTGAATCCCTCTCATACTCACCAAGGGGTCCGCGTTGGTCATATCCCGTTTGGTCTTAGCCGCGGCGGTCACTTCTTCATCGCTTTCTTTAGATCGGCTGGGGGCTCGGTGTTATAGACCTGCTTCCATGCCTCAAGCACGTTCTGGTGCGAAACCGGCAGAGCATTTAGCGCTACGTAGGGGGGAGCCTTCTTGCCAATTACAGCGCCGGCACCGATGCGTGCCTCGGCAACACCTTGCTGGTACGGCTGCTGAGCACCGAGGCCGACGACGAGCTGGTCTTGCGCCAAGGCGATGGCAACGTTAGTTCCGAGATCCTCGGTGGCGATCTTGAGGTCATTACGGCTTGCAGAACGGGCGGCAGCCATTACACCCTCGGCCGGGACGTCCCAGACTGCCCAGATACCCGCTAGTTTGGGGTTCTGGCTGATCATCGCGTCGGCCACTTTTTGGGCGTCACCGGCGAAGTCAGGTCCGGCGATCCCTTGGGCCTTGACAATCTTAATATCCGGGTAATCCTCTTCGATGACTTTGCGGAAGCCTTCATAGCGCTGGCGGGTAACAAAGAAGTCTGCGGAGTGGTAAATGACTCCGATGTCTCCCTTGCCATTTAGGGCCTTGGCTAGCAGGTGGGCGGAAACTACCCCATTTCCAAAGTTATCTGCGCTTACAACCGATTCGTAATCCACGCCGCCCTTAAATCCCTTGGGAACGTTGTCCATAAAAACGAGCTTGGCGCCGCTTTCAGTGACCTTGCGGTATGCACCAGCAGTAGCCACTGGGTCGGTAGGAATGGACACCACAATATCGGGGTTCTTCGCGAGGACGGTCTCAATGTTAGACACCTGCTGACCCGGGTTAAAGTTCGCGTCGGTGACAGCAATAACCTCTACACCCAAACGGGCAAATTCAGCCTTGAGCCCAGCGATCTGGGCATTAGCCCAGTCGTTACCCGCGTAGTGCATCACAATGGCAGCGGTGGCCTTTTTCGCTTTAACCTGCGCAATTTCCTCTTCGCTAAGCTCAACTGCTTTAGCCGTGACGGGGGATTCTCCGTTAGGGCCCTTGCTGAAGACCTTGCCCTCTACTTCTTTGAGGGCGGCATCTGCCTTGCCCGCAACCTAGGTGTCAGCTTGTCCGCTGCCTGCGGACTCCACTGTGCAAGCTGCAGTACTGCCTAAAATCGCAAGAGCAGCAGCCACAAGGAATAGCTTTCTCTTCATAAATGTTCTCCTTTGAACTGTGAGACGTCGAAAGTTCCGATCCGTGGGAGCGGAACTACCCGTTCTTATTATCTAATGGTGAACGTTCACATTCAACAAGTCAAGCTTTTCATAAAAACGTGAGCTAGATAACATTTTTCGGGGACAACCATAATGCTGGATGCTTTTGGGTCTTTACCCCTGCCCCATTGGTGATGAGGGAGAGAGGCAGTAGTGCCTGAGGGCTATTGGGTTAAGACCGAAAAAATTCATACCTGAATTGCGTAGATAAAAACGCTGTCTTTTCTGCCTGAACAGGGCTTATAACGCGTCAAATAGGCATCGAAAATGGGCACTAGTCCCGACAAAACCTACCAACCAAAAACGGACAAATGACCCGAAACCCCCACCCCAAAAACCCAAAAAATCCCGCGACATATACAGACATATGTCGCGGGACATCACAATCGTCGCGGTATTCGGCTACTCGCCTACGACCCCTTCCTCGCTCAACACAAAAGGGAGAAAAACTTTCGTTTCTCTCCCTTTCGGTCTCGCTCGTCGGGGTGACAGGATTTGAACCTGCGACCTCTTCGTCCCGAACGAAGCGCGCTACCAAGCTGCGCCACACCCCGCGTAACTCCAATATTGTAGGCAGACGCTGACTAAATCTAAAAATTACCCCCCTCGATTTCGGCGGATGTCACACAAAATCAGACCCCAAACCCGAAAATCCCATTTCGAAGTCAAAAAATCAGAATAGGCAGCTACCAAGAGCTAGCCCGGCGATTGCCGCCAGCAGCGATAGCCCCCACACCAGGAGCAGCGCTCCCCAGGCACGGCGCCAATTTCCCCGCTCTGTAACCGAAAAAATATCGAGCACAAAGGTAGAGAAAGTAGAAAACCCGCCCAAAAACCCGGTCGCTAAAAGGGTATAGACCCGACTATCAGCTTGCAGATTACCGCTGTTCACCGCGGCAATCAGCATCCCTCCTAGCAAGCATGCCAACACGTTCACCAGGGCGATCCCTCCAGCTGGGTGCCGTTTTTCTAGCTTTAACCAGGTAACGTCGATTCCCCAACGGCAAAGCGCCCCTACTCCGCCGCTAGCCCCTAACGCCAGCACAAAATCCAGCCCGCTCATCAGCGTTCCTGTCCGCGCCCGCTCTTGGCGTGCCCTCCGGGAGTGTCTTTGGTAGCCAGGCGGTACCCGAGACCGGCAAACACCACCCCGACTACCAGCAGGATTAATGCCAAAGCTGCGGTGGGATAAAGTTTTCCGCTTAACGTCCAAAAGTCGCTAGCTAGCGCCGATGCCCCGCCGCTAACCGCCGCGATTCCAAAAGCTGAAAAAGTGGTGAAAGCTCCCAAGAACCCGGTAGTAATCCCCAACTTTACTGGAGTTCCCCAGGTGTGCAGGCGGGTACCTTTCCGATTGGCCCGAGTTTTAAAATATCCCAGTAAAAACGCGCCTCCCAGATTCGCTAAAATCACCCCAAAAGTAAGCGCTGACCAGGTGAAATAATTTTTTGAAATCGGGACAGTCCAGGTGTCTAAGCCCCAGCGCGCCAAAGTTCCCGCCATGCCGCCGGCAAAAATAGCAGCGGCATCGGCCCCGATACGCCGGGCAGGATGCTGAGCTGGATCATTGCGTTTATTCATCGGATAAACCCCCCGGCCTTAATCGTCACAGGTAACATCACTATCCGGTAAAACTCCCCCCACCAGATATTTATCTACGGTTTCTTGCACGCAATCCGACCCTAAACCATAGGCGGTGTGGGAATAGGATTCCCAAGTCAGCAGCCGCGAGTTAGGGATTTGCCGGCGTACCGATTGCGCCATTTCATAGGGAGTGGCCGGGTCGTTGGTATTTCCCACCAACAAAATGGGTTGTGTCCCTGCAATCTTCACCTTTTCCCGTTTCGCGGTAGATACCCAAGGCCAGGCCGCGAGCGCATACTCGCCATAAGCCATCGAAGACCCCATCAACGGGAAATCCCGCACCAATTTTTGCCCGCGCCGATCCCACTCTTTTTGGCTACCTTGCACCGGATAATCGGCGCCATTAATCGCGATAAAAGCATCTAGAGCATTGTTTTTAAACCTACCGTCAGCCCCCCGTTGGTTAAACAAATCCGAGATTTTCAATAGGGGCGCCCCATCGCCTTTCAATGCCGCTTTCAGCCCCTCTAGCAGGGAAGGGTACAGAGTTTCGTAATAGAGCATCCCGACCGCTGCCCCAAAAGCTATCGCCCCATTAAGAGGGCGGGAAGAATCTTTAGTGGGAATCGGAGAGGCATCGGCGCCGTTAAAAAATTGCTTTAAACGTTTTAGACCTGCTTCTTTAGTATCCCAAGGGCAATCTTTACCTTCCCGCGCGCACCAGGAAGCAAAGTTGGCGAACGCCGCCTCGAAACCTTTCGCCTGCGCGAGCGAGACCTCCCCATAGGAATATGATCCGTCCAAAATCCCGTCTAACACTAGACGCCCCACATTCTTAGGAAATAGCTGCGCATAGGTGACCCCCAGGAAGGAACCATAGGAATACCCCAGGTAAGAGAGTTTTTTATCCCCGAGCACGGCCCTTAAAATATCTAAATCACGTGCCACAGACACGGTATCTAAATATCGCGCCAAATCCCCGTTCTTTTCCTTACAATCCTGAGCAAACTCTTTCATATCGGCAACTGAACGTTCCCGGCCCGCAGCAGTAGCAAGATCCAGGCTTTCAGCTAGCGACTCATCCTTTTGCGCGTCCGTGGTGCACTCTATAGGGTGCGAGCGGGAAACCCCCCGGGGATCAAACCCCACCACATCGAAGGAAGAAAACACCTCGTCTGAAAACATATCAGCAGAGTTTCCTAGCAGGTCAACCCCCGATCCACCAGGTCCGCCGGGGTTAATCAGCAAGCTCCCCAATTTTTTCCCGGTAGCTCGGCTGCGTGCCAGCGCCAACTCAATATCTTCCTTCTTAGTGTCGGTGTAATCTAAAGGTACTTTTACCTGCCCGCATTGATAATCTTTGAGGTCATTTTCCGCGCAAGGTGCCCAGGAAATTTTCTGCTGATAATAACTTTCCAGCCCCGCGGGAATAGCAGCCTCCTCGCCGTCTAAAGAATTAGTTTTTGAGGAGGCAGCGGGAGCTACCTGAGGTTCAGCTTTACCTCCGATGCTGCAGGCAGATAGCGCCAAGCAAAGCATAAAAACCATTTCTACCAGCATTGACAGTTTTTGTTTAACCATAAACTACTGCCTCAAATCCATCATCATCGCTTCCATAGTTAGCAGCGGTGTCACATTTGCCGCTAGCCGGCGCCTAGCGGTGCGGATCGCGTCTAGGCGCTGCACGGTGCGCTCCCGGGAGGAGCCCTGCGCCAACCCCATAATGGTGTCCGTCAAGTCAACGTTAATTAACGGCACCTGGGTCCCGCTTTGCGCCAAATATACATCGCGATAAAAACCTAGAAGATTCAGCAATACTCGATCGAGACTATCGCGTAGGTAGCGGGTAGAGCGTCGTTTTTGATCCGCTTTCAGCGCAGTTTCCTGGGCTTTTAAAGCCGGTGGCAGCCGCGCCCCCTCCTGGTCATATCCCAGGGCTCGTCGCAGGCGCGTTAGCTCTTCTTGATCTTTTTGCGCCGCCCGCTCACTGGCATCAGCTTTCGCCGCCTCCACCAGTTTTTGCGCTAGCAGCGCGGCTTCGCCCACGCTGGAGGTAGTGGCCGCCGCCAGCAGGATTTTACGGCGCCGATCCAGTTCGGCCGGATCACGGGCTAAAGATTTCGCTACCCCGATATGGGATTGAGACATCGCCGCTGCCCCGCGGGCAGTTTCGGGAGCTATTCCTTCCCGTTCTATCAGTAACTGCGCCACTTCTTCCCCGGTCGGGGTAACTAAACTGACATGGCGACACCGGGAACGGATAGTGGGTAACACATCGCCGGGTTGGGTGGTACAAAGTAGCCACACGGTGCGCGGGGGTGGTTCTTCAATCGCTTTCAGCAGCAGATTCGAGCTGCGTTCCACCATCCGATCGGCGTCCTCCATCAAAATCACCCGCCATTTACCCCCGGCGGGTGCCTGCTGCGCCAGGGTAACCAGGGAGGCTATCTCCTCGATCTTGATGATGAGGCGCTCGGTAGTCACTACTTTCACGTCCGGATGGGTACCTTTGAGGACGCGCTTGCACTCGGGGCACTGTCCACACCCGAGAGTTTGCGGATCTTCACATTGTAAAGCCGCTGCAAAAGCCAGGGCTGCTACCGAACGCCCCGCCCCAGGAGGACCGGTAAGCAGCCAGGCATGCGCCATTTGTCGAGCTAAAGCAGCATCATCACTGCCCGCTTCCCGCAAGCTCCGCGCGGCCCGGGCAGCGGCCTCGAAAACCGCTACCGCCGCTTTTTGCCCCACGATCTGATCCCAAACGCTCATAACTGCTGCAACCCAGCCTGCTCGCTATCGCCGTCCGGGATATCCGTTCCGGTAGTACCTAAATCTGCCAGTTGCGGCCCGCTCCCGTCCCGGTATTGACCAGCCTGCACTTTCGCCCTCGCCGCAAAAGCCGCGCTAACCAGCGATAACACCTGCTGATGGATTTCTGCTACCCCGCAGGTTGCATCTAACACCTTTATCCGCTGCCTATCGCGCTCCGCGATTTGCAAGAACGCTTTGCGCACTGACTGGTGAAAAGCGATGCCTGCCGACTCCATCCGGTCAGGGTTTCCGGTGCGCCGCGCCACTAACACTTCCGGATCCCCGTCTAACAAAATAGTCAGGTCAGGGAGCATATTTTCGGTTGCCCACAGAGAAATTTCTGCAATCTTTTCTAAGCCCAGATCCCGTCCTATTCCCTGATAGGCCAGCGAAGAATCCAGGTAACGGTCAGATACTACTATCTCCCCAGCATCCAGATGCGGCCGGATCACTTCGTGTACGTGCCAAGCCCGATCTGCGGCATAAAGCAGTGCCTCCGTATAGGGGTCGAGGTTCTCGCCATGCATGACTTCCCGGCGCAATCGCTGCCCCAAGCCGGTACCGCCGGGTTCAAAAGTGGCAATCGCTGCCGCCCCACGCGCCGCCAGAGCCTGCATCAGCAGTTTCACCTGGGTAGATTTCCCGGTATAGTCCCCTCCCTCGAAGGAGATAAAG
>CAMYFZ010000044.1 GCA_947255165.1 uncultured Varibaculum sp.
TAGCAGCGATAATCGGCGCGTTCGTGTTAAATGAACAGTTTGGCTGGCTGGGTGCGCTGGCAGTTGCGGTGATCCTAGTCGCTATTACCCTCCCCAGCTGGCTGCGCATCCTCACCCCTAAAGTCGGAAAAGTTTCACCGCAGTAACAGCACCCGTAAACCCGGCACTGCCCTCTCTAAAGCTGCACGAACAGCGATAATTCTCAGCTAACTTTAGGACGAGCTCTCAGCTTAGCGGTAGCGGCGGCGCAGGATAATTGCCCCGCCCAGCGCTACTCCCAGGAAGCAAATCCCTAAAAGAGAAGCAGCGCCGCTGCCGGTATGGACTATTTTCTCCGGTACCGGCGGGGTGGTAGGAGGAACCGTAGGAGGCGTCACCGGCGGGGTGGTTGGTGGGGTCACCGGAGGGGTGGGCGGAATAAAGGTATTGGTGAAGAATACCAGGTTGACCCCATCATTCTGCTCGGCTTGAGCTACTTGGCTGACTTTAAACTTACCCGTAAGTTCTGCCGGTAAATTCTCGGTCACCTTATAGGTGAGCGCTACCCGCTCAGCCGGTTTCTTCTCCACATCTGCTGGCGTATATTTTGGTAACTTCTCGAGGGCGAATTGGAAATCTTTACCCTCGCCCTGCTGGAAACTACCGGCCCGAAGATACTTTCGCACCGGCTCGGTCGCTATTTTGTTCTTTCCTTGCCAGGTTTCCAGCTGGAAGTTATCGATATAGTCCCGCATATCGAGATCTTTGAGCAGGTCATCCCCGCCCTCCCAATGTTTCTTAACCAACAAATCGAGGTAGGGGACAATCTCGGTTTCCGAATCAGGAATCCGGTTAAATAGGGGCTGCTCCCCCACCTTTTTCACCTTCACCTGGAACATAATCGTGAGGTCCCGTGCGGCGGGGAACTCGATGGCCTTACTAAAATCGAACTCTGCTACCTGGGGCTTAGCGTGATCTAGCAGCTTGATCTCCCGGCTGGTCGGGTTGTAGCTGGCCTCAAAGTCCGTAGTTACCGCTTCGCCCTCCATCACCTTTAAGGAACCCGGAACCAGTTCCAGGCGTTCATCGAGCTTATCGACTACTGTGGCCGTATTCTTAAAGCCCATGTCCACATACTTGCCAAACTTAACCACCAGGCGGTGATCTCCAGGTACCTTAGCGTTAATCCGGTAGTCGATCAGGTCTCCCTTACCGGCATAGGCTTTCTTTCCGTCCTCACCAATCGGATACTTCGCCTGTTCAATCACTTTGGCGAAACTTGGTTTTTGCGGTACCAGCAATAGCAGCGGGGTCTTGTAACCAATCAAAGCCCGCGAGCGAGCATCATCCTTAAAGCGGTCATCGGTACCGCCATAGGGATTAGTCCATACCTCTTCATCACTGCCTGAGCGGAGCATCTTCATAGTTAAGCGCCCATTTTCTGCCAGGCGAACTCCGTACTGTAAGGACAGATCATAGTCTTTCTTGAACGCTGGCGCCGCGTCCTCAATCCGAACCGTATAGTCCCCCGGGGTTACTGCCTTAAACAGACTTGCCGGAAAATCGTAGGCAGTTTTGGTGGCAGTAGATTTTGCGATCAGCTTTCCTTGCTGGTCATAGAGCCCCAGAGTAAACCCGGCTTTCGCGTGTTCGGTTGCAAAAGAGTCATACTTAACGGTTTCGATATTAGAAGTCAGGATATAAACCTGTTTTCCCAGGGTAACCGTCAAGGTGTTGGTCTCCGAATCGAATTTTTGCTCCGCAATCCCGTAATACATATAGGATTTCGGCAGGCTAGGCAAAGATAGCTTCGCCCCTTCGGGTACCCCACTGGCTTTAATATCGAAAGAATAATCACCGCTGGCAGTAGGCAGAGAAAGCTGTTTTTCTGCCTGGGGATCTGCTTTGCCCCCGATATTAAACTTCCAGCTGTCACTTTCCGCCAGCACCTCCAGAGGGCGCTTGATAGTGACGTGATAGGTCTGATCCACCAGCTTTACCTGCTTTAGAACCAGCTCGAAACCGTCATCTTTGGCCAGTACCTTTTGCACTGAATACGGCGTTTTCTGCCCGCCGTCCTGCATGGTTACGGTCGGCAAATCTACCTGTGTTGCCGGAACCAGTGAGCTCGGGGCAAACTTGCCGTTATCGTCATAGGCAGCCGCTTGTAGGAAACCGTGACCAGAAGAATCCTTAGTGACAGTTACATTCTCATTTTTCTTGCTAACCGTGTTATAGAGCGGCAGCTCAAAAGATTCAGCGCTGCCGGCAATAGCAGCCCCCGTCTCATCGCTCATCGTTACCGGGTAGCGCTTAGAAATTTTTTCTTTGAAGGTCATCCGCATTTGCGGGGTGCCATCACTGGCGGCCTCGACCTTGACTTTTACCCGCTCCCCGATCCGCGAGAAACCTTTCTTTACCGAAAAAGTGATTTCCTTGCCCATCGGGTAATCTGCGGCCTCGAGAGCGAATTCAATCTCGCATTTGCGCAACCCATTTTCTAGGGTTTTGTCGGAGGTGACGTCTGCGTCCTCAATCTCGTAGGAGTCAGCAAACCAGCCGGTACCTTCCTGGATTTCTAAGTCGGTGCAGTTAGCCCGGGTATAAATCGTGGCATAAAGGGCAGCGGCATCTTCATCCTCGCCTGCGGCCTCAGCCAGGGGGGGCTAACAACGCCATTCCCAGGACTAGCGCCATTACCAGGGTGATGAAAGCATAGTTCGCAGATTTTTTAGTCATTTTCCCTACCGGTTATATTGGGGCAGTTTTAATCACAGAATATCGCCCGCGCCCCGCTGCCAGCAACGCAAAGGCAGCCTGGCTCGCCCCCTAGGGACTGCTACTAATGCAAGAGCAGTATTCCGCCGGTGAAACAAACAACTACCACGAAAACGAGCAGGCCCAGTGACCAGAGAATCACTGCCCGCAACAAATCGATTTCTTTTTCTGGCGCCCCCATCGCGGCGGCCGCGATTGCCAGGGATTGCGGGGCGATCAGTTTACCGATCACTCCCCCGGCGGTATTAACTGCGACTGCGAAGGCTCCCGGCAACCCAATCTGTAGGGCGGTGGTTTCCTGCAGGGAGGCAAAGAGAGCATTCGCGGAGGTACTCGACCCAGAAATCGCGGTGCCGAGGTAGCCAATCAGTGGGGACAAGACCAGGAAGAAAGTTCCGGTGCTGGCCAGCAAAGTTCCGATGGTCAAAACCATGCCAGAGATGTTCATCAGGTACGCCAGAGCCATCACTTCTAAAATGGTGGCCGTCGAAAAACGCATAGAAACGATGGCGGCCCCCAGTTCTTTTAACACCCGCTTAGCCCCCAAGGGATAGGTACCCTGCTCATGCAGCAGGGAAAAAGCTATGCCGGTAATAATCGCGGAGACCGCAATCAGGATTCCCGGTTGGGAAAGGATGGGGATGATCACGGTGCCAACATGGGAGGCTACCTGGGGGTTATCGGCGCTCGCTACCTTCCCGGCCAGAGCCGGCCAGCTAACTTGCACGTCGGTAGCACTTAGGCTTTTCGCAAACAGGGGCACCATCCGCCCTAGAGACAAAATTGCAATCACCGAAACATAGGGCAGCACCGCCATCGCTATCCGTCCTATGTGCAGATCAGTGGGCTTTTCAGTCAGGAACTCTTCCGGAATCGGAGGACGATAGATCAGCACCATCAGCCACACCACCAGGAAAGTTACTATCGGAGGGAGCACTCCACCTAACTCGAAGGACACAAAACGCAGCGTCAGGAACTGACCTAACCCTTCTACCAGCCCCATCACCAGAGCTAGAGGAAATAGTTGCCGAAAATTCTGCCTGTCTATCAGCACAATAAGGACGAAGGGAATCACCAAAGCAACCGCCGGCTCCGTCAAAGACACATATCTCGCAATCTCGGCTGCGTTTTCGTTTAAGTGATGCCCCCTCATGAGGGCGGCGGCAGTGGTGATCGGCACCCCGAAAGCCGCATAGGCTACCGGGGAAGTATTTGCCACCAGGGCGATCATCGCAGCTTTTATCGGTTTAAACCCCAGTCCTATTAGCAGAGCAGCGACAATCGCTACCGGCACCCCGAAACCAGACAGCCCCTCGAGCAGGCCTCCGAAACAGAGAGCGATCAGCATGGTTTGAATCCGTAAATCCCCGTTTCCCACCGCCGAGAAAACTTTGCGCAAATCAGTTTCGCGTCCGGTGGCCTGCATTAAGCGGTGCAGCCACACCGCCGCAATCACAATCACAATGATCGGGATTAGACCTTTTAAAGCCCCTAGTAGGCTCGCAGATATAGCCATAGTCACCGGCATTTTGAACCCGGCGATGGCAACGATTAGACCCGTAGCTAAAGCAATCAAACCTGACAGATGCGAACGCATCCTAAACGCCCCTACCAGGATGAAAAATACCACTATCGGTAGCGCTGCTACCAGAGCAGATAGCCAGAGTCTGCCCCCCACAGCGGTAACGTCAGGTACAAACATTTCCTTGCTCCTTTTCGTGATACTTTGTGATTTTAGCTACCGGAAACAAACGTTGAAAATAGCGGAGCCATTATTAGTAGAAAAATCACGCCCGAAAGATTATTTTTTACAGTGACTCCAGCCCTCCTCACCCTGCGTCTTTGTGTCCTTTAGTGCTCTTTAACTGCAGGAATAAGAATCTAGGTTGGTTAAAAGCAGCCTGGGATCCCACAACTTTCTTACCCGGCCTTCTGCTCACATACTGGACACTTGCTGGGTACCTGCCGCCCCGATTTACTACCGCGGCAAGGGCGGCGAATTTGTTTAGTAAATAATGCTTGCACCCGCGAGGGTGTCTGCGTAATATGCACTTCGTGGCTAGAACACAACGCCATTACTTTAACTATGCGGCGGTTATTTTATCGGGGTTCCTCATCGCCCTGCTGATAGGCACTTGCCTGTTGATGCTACCGGTATCAACTGTGCATGTCGGGGGGATCCCCTTACTACCTGCCCTATTTACCGCCACTTCGGCTCTGTGCGTTACCGGGTTAACCATTGTGGACACCGCCACCTACTGGACAGATTTCGGCAAAGTCGTAATCTTGGTACTCATCCAAGTGGGCGGTTTTGGAGTAATGAGCTTTGCGGCGGTGCTCGCCCAAGCAGTGATCCGCCGAGAAAGCCATGGCGCCAAACTAGCCTCCGCCGCTGAGCGGCGCAGCGGCAGCGGCAGAATCCGTACCCTGCTGCGACGGGTTCTGGGCACTTCCCTCTTGATTGAGCTATTCGCCGCCATTCCGCTAACGATTCGTTTCCTGTCCCTAGGGTATTCGCTGCCGCGCGCCCTCTGGCATGGGGTATTTCATGCAGTTTCGGCTTTTAATAATGCAGGCTTTGCCCTCTATTCGGACAATATGTCTTCCTTTGTGGGCGATTGGGGAATATGTTTACCCCTGATAGTAGCGATCATTATTGGGGGTTTGGGCTTCCCCGTCCTCTTCCAGCTTCGCACCAGTCTGCTAAAACCTTATCGCTGGTCACTTCATACTCGCATGGTGTTAGCTGGCACCGCAGGTCTGCTAGTATTTTCTTCCTTGATCGTTACTGCTTTTGAGTGGCATAACCCCAAGACCTTGGGCAAGCTCCCTGCTCTAGATGCGATTTTGGCTGGAATATTTCAAGCGGTGCAAACCCGTACCACCGGTTTTAACTCGATTGATATTGGGCAGATGCATGAATCCACCCTGTTTGCGATGGATACCTTTATGTTTATTGGCGCTGGACCGGCCGGAACTGCCGGCGGTATCAAGATAACGACTTTGTTTGCTCTGCTAGCTATCGTGGCTGCGGTTATTCGCGGTCGGCGGCAAGCAGTGGTCTTTGGTAAAAGCATCTCAGCTGACGTGGTGCACCAAGCGGTAGCGGTAGTGGTATTGGCCTTTTTCTTGGTAGCTACCGACACCATCGCCATCCTATTTTTATCCCCCTTCAATTTGTCCCAAACCCTATTTGAAGTGCTCTCGGCATTTGGGACTGTGGGGTTATCAACTGGGATAACCCCACAACTTAACGATCCTTCGCAACTAATCCTGATAACTTTGATGATTATTGGACGCCTAGGTCCGATTACGGTTGCTACCGCACTCGCTTTCGCACCTAGCGCCTCGCAGATTTCCTTCCCCACAGAAAGGCCGATCATTGGTTAACTTCTCAAAACCTAGTTACGCGGTTCTTGGATTAGGACGCTTCGGCAGCGCGGTAGCTCGCGAACTGATGTCCGACTATGCCGTGGTTATCGGTATCGATTTAAATGAGACGGTGGTGAACCGCAATAACGGTATCTTGAGCCAAGTGGCGCAAACCGATGCCACCGATATTGCCTCCATTACCGAACTGGGCGTCGCTGATTGTGATGGCGTAGTAGTCGGTATCGGCGGCCCCCACGTGGAGGCGTCTATCCTCGCCTGCTCCCTGCTCACCGATATGGGGGTTAAGAATCTGTGGGCAAAGTCCTCCGGGACTGCTCACGGCCGTATCTTGGAACAAATCGGGGTGCCTCATATTGTGCATCCTGAAGTAGCCATGGGGCGGCGGATAGCCCACCTGGTACGGGGAGTAAACCTGGACTACGTGGAGCTATCTGCCGGAACCGCCATCGTAAGAACTATTCTGCCTCCGTCCGCGGTCGGGCCTCTTGATGAGGTCGATCTTTGGAACCGGTATGGGGTAAAGATCGTAGCGGTGCTGCGAGAAAACCAATGGCAACCGGTACTGCAAGACATCGAACTTACCGAGGGCGACCAAGTACAAATTTACGGTAGCGCGAGGCAGGTAGAAAAGTTCGCCCGCCTCGCTCCCCGCCCCTAGCGGCCTCAGAGAAACCAGATTTAACGCCCTCATGAGTGCAGGTCATTTCCCTGCCTTGCCTAGCGACTCCAACCGGATGAATAGTCATGTCTTCTGGCTTAAGGAAGGGATTTCAAAGCGATTCGCTTGCCCCGTGTCCTACTTATTTGTCATTGAAATGAACTCCTCGTTCACTCGTTTAGAGAACCTGAAACCCAACTTATCTATGCATATCGCCATATAATCAAGTAAGAATCATGGTTTAGAGCTTTGAATCATGTATCTTTCACCCCGTCCGACCATCACGGAGGATTCCATGGAACTAAAACTAAATGAAATAGTCTCGAACGCTGATGCGTTCAAGAGCAAGAACATCGCTCTGCCAAGTTTTGACGTTGCCAAGATGCAAGCAGACGCTAAGGAAAACCCGCGCTGGGTTCACTTTGGTCCGGGAAACATCTTCCGGATATTTTTAGCGCGCATGGCAGACGATATGTTAGCTGACGGCGAGTTTTGGCCGATTACCACCGCGGAGTCTTTTGCTGTCGAAGAAATGAAACGACAGCTTTGGGACCATGATCTCTTGACCTTAAGCGTCATCTTGCACCCCGATAATCGTCGCGATCTACGCGTCATTGCCGGTATAGGGGAAGCCATCGTGTGTTCAGAAAAATTCGAGCGCCTGCTTGAAATTTTCGCCGATCCGCAAATGTCCACCGTAACCTTCACTATTACCGAAAAGGGATACGCGATTCGCGATGCCCAGGGCGAATTTCTGCCCGGCGTCCGGGAAGGACTAGCAGCCCCCGCCATAGCGGCGCACTCAAATGCCATGGTCTTGCTCACCGGCTTGTTGCTGCATCGTTATAACGAGGGCGCGGCCCCTATCAATCTACTCAGTTGCGACAACCTGGTTGATAACGGAGTTACCTTGCGTAATACAGTGTTAACTATCGCGAAGGAACGACTGAAGAATGCCAGTGTAACCAATGATTTTGTGGAGTGGTTGGAAGACCGTACAAAGGTTAGTTTCCCCGTCAGCGTGATTGACAAGATCACTCCTCGTCCTACCGAACCGGTATCTAAATACTTAAGCGAACTTGGTTTCAGCGATATGGGGCTTGAAGTTATAAACCGTACCGAAGTTGCGGGATTTGTTAACTCTGAGCCCGTCGAATACCTGATTCTTGAAGATGCGTTTGCCGCTCCGCGACCTCCTTTTGAAAAATATGGAGCCCATGTAGTTGATCGCGAAACGGTAGATAAATTCGAGCGCATGAAGGTTACCGGGTGCCTGAACCCGCTGCATACAGCACTGGCGATTATCGGGGTTTTGCTCGGGTTGGAAACGGTAGATCAGGGGGTAACGGATCCTACTGTGAGGGCGCTGGTAGACACCTTAGGCTATAAAGAGGTCATGCCGGTAGTCGCCGACCCGAAGATAGTCAAACCCGCGGATTTCATCGATGAAGTGCTTAACATTCGCTTTGCCAATAAAGCCTTGCCGGATTCCTTGATGCGGGTGGCTACTGACACCTCCCAGATAATCTCGATTCGTTTCGGTGAAACTGTCAAAGAATACATTGCACGCGATATGGACTTGGACAACCTAGTTGCGATTCCACTATTTTTCGCCAGCTGGTGCCGTTACCTGCTGGGGATTCGCGATGATGGAACGCCTTTTGATTTTGCTCCGGATCCGCTGGTAGATGAGTTGCACAGGCATTTTGCCGATATAACTCTCGGATCTGAATTCGATGTCCATCAATTACTGGAACCGATTTTGTCGAATTCGACCATGTTCGGGGTAGACCTGAGCAACACTGCTCTAGCGCCCCGGATTGAGCAATACTTCTGGCAGATGACCCGCTCTACTGGCGTCTTGCGCGATATTATCGAGCGCGAATTTAAAGATTAGATCGGATCCCAGCACTTTGCCCACCTCTATTGAAAAGAGGTGGGCAAAGTTATATCCATCTGCGTCCCCCCCCCTGCCGGGAACATCAAGCCTGACTGACAAAATCCGCCGCGAAATTGACGGAGTCATCGCCACCATCATGGCTTGGATAGGGTAACCGGATGTGCTAACAGCCCAAAAAGTGGCGCAGTTTATGATTCGCGGAGACTGTTGTTGCTGTGAGGCGGCCAAGGAAAAATGCGATTAACGCGGGCAGCGTATTGGGTGTATTCATCCCCGAATTCATTTTCTAGCCAGCGTTCTTCAGTGCGTTTCATCAAAATAGTCAAAGCCATCCAATAGATGAACGGTAGGGATAGTAGCCACCAGTTCGCTTGCACGAGCAGCAGTCCGCAGTTCAATAGCAGGAAGGAAGCATACACCGGATGCCTAACCCAGGCGTATATCCCGCTAGTCATTAACTGACCAGTTTTAACGCTTTCTACCATGCGAGAGCCAAAAACAGCTGAAACCCATACGATTACGGCGATCACCATCAAAACCAGACCCGCCGCAATCATGAGGTTACGTACCAAACTATTTCCGATAGTTCCACTTGCGATCCCGCCTAAAAATTTGAAAATACTCGCTGCAATCGTGGCAGCGAAAATACCCGAAACATACAACGGACCTACACCTAACACAGGCAGATGAGAAGTTCCGGTTTTACTCATACAGCTATTTTCGCATGACCTCAACAAAGTATCCATGGGAGTGAAATGAGGCGTACTGGGTTTTGTTCCCTTCCGAATGCGCGGAACAAAACCCAAGACACTTCACAGCAACGGAGAGGGTTGTCAATTCAGTTCCTGATTCTCTTTTAGCCAAAAACTACTTATCGAGGCGTTAGCAGCATTTCGGTTGCATTAGCGATCATCTTGATGGCAAGCAAAACTTAGCCAAGTTTGAATCACACAACAAATCATAGTGACGCTGTGTGGCGTCGATGATAGCAATCAGTGCTTTAGGCGTTGGACGGTGCCAATCGCCGCCGCATAGCAGATTCGAAGTGGTCAGCCTCTAGCCCGGCAACAAGGTGCCAAACCCCAGGCGAGACCGCTATCGCAGCAGGCAAACCAGCCTTGCGCAAAGCCTCCACATCGACCTTCGAGGAATCTGCGACAGTGACCCGCAGCCGTGTTTCAGCTAGCAGCTCAACATTTTCGATATTGTCCTCGCCGCCGAGCGCCTCGATCCACTGTTTCGCCTGGTTGGTTTCTACGTCCGTGACGACGATAACCTCTGGCTCGCTCTGGACGGCATCCAAGTCTTTACCGGCCTTAGCTGCTTGACGCTGCTCAGGAGTGCGGTAATCGGTAATGAGAATAGCCAAGAAGGATGTGATGAACGCCAAGACGATAGCCACCACGTAAATCCACATTGGTTTGAATACTGGAATCGTCAAAATCGAGGTGAAAACGAAGGCATTAGTTTGCAAACCGGCACTACCAGTAATCATGGACAACACACCGATAGTAATGCCGCCCGCCAAACAGCCGGCAATCATTCTCGGATAAATCCGCTTGTAACGTAGGTGAATACCGTAGAGAGAAGGCTCAGAAATACCACCTAGAAGGCCAGCCGCTAAAGCGCCGGTAGCCGTTTGCCGCATGGTTTCTTCTTTGTCTCTAATCGCTATAACCAGTACCCCGGCGGTGGCACCGAAACAGGCAAAGTTCCAAGCTCCCATCGGCCCTTGAATGAAGTCATAACCCAAGGTCTGAATATTGGCAAGCATTAAAGCATTTAGCGGCCAGTGCAAACCCAGAGGCACCAAGAACGGATACAGCAACGGAATCAAGATGGCGAAAACCACCGGCGCATTTGTATTTAGCCAGCCCAATCCGGTGCCAAGCCCCGTGCCTATCCATACCCCTAACGGGCCAATCAAGAAAGCGGTTACTGGAATCATCACCAGCATCGACAAGAATGGCACAAATACTATATGAAGACTTTCTGGAATCACTTTCTGCCACAGTTTATAAACTGGAGCCAATACTGCAGCCATGATTAACGGGACGAAAACCTGGCCGCCGTAGGAATTTAGCTGCATACTCAACCCGAAAACTTGGGCTACACAGCTTTGAGTGCCTAATGCTTCGTTTGTGGTGCACACCGTGTCTGCGGAGGTAGCTAGACTGAGAAATTCTGGCGTCATCACTGCCGCCATAACGGCCGTGCCTACCCAAGGTTCAACATTGAGTTTCTTCGATGCATTGTAGGCAACCATCAATGGCATGAAATAGAACACCGAACGCCACATCGCGTCCACGAAAACCCAGGTTGCTGTTTTGTCTGTAGCACGCGAATCGACAATTCCTAATGCGTCTAGGACGGCAACCACCGCCAACACTAAAGATGCGCCTAACAACACCCCAAGCATGGGACGGAAGCTATCGGATAGATATTCGAAAAAGTTGTCTATCCAGGCAGCTTTGCCACGAATACCACCAGCGCGAGCTGCAGCCTTTATGTCAGCGTCTGACATTTCCCCATCGTCAGCTGGTGCCTTACGATCCACCATTTCAGGCAAACTATTAATCTCGTTGAATACGGCAGCCACCCCGCCGCCACAAATAACCTGGTAGCGATCACCAGATTGAGGCACCGCACCCATGACACCCTTTATTTGCTCCACTTGAGCGCTATCCACCGAAGATGCGTCATAAAGTTCGAAACGCAACCGGGTAGCGCAATGGGTTAGAGATTTGATGTTTGTTGGTCCGCCAAGGGCGGCAACGATTTCTGCTGCACTGGACATTGTTAGTCCTCCTCTAGCGGGACGAGATCACGAACCTCTTGAGCGGTTGTCTTGCGCTGCGCGCTTTGCGCCAATGATTTGCACCAATCGTACGAGTTAGCTCGCACTTGAGCCTTGACGGACGCTATAGCTGGTAAAGAACAGCTCAACTCATCTACTCCTAAACCAAGAAGCAGCGGAACTGCCTGCTCGTCTGAGGCGACACCGCCACAAACCCCTATCCAACGGTCATATCGGTGAGCAGCCTCGGCAGCCCTGCCAATAAGCGATAGCACCGCAGGATTGAGGGCATCAATTTGCGGAGCGAGCATCGGGTGACCGCGATCCATCGCCAAAGTGTATTGCGTCAAATCATTCGTGCCGACACTGAAGAAGTCTGCCTCGCGAGCAAATTGCTCGGCCATTATAGCCGTGGATGGCACCTCGACCATGATACCTAATGGCACTTGCGGCACCTTAAGTTTCGCTCGTTCTGCCTCGAAAATCTCTTTAGCATTACGGAAATCAGCCAAGGTGGCGACCATTGGGAACATCACATAAATCTGCGCGCCAGCCGAAACAGCGTGCAAAATTGCCCTAGCTTGGGTTTGCAAAATACTTGGCCTATCTAGACCGACACGCACCCCACGCAACCCTAAGAATGGGTTTTCTTCCGGCGCAATGGGCAAGTACGGTAGTGGCTTATCACCACCAACGTCTAAGGTACGGATGACTAAGGGTTTACCTTTAAGCTCGCTAGCAATTTCGGAATATATCTGAGCCTGTTCTTCCTCGCTTGGAGCCTGTTGACGACCCAAGAAAAGGAATTCGGAACGCAATAAACCAACCCCGTCACCGCCTAAGGAGACGGCTTTCTTGGCGTCCTCTACCCCGCCAATGTTGGCTACCACTAGCACCTTGTGCCCGTCTGTAGTGACCGCCGGCTCGTGAGCATGCGCTTCGGCTTCGGCTCGGCGCTCAGCTATTCTGTTTTGCCTGACCCGAATGGTGTTAACTTCTTCTGCAGATACGCCAGTACGCAATTGACCACGAGTGCCGTCTAAGAAAACTAATTCACCATTGGGAACATCCAATGTTGCGGCTTCTATGCCGGCGATAGCCGGAATGCCTAGCCCGCGCGCCAAGATAGCCACGTGGCTAGACGATCCGCCGCCGACTGTCGCGAAACCGGCAATTTTTTCTGGATCCAGCTTCGCCGCGTCGGAGGGCGTCAAATCCTCGGCAATAAGAATGGTGCCTGCTTCATGGCTTATCTCTTCGCTCTTTTCGCCAGTGAGCTCTTCTAGGACGCGGCGCCCCACATCGCGCACATCGTTAGCGCGCCCGGCAATGACTTCGTTATCTACTGCCGCCAACTGGTCTGCATAGGATTGATATGCGCCGCGCCAAGCAAACTCGGCAGTTTTACCCTTGTCAATGGCGGAGGACGCTAGATCCAACAAATCAGGGTCAGCCAATAGTTCTCGGTGAGCCGCAAAAATTGCTGCTTTCGAGGCGTCAGACATTGAAGATTCTAAAGCCTGCAATTCTTCTAGCGAACGGTCTATCGCGGTATTCAAGCGACGCCGCTCAACATGCTTGTCAGCAGCGGATTCTTCCTTAACTTTAATTTCTTCACGCCGCAGCTGTGTGACTTTGCCAACCCCAAGCCCAGGAGACGCGGAGACGCCGATAAACAAATTCGGATCATCACTGCGTCGCTTTTTGCTGACACTCTCTTGCTTGACCGGCGCCTTTTCGGCTGCCGGAATGTCGGTGACAGCAACAGTTTCTTCACCCAAACCATCTGCTATAGCGGTCTGCAACTGTTTGACGGCGTCCTCAGCGTCCGGGCCGGTAGCAACCACCCGCACCCTGTCCCCCAAAGCGACAGCCAAACCTAGAACGCCAACGACCGATTTGGCATTGGCTGAATCTTCGTCACGATACAGTCGAATCTTTGATTCAAATTGTTTGGCGATGCTCACTAAAGTGGCTGTTGGCCTGGCGTGCAGCCCGGTTGGGTTACCAATGACGATAGCGTCCGAGGAAACAGTGGCGCCGCCCACTTCTTCACCGTCAATGCTGTCTATAACGTTCATGGTGGCCAACTCATCACCGACGCTGACAACACCCGTCGCTATCGGCGTGAAATCCTCAATCATATCGGAGTTAGAGATAACCACCTGAGTCAATAAACTCTTGGCCTTTTGAGCCACAAAATCCATATCGAAATCAATCAGCCGTTCACCGCATTTAACTTGCTGACCAGCCTTGACTAGTGGGCTAAATCCGTCCCCCTCTAGCGAGACGGTTTCTAAACCGATATGCATCAACACTTCAACGCCGCTGGCGTGCCGAACCGTGATAGCATGCCCGCTAGGTTGAACGAGTACAACTTCCCCATCGCATGGGGCACAAAGGTGAGCCTCAATGGGGTCTATCGAAATGCCTTCCCCAACCATTTTCTTAGCGAAAACCGGATCGGGAACCATTTCTAATGGAACGATAACGCCGCTCATCGGCGCCGACAATGCAAGTTGATTCACTAAAGCTCCTAGCTACAACGGTCCTCTTTGACTTTGCTAATCCTAACAAAATAATTAAGATTTGCACAGCAGTTCAACAAAGTCCCAGATTGTTGTCCTAGCAACCGAAACTGACGTCTTATAGATGAGGTCGTGCGCCTGTCCACTTCCTCAACCAAGCAGCTGGCCTCATCTGACAAGATCGCTGCAGAGAAGAAATACAAAGACCCCTTCTCCTTCACGCCCTCACACACGCTCGGGTTGTACATGAATCACCCGCCCAGAGTGGGAGCTATGGGTAGCGGTATTTGGCGTCGCCTGACCAGTGAAGGCTAAAAGCTTGATCGTAAGCATTACGAATCGCTACTTCAATGTGTGCCACATCATGCAACACGGCTCCAGCCAAATGTAGATTCCAGGGTTAATACCCAAAGTGGCGGGTTAATCCCAACAAGAGCCATAGCTACCCGCTGGAATTAACCCGCCTGAAGGAAATCCACCCGTCGCTAGTGCAAAACCAGGTGGCCAATTAAGCGTTAAACGCCTGCTCTATGCGCTCGTGCGCGGCCCAGATCTGC
>CAMYFZ010000045.1 GCA_947255165.1 uncultured Varibaculum sp.
GAGAAGGTGAGGTACCGGTTACTGCCAGGATTTCGGAAGCCAGCAGCGACAAAATAATGCCATCTTTATCGGTGGTCCAGACTGAGCCGTCCCTACGCAAGAAAGAGGCCCCGGCGGATTCCTCGCCACCAAAACCGATAGTTCCGGAAAGTAATCCCGGAACGAAATACTTAAAGCCGACTGGAACTTCCACCAGTTTGCGACCCATATGGGCCACTACCCGGTCGATCAGCGAAGAAGAAACCAAGGTTTTGCCGACTCCGCAATCCCCACCCCACTCTGGCCGATGGGTGTACAGGTATTCGATTGCTACCGCCAGGTAGTGGTTCGGATTCATGAGACCGTCCGGGGTAACGATCCCGTGGCGATCTGAATCGGCATCATTGCCGGTCGCGATATCGAAAGGCGTAACCCCGTCCTCGTCGGGCGCCATCTTTTCCCGCAGCGATGCCATTGCATAGGGGGAGGAGCAGTCCATCCGGATTTTTCCGTCCCAATCCAAGGTCATGAAGCTGAACGCGGGATCCACATCCGGGTTAACTACCGTCAGGTTCAGGTCGTGACGTTCAGCAATCATGCCCCAATAGTCCACCGATGCCCCACCTAGCGGATCCGCCCCGATGCGCACTCCGGCAGAGCGAATAGCATCCAAGTCAATCACGCTGGGCAGGGCATCTACATATTCGTGGAGGTAATCATGGGGGTGAACACATTCGGCGCTAGTTAGATCTGCCAGCGTAGAGCGAGGCACATTGCGCCATCCGTCCTCAAGGATCTGGTTAGCGCGGTCAGCAATCCAGCCGGTAGCGTCTACGTCTGCCGGTCCGCCAGTGGGGGGATTGTATTTGAAGCCACCATCGCGCGGTGGGTTGTGAGAAGGAGTGATTACGATTCCATCTGCCGCGTCCGCGCCTGAGGTGCGTACCTTGCCGGGCGCTCCGTTGGCCTGCAGGATCGCCAAGGAAACTGCCGGGGTGGGGACATAGGAGTTACGGGAATCAACCCACACATCGACTCCGTTCGCTACCAGCACTTCCAGGGCGCTGCGATGGGCAGGTTCGGAGAGGGCGTGGGTGTCGCGCCCGATAAATAGGGGCCCGTTGATACCTTCTTTGCGACGGTATTCCACGATCGCCTGGGTGATGGCGACAATATGGGCTTCGTTAAATGCGTGGTCGAAGGCGCTGCCGCGGTGTCCCGAGGTGCCGAAACTAACCCGCTGGCTAGGTTCTTTGGGATCTGGCTCCAGGTCATAGTAGGCGGCTAGGAGGTCATCGACATTGATTAAATCTTCTGGTTTGGCTTTTTGCCCGGCTCTTTCAAACATGTACTCAGTCTTTCATTTATTTGTTTGTTTGTCTGCGAAAACGGCAAAGTTTTATAAGTGCAAAATGCCAGGTAAATTGAGGACATGGATCGCTTTGACGAGGAAATGCGTCTGGCTATGGGGTTGGCGACCCAAGCCCAGCGGCAAGCGGATGTGCCGGTAGGGGCAGTTTTACTTGCACCTAGGGCCGACAATACCTTGCCTATTAATACCCAGAACACCGATTTTTTTACCGACGAGGGCGCGCTGGCTCCCGGGGGTGAGGACGCTTCCTATCTCGGCTCTTGGGAAATAATCGGACGCGGTTTTAACCAACGGGAAACCTTTCCCTTTGATCCCACTGCCCATGCCGAGATTCTGGCTTTGCGACAAGGGGCGGCGAGACTAGGCACTTGGAGACTGATCGGCACCACCCTGGTAGTTAATCTGGAGCCTTGCACTATGTGTGCCGGCGCCTTGGTGAACGCTCGGGTTTCGCGGGTAGTGTTCGGTGCCTGGGATGACAAAGCGGGAGCTGCTGGCTCTGTCCGCGATGTTCTGCGCGATAGTCGCTTAAATCACCGCATCGAAGTAATCGGTGGGGTTTTAGAGCAGGAATGTTCCGCGCAATTAAAAGACTTCTTCGCCCGCCGTCGCTAAGTTACTGCGCTCGCCCAGCACCTGCCAGCTTCCTCCTGCCCCCTATTTTCGGTAAACAGGTGGATAACTCTCCGGCAAACAGGTGGATAACTCTCCGGCAAACAGGTGGATAGAGTATACTGAAAATATGGCTGACTACTTAAAACGGGTAATTGACTACGAGATAGCCCAAGTTTTTCCACAACTGCCGGCGCTGTGTATTGCCGGAGCTAAAGGAGTGGGTAAAACCGAGACCGCTAAGCGGCGGGCTCGCACCACTTATCAGCTAGACCAAGTCGACACCCGCACTATTTTGCAGGCCGATCCGCAGCTTTTCCTACAGCAAAAACCGCCGGTACTCCTGGATGAATGGCAGCTGCTGCCGGAAACCTGGGACACGGTGCGCCGCGCGGTTGATGATGGTGCACGTCCCGAAAGTTTTCTCTTGACCGGTTCCGCCAGCCCCAAACCCGGGGTGCAAACCCATTCGGGAGCAGGAAGAATAGTTACTTTAAGGATGCGGCCATTGACTCTTTCTGAGCGGGGAATTGCTACTCCCACGGTCAGTTTGCGTGACCTTTTTGCCGGCACCGAAAAGATAACCGGCACCAGTGACCTGGCTGCCTCCGATTATGCTGAAGCTATCTGTCAAACCGGATTGCCGGGATTTCAACATTTGCGAGGACGGGCTTTGCGCTTGTCCATTGATTCTTACCTGCGTGACGTGATTGATAAAGATATCCTCACCCAGGGGTATCTCACTCGCACTCCGCATACTCTCCGCGCCTGGTTACGCTCCTATGCGCAGGCTACCGCCACTACCGCGTCCTATGCGCAGATAGTAGAAGGGGCAACCGCTGGCGAGGGAGATAAACCCAGTTCCGAAACTACCCGCACCTATCGAGATTTCTTGACTAAACTCTGGATTCTGGAACCCCTAGAGGCCTGGCAGCCTTTGGGGACGGGCTGGAAACGTTTGACCAGCAGCCCTAAACATCACCTAGTAGATCCCGGCTTTGCGGCACGCTTTTTGGACCTCGAAGCCACGGATCTATTGCGTCCTGGTGGTGGCAATATTTATGGGGCGCTTTTTGAATCTCTCGCCCTCCTGTGCGTGAGGGTTTACGCTCAGGCTCTGGAGGCTACGGTGGGGCATTTTCGTACTCGAGCGGGTGAGCATGAAGTTGATTTGGTTCTGCAAGGGCGGGGCGGATCGCTAGTGGCGCTAGAAGTGAAAACCGCGAATCGGGTCGGCGACCACGATGTTAAGCATCTAGTCTGGTTGCGGGAACGTGCCGGTGAAAAAATGCGTGCCGCCGCGGTGCTTTACGGTGGAAAGCAGGCTTATATGCGTAAAGATGGGATCGCTGTTATTCCCCTGGGTTGCCTGGGGCTTTAAGATTCCGGAAGCCGGAACGCATCTTTAAGGCGAGGTTCTTTCCCTTCGGTGGCTAACCGGCGGAGAAGTAGCTCAAAATTCCTTGGGCGAGGCCGGAGGCGTACTGCTGTTGTCCCTCGGGGCTCGACATCCGCCGCGCATCCTGGGGGTTACGCATTTCCCCCAGCTCCACCATAACCGCCGGCACCTGCGCAAAATTTAAAGTAGCCAGGTCAGAGCGGGGAACCGGGTTTGATCCAAAAGTCGTGGAGGGGGTAAGTCCGGCGCCTTTAAGACCCCCAGAAACTGCGCGTGCCAGCTGCTTAGAGGGTTGACCTTGGGCAGCGTTTAGCGGGGGGCTGGAAACCATTACAAAAAATCCGTGAGGAGCGCTGGACTCAGAGCCATTTCCGTGAATAGATATCAAGGCGGCGGCACCCTTTTCGTTCGCGAGTTTGCCGCGCCGATCGACACAGATCTCGGCATTAGGTCCATTATCTCTAGTAAGAACCACTGTGGCACCCTGTTCCTGCAGTTTATTGCGTAAATAGTCGGCAACATGCCAAGTGAATTTATACTCCGGATAACCGGCATTAGTGGCGGTGCCGGAGGTGTTGCAAATCTTACGTCCGCCTCGTCCATTGGAAATCGGGTTGCTCAGTTGCCTGCCCTTGCCATGACCGGGGTCCACCACGATGACCTTTCCAGTCAGTGGTTTAGCGGCGGGAGTTGTCGGGGTGGCGGAAGTGGCAGGAGTAGTCGGGCTGGCGGGCGTCTTAGCTTTGGGAGCAGCGGTGGTGGCTCGCGATGATGAGGGGGAGGGGGAGGGAACAGGTCCCGGATTTACCGCCGGGCTGCAAGCAGTAAGGGTTAGGGTGCCCACTGCTATGAACCCCAAAATTGAGACCATGAATTTGCCGGACCTGCGGGGGCGATGGAGAAGCATGCTCTAACTCTAACCCATACTCTTGCGGGTACCTGGTAACGTCAGCTGTATCCTGCCAAACTAGCGGCAGTTACCGTGCTAGTTAGGCATCGGGCTAAGCGAATTAGAGGTTCAAAAACATTCGGTGCAGGCGCGGGTCGCCGGTCAATTCGGGATGAAAAGTAACCCCGATCTGATTGCCGGCTCGCGCCCCCACAATCAGGTCATTTACCCGCCCGAGTTCTTTTACATCCGGTCCCACTTCGCTAATACGAGGGGCACGAATAAAAGTCATCGGCAGATCTTCCATTCCCGCGAAGTCTGCGCGGGCGTTAAAGGAACCGAGTTGGCGCCCATAGGCATTACGCTCTACGGTTACGTCTAAGGTACCTAGCGCCGTGCGATCTACGCTGCGCTTGCCCATAATTCGTTTGGCCAGCAAGATTAATCCTGCGCAAGTACCTAGAACCGGCATTCCCGCAGTAATCATTTCCCGCAGCCGATCAGCCATTCCCAGTTCAATCAGTAGTTTTGATTGCACCGTGGATTCTCCGCCCGGTAATACCAGGCGGTTAAAACCGCTGCGCAGGTCTGCGGCTTCGCGCAGCTGAACTACCTGAGCCCCCAGTTCCCGCAGGCACTGTTCATGTTCAATGAAGGCACCTTGAACTGCGAGGACGCCAACTTTTTCCATCTATTTTTCGCCTACTATTAGTGCCGGTAGCAAGCTGTCCGTTGCTACCGCTGTCCTGTTTTCTGACCGTTTACTTTCCGCGCTCGGCCATCAGCAGGTCGATTTCGCTTTCGTTAATACCCACCATGGCTTCACCCAGATTTTCGGACAATTCGGCGATCAGTTTCGCATCCTTAAAGTTAGTGACTGCCTTGACAATGGCATTGGCACGTTTCGCGGGATTACCGGACTTGAAAATACCCGACCCCACGAACACGCCCTCAGCACCTAGCTGCATCATTAACGCCGCATCCGCTGGGGTGGCTACCCCGCCGGCCGCGAAATTTACCACCGGCAGACGCGAGGAATCGTGCACTTCTTTCAGCAGTGCCAGTGGTACTTCTAGCTGCTTGGCGGCCTCAAAAATCTCATCTTCGCGCAGGCTGGAAACCCGGCGGATTTCCGCGTTCATCTCGCGCATATGGCTAACCGCCTGTACTACGTCGCCGGTTCCCGGCTCGCCCTTGGTACGAATCATGGTGGCACCCTCGCCGATGCGCCGAAGCGCTTCGCCCAGGTTACGTGCCCCACACACGAAAGGTACTTTGAACTGGGTTTTATCAATGTGGTAGATGTCGTCGGCGGGGGAGAGGACTTCCGATTCATCGATATAGTCGATTTCGATAGCTTCCAGTAGCTGGGCTTCAACAAAATGCCCGATCCGGCACTTCGCCATCACCGGAATAGAAACCGCCTCTTGAATCCCCTTGATCATTGCCGGATCGCTCATCCGGGAAACGCCGCCCGCTGCGCGAATATCGGCGGGGATACGTTCTAGTGCCATAACGGCCGCCGCGCCTGCGTCCTCGGCAATCCGCGCCTGCTCCGGGGTGGTGACATCCATAATCACGCCCCCCTTGAGCATCTGCGCGAGTTGACGGTTCAGTGCCACCCGCTCTTTAAGCTCGTTTGATTCCTGGACGTTGGAAGTGTTAGCGGTTTCCATTTTCCGTTCCCTCTTTCTGTACCTAGCCTTCTGGGTCGCGGCGCTAAGCGGCGCTTTTTCCCTCTAAGCATCTACTTTACAAACTAACGTGGGGAAATAGGTATTTATTGGAGGATGCGATTCTACGCCTTTCGCTTTCGCCAGCTATTATGTTTGTCGCTAGTGAGCAATCTAGCGATAGGCTTCGAAGGAAGCTGGGAAATAAAAATTGCGGATGGCCGGAAACATAGGATATTTGGGTATTGCTGTTTCCGGCGATATTCCTCGCGGGGAAACCCATGAAAACAACCGTCGGGAAGTTAGCCGCATACTTTTGAGGTAAAGGGATAAGAAATGAACACCACCGTATCGATACTGGCTCCCCTTAGTGGAGAAGTTATCCCCGTAACCGCGGTTCCAGATCCGGTTTTTTCCCAAAAGATGATGGGGGAGGGTGTGGCTATTCGTCCTTTACCGAAGGTGCAGTCGGTTTTGGCTCCGGTTAGTGGGAAAATCGTAAAACTTTTTAAAACCGGACATGCCTTCGTGCTGGTGGGGGAGGTTGGAGCCCTAGAAGTGCTGGTACATGTGGGACTAGATACCGTAGCGCTTAAGGGCGAGGGCTTTAAGCTACTGCGGGGCGAGGGCGAAGAGGTTAGTGCCGGGCAGCCCCTAGTCGAGGTCGATATCCCTCGGCTGCTCGTGCTAGAAAAAGATCCGGTGACCCCGGTGGTGTTTATCGGACGTGATCAAGTGAAAACCCTCGACTTCACGCCAGGTGAGGTGCATGCCGGATCCCCGCTATGTCAGGTTACTCTGCGTGGGTAACCCCGCTAAGCGATACTTTGAAATCTGACAGCTATTCTTGCGGCTATTGATAACTGCAGGGTAATCGCCTAAGCGACTTGTAGACACAAAAGTAGACACAAAAAGGGGCGGGGCGAAGAATATCTTCTGCCCCGCCCCGGAGATTTAAGGCGATTAGATTTTTAAAGCGACAAGATTAGTCGGATTAGAAACCAGGTAGCACTGCCTTGTTCGGCCAAGTCTTCTCAATGTAAGCCTTGACTTCCGGAGAGTGCAGTAAAGTGTCCAGCTTCTTAATTGCCTCTACCTTTTCGGAATCTTTCTTCCAAACCAGAATATTCAGGGAAGGATTATTCTTGGTAGACTCCAAGATCAAGGCTTCAGAGGGCTCCTTGCCTCCAAGTTGCGCAAAGTTACCGTTGATCACCGCGACTTCTACGTCAGCTAGGGCGCGTACTAACTGCGGACCTTCCACCTCAGGCAGCTCAAAGCCGCGCGGATTGTATTCTTTAGACTTGGCAATTACCGATACCTTCTGCTGTTTTTCATCCTTCGGTAACTTAATTAAACCATTGTCAGCCAGTAGTTTTAGGGCACGAGCCTGGTTAGTGGGGTCGTTGATAATCCCAATCTTGGCGCCGTCCTGCAGCTCCTTAATATCTTTCAGCTTTTCGGAATAAATTCCTAGTGGCTCTAGGTGGATTCCCTTGCCGTGATCGAACTGCCAATTGTTCTTGGTGGTCTGATCATCGAAGTAGGGAACCGTCTGATAATAGTTGGCATCCAGATCCCCAGAATTCAGAGCTTCATTCGGTTGGACGTAGTCGGTGTACTCTTTAACTTCCAACTCGATGCCCTGTTTCTTAGCCAAGTTATCGGCCACGTAACGCAAGATCTTCGCATGAGGATCAGGGGAAGCGCCTACGATCAGTTTATTGTTGTCGCCAGAGGAGCTACCGCCGCAGGCAGCCAGACTTAAGGCCAGACCAGCAGCTCCAGCTGCGGTCACAATTTTCTTCCAAGTTTTCATTTTCTTTTCCTTTTAATTAGTTGTTTTTTAGGTAGTTTACAAAGTTTCCTTGCCTGTCCCCGCCGGCGTCTACCAAGCGGACGAGGACGGGACTTTTCCAGCTACCCAGCGGGTAGCCAAGGAATGAAAGTTTTATCGAAAACCGCTAAGAGCGGTAAGAATCTCCGACTGGTTTTCCCTTAGCGGTGATCTACCAGCCGGCTAAGCATATCGCCCACCCACTGCACGATGACCACGATCAGCAGGATGTCGATAACCACGACCAGCATAACGTCACCCATAAACTGGTTGTAACCGTAGTTTATGGCAAGCGCCCCCAGGCCGCCGGTACCCAAAGTACCTGCCATCGCGCCGTAACCAATCAAAGAGATCAAGGTGACGGTAACTGACTGAATTAGGGCGGGCAGTGCTTCGCGCACCTGCACCCCCATCATGATTTGCCAGTTAGAAGCACCCGCCATTTTAGCGGCCTCTAGTTTGCCGCTTTCTACCCCCTGCACATTGGATTCCACCAGGCGGGCAAAGAACGGCGCCGCCGCCAGGGTCAGCGGAACTACTGCCGCTTTCCACCCCAAAGTGGTGCCCACCAGCAGGCGAGTAAAAGGAAGAATCGAAATCATCAAAATAACGAAGGGCAGCGAGCGGCCTACGTTCACGATGAATCCCAACACCGAGTAGAGCACGCGCGCGATCTTCGATCCTGACAGTAGCCCCGCCGGAGCGGTAGCTACCAGCAGCAAACCAATCGGCAGCCCCAGCAGAATCGAGAAAAATCCCGACCATAGCGACATGTAGATGGTTTCTAAAGTGGCGTCCAGAAGATTATTAGTAATCACCGGATTGGAAAACCACCTGCCGGAAGCCTCCACAGTCAGAGGCATCAAGGTCACAACCTGTGAGGTAGTAGCGATAAGACTCATGCTCGCACCTCCGTATAGATCTGATGATTTTCCAGTTCCCGAATAAAGCCGTCCAGTTCCGTGGTTTTAACTCCCAGAGCTAGACGACCAACCTGCGTGGTTCCCACGGTTTCAAAAGTTCCGGCCACGATATCGCCGCCCAGGCTAGCCACCAGATCCATAACTTTAGATCCGGTGGGCACCCCTGGCGAAGAAGTGAAAGCAATATCTACTACCGAGGCGGGCTCGCCGTCTAAAGTTACTTCTTCGTCAACATTGGGGGGCGGAACCAGGTCTTTAGCCAGTCGCGAAGACGGATCCTTGACTACGTCCTCTACCGAACCGGTCTGTACGATCTTTCCGCCTTCTAGCAAAGTGACGTGGGTGCAAATCTCGCGGACCACGCTCATTTCGTGGGTAATGATCACCACGGTTACGCCCAGGCGGTCATGCACGTCCTTGATTAAGTGCAGGATCTGCTGGGTGGATTCGGTATCCAAAGCGCTGGTGGGTTCATCGCATAGCAAGACTTGCGGCTCATCGGCAAGTGCGCGGGCGACCCCTACTCGCTGCTGTTGCCCCCCGGAAAGTTGGGAGGGATAAGAGGAACCACGGTCATGCAGCCCCACCAGATCTAGCAGTTTTTGAACCCGCTCGTGGCGATCCCCGCGCTTTTGTCCCGCCAAATAAAGTGGATAGGCAATATTGCCGGCAGCAGTGCGTGAATCCAGCAGGTTAGCCGCCTGAAACACCATCCCAATAGAACGGCGTGCCTGACGCAAATGCTTTTCAGAAAGGGTCGAAAGGTTTTGTCCCGCCACCAGGATTTCTCCCGAAGTGGGATGTTCCAAAGCGGTCAGGCAACGAATAAGCGTAGATTTTCCGGCTCCCGATTGCCCCACGATGCCGTGGATTTCCCCGGCCCCAATTTTTAGGGAGATACCGTCGAGGGCGTGCAGCTTATCCTGTTTCTTGCGGGGATAAATTTTATAGACGTCCCGCAGCTCAATCAGCGGCTTTTCCACATTAGCGTCGCTCATAAGTACCTTCCCATCGGTCCTGGCATTAGCACCGTCTGATCGGTTGCTGCAGTGCGCGAGCCAGGTCTCTGCACTGCTCTTGATGGCTACGTTTAGATTAAAGCCCCGAAAAGCAAAACGCCAATTTTTGAGACGGCTTGTAGTAGCTATCACGTTTTCGCTAGCATAGGGGCATGGAAGAAACAGCGATCAAGTCGATTCAGTGGTGGTGGCTCGCCTAGGCGGGTCCTTTCTTTCAGGCATTTATAGAACCCGCCAGGTGGCGGGTATTTTTTTGTCTCCCGCCAGCGGAAACTATTTAATAGAAGTGATATTTCAATGAGGAGCAAAACAAGATGACTGATAACCCTAGAATCCAACCCTTAGGATTTCCGATCGATAACCACATCCCTGCTCGCTGGTACAACCTGGTCGCGGACTTCCCGGAGCCGATGCCTCCCTACCTGAACCCGCAGACCCGCGAACCTATTACCGCGAAAGATTTGGAACCTCTGTTTGCTCCCGGGCTCATCGAACTGGAGATGAGCAAGGAACGCTATATCGAGATTCCCCAGCGAATCCGGGAACTCTATACCAATTTCCGTCCCGCGCCCCTTTATCGCGCGCACAACTTGGAGCAAAAGCTCGGCACTAAATGCCGCATCTACTACAAATATGAAGGTAATTCTCCGGCCGGGTCCCATAAACCGAACTCGGCATTAGCGCAGGCCTACTACAATGCGGTGGCCGGGATTAAACGGCTCACCACCGAGACTGGGGCTGGGCAGTGGGGTGCCTCCCTGGCGATGGCCTGCGCCATGCTGGGAATGGAATGTGAAGTTTGGCAGGTACGTTCCTCCTATGATCAAAAACCCTATCGGCGCATGCAGATGGAGACTTACGGCGCAAAATGTTGGAGTTCGCCCTCCGATCGCACCGAGGCAGGCCGCCGGATCCAAGCCGAAAACCCCGATACTTCCGGCTCTCTAGGGATGGCAATTTCGGAGGCAGTCGAATCTGCGGTTTCGGATCCGCAGGCGCACTACGCTTTGGGCTCGGTAATGAATCAAGTGATTATCCACCAGACGGTGATTGGCTTGGAGGCACAAGTTCAACTGGCTAAAGCGGGCGAATCCGGCGCGGACTTCATTTTCGGTTGCGCCGGGGGTGGCTCTAACCTGGGTGGTCTGGCTACTCCCTTTATCGGCGAGAATCTGCGGGAAGGCAAGAATGCGCGGGTGGTCGCCTGTGAGCCGGCAGCCTGTCCTTCGCTGACGCAAGGCGAATACCGCTACGACTTCGGGGATATGTCGGGTCTGACCCCCTTAATGAAGATGTACACCCTGGGGCATGAGTTCGTGCCGGATCCCATTCATGCCGGTGGTTTGCGCTACCACGGGATGGCGCCAATGGTTTCGCACGCCTATCACTTGGGATTGATGGAGGCGCGTGCCTATCCGCAAGAACAGACTTTTGCGGCTGGGTTAGAGTTCGCGCGTGCTGAGGGGATTATTCCTGCTCCCGAATCCACCCACGCGATTGCGGGGGCGCTGGACTTCATTCGTTCCGGGGAGGCCGGCGATGATCAGGTGATGCTGATTGGGCTTTCCGGTAACGGGGTGCTGGACTTGGCGGCCTACCACCAGGTGCTAAAGAAGTAACTGAACTTACTGGTAGAGGCGGCGGGGTTGTCCTCGCCGCCTCTCCTTATTTGGGGCTAATGCCAATTTGGTCAATAGCCATTTATTTGCGCCAGGTGCGGTTTTCTTTATCGGCGGCGCGGGCATCCGCTTGCAGGGCGCGGCGATCTAGTTTCCCACTGGGCAGCAGCGGAAATTGGGGGAGCAGCGCCACCGCGCGGGGCAGATGCGAGGGCGGTAACTGCTGTCTGAGGGATTCGCGCAGCTGGTGGCCTAAATGGGCAAGGTTGCGGTGATTTTCGGGCTTTGTGGCGGGTAAAGAGGCTGCCGAAAAAACCGCGCAGAGTAGCTGTCCCCATTCATCATCTGCTAGCCCGCAGAACTCAATCCCTGCAAATCCCGCCTGTTCCGCTGCCCGGGTCACCCGCGGTAGAGAGATATTTTCCCCGCCAGAAATGATGGTGTCATCTAAGCGTCCGAGCACCTCCAGGTGAGCTGGGGTGGAGTCATCAATAGTTTGGGTTGCCGTTTTGCTCGTATCCGCGCCCTCAAAAATTATCTTGCCGGCATCATTGGTAGCCAGCCAGGGTTTCCCCTCGAAAACCTGGATTTCTGGGTCGGATTCTGCCTCTAAATAGCCGTTCATCAAAGTGGGGGTAGACAGCCAAATCCTGCCCTCGTTAACCGCAACTTTGACTCCCGGCAGGGGAACACCGTCATAGACGCAGCCTCCGCAAGTTTCGGTCATCCCATAGGTGGTGACCAGGTTCAACCCCTGTTCGCGCCCGGCAGTTAGCAGCGAGGAGGAGATGCGCGCTCCGCCTACCAAAATCGCGGAACAAAGGCGCAAAGCCGCGAGGGTTTCTGGATCAGCGAGGGCGCGGGTCAGCTGAGTGGGAACCAATGATAAATAAATAGGGACGCCCGCCGGAGAAAGGTTTTGCAGTGCCTCCCTCAGGCGTGAAAGTTTAAAACCGCCGGTCATGTCGATAGTTACCGGTTCGGTTCCCCCCGCATAGGCGCGGGCAATCACTTGGAAACCGGCGATATGATCCCGAGGAAGTGCCGACACCCAGATACCATTTCCCCCCAGACGCTGGGCGGTTGCCTGATGGGAGGCACGCAAAGCCGCCAGCGAAAGCCCCACTAGGCGCCCTCCGGGTTTGGTAGAACCGGAAGTCGAAAGAATAAAACTTACTTGCTCGGACAGGCGCTGCAGACGTAATGCTTGCTGGCGCGCCCAAGAGGGAGACAGACGCTCGGCGCGCGCCGGGAAAAATATCGGGCGGTAATCCGCCAGGATCCGCAACGCAAAAAAGGGTTTTGCCGGCCCGGCAACTGCCGACAAATCAAGAGTGGGTAGGGAAGTGAAACTGTCCGGCCAGAGGGCGGTGTGTAGCGCGGTAAAAAATAAGGTATCGCGCGCAGGATTATCGGAGACCGGCAAGAAAATCAGTGGCCGCGTGCGCGAGGCCGAATCCGTGGTTTTTCCTTCTTGTCTTTCCTCTACGTTCGGTTCGCTTTGCAACCAGATAATCTGCGGAGCATTTTCTTCTTTGTCAATCTGGAAATCTTTATTGCTATTACCGCTTTGAGGAGCTAAAACTTCGCTGGCTGCCCGAGCGTCCGTGCTCGGTGAGGGAACAATACGCAAAGCCAACCTCCGAAAATAGCCGTCAGCGCCTAGTCTATCGCCAGTTTCGACTATCCCATTTCAATCGTGAGGGATAGTTTTTCTCCCGGGGCGGGTCGGGCCGTAAAAGCGCTCGGGGGACCCCAGTGACCCTCGCTTCGCTCGGCTCAAGCCCCCTCTCGCATCTTTTACAGCTCGACCCTTACGCAGTTCATACCAGCCAGCGTGGAGCCTAGGTTTTATCCGAGTAGGCGCGGTGGGCATAAGAATTCGGAAAACGCCGCTACGTTTTCCGGATTCTTGGGCAGGAGGAAAAACCTAGGCTCCGCGCGGGAACTGCAGGGGAAACTGATCCCCTGCGTTTGCCCCGGAGTGCTTTTACCGAGCCAGACCCGACGAATAAGGAAAAACCTAGGGTCTGCGCAGGAATGACACTGCATGGAAATCGGGTAGCAGCTTGCGCGGTAGGGTGGGGGTATGAGCCAGCTTGAATATGTTTCTGACACTTTCGATGAGCAACGGTGGATTCCAGTTCCCGGCTTTGAAAAGCTAACTGACCTCACTTTTCATCGAGCAGTAGTGAAAGTGGGAGGGGAGGATAGCGCCTCGTCCTCATCTGAAGCTCAGGAGCAGCACAAACCCTATAAACCGGGGCGTGACCGCTATGAACTAACTGATTTCGCGGCCACTGAATTGGCTGATTCCGGAGAAAACGGGGATAAACTACCAGTTTTGCGGATTGCTTTTGACCGTCCCCAGGTGCGCAATGCTTTCCGTCCGCATACCGTGGACGAGCTGCTGGCTTGCCTGGAATATGCGCGTAGCGCCGCCGATGTGGCGGCGGTAATCCTAACTGGGAATGGCCCCTCCGACTCCGATGGAGGCTACAGCTTTTGTTCCGGTGGTGACCAGCGGATTCGTGACCGGGGTGGCTATCGCTACGAGCAGCAGGGCGCCGATCCGGATGCGGAAGTTTCCCAGCGCCGCCAAAACTTGGATTTGGCCCGGACTGGGCGCCTGCACATCCTGGAAGTCCAGCGCCTGATTCGCTCGATGCCTAAACCGGTAATCGCTGCGGTTCCCGGGTGGGCTGCCGGGGGTGGGCACTCTCTAGTGGTGGTGTGCGATTTGGCGCTGGCCAGCCAGGAGCATGCCCGGTTTAAACAAACTGACGCGAATGTGGGTTCTTTTGATGCGGGTTATGGCTCGGCGCTCCTGGCGCGGCAGGTGGGGGACAAGCGCGCGCGGCAAATTTTTTACCTGGCGAACACTTATGATGCCCGGCAGGCCGCAGATTGGGGAGTAGTCAACGCGGCAGTGCCGCACCAGCAACTAGAAACCGTGGCCTTAGAGTGGGCGCTGACGATTGCTCGCAAATCCCCGCAGGCTATCCGGATGTTAAAATATGCGTTTAACCTGGCAGATGATGGTTTGCTGGGGCAAC
>CAMYFZ010000046.1 GCA_947255165.1 uncultured Varibaculum sp.
TACTGTTACCCCGGTTGCCGCTGACTCCGGCATTTGCAATGGCGCTGGCGCAGGGACGGTTGGATAAGCCCGTCGCGCAAGAGCCACAGCGTAAAAAGAGGTTTGGTGGATTTTGATTCTCGGATGCTGCCTCGGTAGCATAAAGTTTGTCCTAGCGCTTTAGCGTAGGCCAGGAGAGTTGTCCGAGTGGCCGAAGGAGGCGGTCTTGAAAACCGCTGTACCGCAAGGTACCAGGGGTTCGAATCCCTTACTCTCCGCTCTTTGCTTTGTCGGTGTGCTGGCGTTTTTGTCTGCCAGAGGTGCGGATATCTTCCCCACCGTTGACTAATTGCTTATGGTGACACCTGGTTTGGCGCGCCAAGAGTTCTAGTCCCTTTCTTGCGTGAAAGTACTTTCCCGGCGCGGGCTTATAATCGGTCGCGGCTATTTCACGCGGCCGGCTGCCGCACAGGGTAGCGCGGAGAGGAATCGTGGCTGGTTAAAGCCGGCTTTGGCGAAGGCCTCGCCTACGGCGCGGGCGGTTGCCTCTACCTGGTCGCTGCTAACCAAAGCGATCGCGCAACCTCCGAAGCCTCCTCCGGTCATCCTGGCTCCGAATGCACCTGCCTTTCGGGCAGCTTCCACCGCTACGTCTAGCTCTTCGCAAGTAACTTCGTAGTCACGTCGCAAGGACTCGTGGGAAGCATTTAGTAGTGCCCGCCACTCGTTTAGGTTGCTTCCCGCCTCTAATAGCTCGCATAGTCTCTGGCAGCGAGCAATTTCGGTCAGTACGTGCCGGACTCGCGAAACTTGCTCCGCATCCTCCAGTTTATCTAGCTGCGCCTGCACCCAAGCGGGAGGGTAGTCTGCGGCTTCCAAATCGGTAAGGTTGTCGGAAGGAGAAATGCTCTTCGGTACCAGCTCCCCAAGTTCTTTTACCCCCAGAATCTGGGCGGCATCTTCACAAGCCCCACGGCGCGCCCCATACTGTCCGTCGGCAAGATCATGAGAGGTGCAGGTATCTATTACCAGTAAGGATAGTCCTAACGCCGGTAGATCAAAGGGATGAGAATGAGTTTGCCAAGTGGAACAATCGAGCTCCAGGACGCTGTCTTTTTCACAAAGCATGGATGCAGATTGATCCAGTCCGCCGGTGGGGGCGCCCACATACTGATTTTCAGCTACTTTTCCTGCCTCTACCAGCAATTTTCGTCCCTCAAAGCTATCTGCTAGCCCCAGGGAGGCAAGTTCATCAATTCCCACTGCGATGGCACACTCTAGTGCGGCGGAAGAAGACAAGCCCGCGCTTAAAGGAACGCTAGAAGCGATCGCGACTTCTAGGCCAGGTATCTTCAGAGCGAGTTCTTGTGCCTTTTGGGTTTCGCCGCGCTCTCTTAGCACTTGCGCTAACCCCAGGATCACGCCCCCGACGAAGGCAGCCGGACCACTGGCAGGGTAGTTTTTCTTTAAATCAGAAAGACTGCGGATGTTCAGTTCCGGAAAATCTTCGGAAATAATTTTTAGCTGCTCATCATCGCGTACCCGCAGCGCTACGTAGATCGCGTGGGGGAGGGCGAGGGGCAGCGCCTTACCGCCGTTGTAATCGGTGTGTTCGCCAATTACATTGACCCGGCCGGGAGCCCGCCACACGCCTGTCGGCGCTGCCGCATAGGTTTTTTCAAAAAGTTCTCTGGCCCTGTGCGCGCCCTCGTGGGGTTCATACGCAGCGATAAACTCTGGTTTCATGTTTACGTTAACGCCTCTGTGTCTAGCCCTCCGCGAATCATTTTACCTTGTAGACAACCCCCGCAGACAGAGTTTTTAGAACAACAAACGGGAGAGGCGCCCGCGCGCCAATTTCACCGCTTCGGGGTTGCGCGACAGCCGGAATAGCTCCAATAGCCGCTGACGATATTCGTCCCGCTCCTCGCCAGCAGACTCTGCAATCAGCGATAGCAGCAGGTCGAAAGCTTGCGCCTCGTTACCGGCTTGGAAAAAACGATCTGCCAAAACCAGGGGGTTAGAGTCGTCCTGGCCTTCTTCACCTTGCAAACGCTGCGCCATAGAAACTTTATCCACCAGCGCCTGATAGCGGGCGGCTTCCTCCGGGGAGTTCCGCAGCAGCTTTTGGGCCTGGTCCATCGCCTCGGAAAAATCTCCTGCCTCGACCAGAGCCTCTACTGCTTTTTCTTCTTCGGTCCGCGGATCTTCCTGGCCCGAGTCAGCTTCTCCTGCCATAGTTCCGGTCAACCCTGCCTGTCCGGCAATCTCTAAAACTTGATCGATAAGCGATTTTACCTGGGCCTTAGGCTGGGCACCTTGGAAAAGAGGCGCGGGCCGCCCTCCAATAAGCGCAACTACCATGGGAATGGACTGTGCTTGGAAGGCCTGCGCTAGCTGCGGAGATTCATCCACATTGATTTTCACCAATTGGAATCGTCCCTGATATTCGCGGGTCAGTTCCTCTAAAATCGGTCCGAGCTGTTTGCAAGGACTGCACCAGGGGGCCCATAAATCAATAATCACCGGCACCTGAAGCGAAGTCTTAGCTACTTCCTCAAAGGTGTCATCGCTGGCATCGCGAATATAAGGTCCCGCAACCACGCTGCCACCCTTTGTATTCACCGGAATTGCGTCGTTAGCTGCAGTCTTGCTACCTGCGGGATTAGCTGTCGGTTTTGCTTCCGAACCCAGAGGTTTATCTGCAGCGAACTGAGAAAGATCTACTGCTCCATGTGTTTGCGCCAATCGAAACCTTCCTTACTTAGCGGCCGCTGTCAAAACCTCAGAAGCCGCGATTACCCGCACCTTCCCATCTTTAGTGCCCTTGGGGGGTATCTGCAGTAGTACGCAGATAAGCCGGCTCCACGAAGCTTGCTTGGTGACCTTACCGTTGTCAAGCAGATTAACCACATCACCGCTGAGGGTAACGGGTTTATCTTGAGCTACATCGGTCAGCTTAACTTCCTGGGTATAGGTGGTCGCCACCAACGCCCCATTTTTCGCGGGCAGATTAATCGCGAGGGTATTATTCTTCAGATCGGTAGCAGTAATCGTGGATGCCACCTTACCGGCATTCCCCACACCCTCGGTCAGGGACTTCAGCTCCGAACGTTTGCCCTCCATCAGGGGATCGACGAATACTTTATCGGCATTCTTTGCCTTAGCATCGAAGACTGTCTGAGCCCAAGTATTGACGGCCACTTCGGGAGAAACCATCAGATTGGCATCACTGGCGAGATCTAAAGTTTCCGACCCGCGAGCCACCACGTCAGTTTCCGGTAACGAGGCTTTTGGTAGGAGTTGCATCCATTGCCATAGCTGGTAGGGGCTAGTTGCTTGATTCTGGCGGATTATTTCTACATATTTCGCGCCGCTACTATCGGCCCCGGTAACGTTAAGTAAAGCGCGAGGCCAGCTGTTTCCGGAGGTTACGGTAGTGATTTCCGAGGACGCGGGCAGCGCAGTCGGGACTGCTTTGTTGTTCTTTTGATGCATTTGGTATTGGGCAGTGCGCATAGCCAGTGCTGGACCTGCGACTCTCGGTTTTAATGCTCCGGCGTCAAATTTGGCATCTCCGGCTGCTAAAGCGGCGTTAACTGCCTTGATAATCGGATCTACCTGTTCGACTTGCAACGCTGGATAAGTCGCGGTGGTGGTGGATTTCGGAACTTCTTTGCGCTGCGCGACGCTAGTGCATCCTGCCAGGCTGGTGATTGCTAAGCAGCTAGCTGCGGTAAGGGACAGTAGTACTCGCACTTTTCTCATCGATCGTTACCTCCTTGGCGCTGATCGAAGGTAGATTCCCCTTCGAAATCTGCCACATCCGGACCTTCTCCCAGTCCGTCTAGGTCAAAGTCCTCATTCTCAAACCACTCTTCTGATTGGTCGCGAGATACGTTAGTTCGTTCGGCGGGCGGATGATATGAATTCGCCGGCTGGTACGACTGCGCGGGTTGCGCAGATTCCGTCGGGTTATAGGAAGCCGCCGGCTGGTACAACTGCGCGGGCTCCTGGGATACTGCCGGGTTGTAGGACGCCGCCGGCTGGTACGACTGTGCGGGTTGCGCCGACTGCGCGGGCTCTTGAGATACCGCCGGGTTATAGGAAACCGCCGGTTGCGCCGACTGTGCCGGGTTATAGGACGCAGCGGGTTGCGCCGACTGCGCGGGCTCCTGGGATACCGCGGGGTTCAAAGAAGTTCCCGGTTCGGTTACTGGGGTGGGCGAGTATGCGGCGGGCTCAGGACTATGTGTAGCTTCAGAAAGCTCAGTCGCTGGCCTCGTTGGAGCTGGAAGCTCGCTGGTATCCGTAACCTCTGGTTGCGGTGAAACTGCTGCGGCGGGATTGATTGCTTGCCCGTCGGCGTCAGTGCGGATTACTGGCACCAACCCCGTGGGAAACTTGACCCCTTCTACCTCGATGGTGGCTTCTCCGCGTTCGCGGGCTTTGCGTAATTCGGAGCGTGAGGGCGGTTTAGAAACCGCGTCGAGTGCCGGTATTTGCACGGTTTGCTCGCTTTGCGCCGCCGCCGCTTCCTGGGCTTGCTGCTCACGGCGCTTACGTACTTCTGCTTCTTCCTTTGCTGCTGCGGCGGCCAGACGATTAATAACCACCGCCACGACCGCTCCGATCAGTATTAATAGCAGTCCTGCAATCAGTAGCGGCCAGAACCAAGGAGTAGCAGCTGCTTGGTTCCACTGCATAGTCAGCTGCACGTTCCCTTCCTCTGACCAAGCAATCAGAGACCAGGCGCCCTCAGACCGGTCCCAGGTTTCGCTGATCTGGCCGGTATCGACTTCTTTAAACTTCACCCACATATCTTTTCCGGCCGCTTCTCCGGGTTGCCGGGGATCAGCTTTGCCCGGGTGAGGTTCGGTCAATAAGGTGTGGTCATCTTTTTGTCCGGTGACTTCCACATAGTTCTGGTCTGCCGCCCAGGCAGTGACATCGGTGGAGCGGCCAATCGCTAATGCTACTTTCCCCTGACCGGAAACGGTGATTTTGGTTGGGGAGTTATAAAGCTCAAACATTCCCGGCCGGGTAATCGCCAAGGTTTGCTTTTGGCTAGAGGTAGGTAAAGATGCCGATACCTGCGAAGATGGTTTCCAAATAGTGGCGGTACCCACCCCGCAGAGCGCAACTAGAGAACCGACGATTATTAAAATCAGCGGAAGCCAATATCTACGTAAGAAAATGTTCACTAGTTTCCCCCAAGTAGTAGCTGAGCAACTATAACTACACTGTACTTTCTTTACCGCAGTGATGCGTACATCTTGTTAAGGGTGTGACTAGTGTCAATTTTAGCGGAACGTTTGGTTTCAGCCCTAAATAAGTGAAAGACTAGGCAGTGATACGGGGTTTCGCACTACTCGACTAATGGAATAATATATTCCAAGTAATGCCTAATCTCAGTGGCTTATCTTTAGGGAGGACCAGGTGGAAGAACAAACCGATTTCCCGATCGTAATGCGCGGTTATGATCGCGTTCAGGTCGATTTGCAGATTCAAACTTTGAACAACCAGATTACCGAGTTGCAGCAGAAGCTCGACACGGTTGATCAGCGCAATGTGGATCTAGGGGAACAGCTGGCAGATGCGCAAAAGCAGTTACGTTCCTCCGATCGCAGTTCTTACACGGGAATCGGCGCCCGGATTGAACAGCTGTTGCGCAGCGCGGAAGAACAATCGACTGCCGTTATTAACAAGGCCAATGCCGAGGCCGAGCAGCTGATGGAAAAGACCCGCAAGAACGCCCAGGATATGGCGGAGCGGGCAGAGGCCGAAGCTGCTTCCCTAATTTCTGAGGCGCGCCGTGAGGCAGAAGAACGTACGACTACGGCGGCCACTGAATCCGAAACGGTGTTGACCAATGCGCAGCATCGCGCAGATGAACTGGTAGCGGCGGCAGAGCGGGAAGCCTCCTCCCTGCGGGCAGAAACCAATACCCAGGTCTCTGACTTGAAGGCAACGGTTGACCGGGAAACTGAGCTGCAGCGCGCCCAGGCCGAAAAAGACTACGTCGAGATGCGGGTCAAGGCCGAGCAGGAAGCCTCCCAATTGCGCAATGACGCTACCGCGGAGGCGCAGGCACTGCGCGAGTCTTCGTTGACAGAAGCTACTAAGGCTAGGGAAGAAGCCAAGGCGCAGGCAGAAAAGACTCTGGCTGATGCTCACGCGCAATCTGAAAGCATTTTGAAAGAAGCGCGGGAAAGCGCTGATAACATCCGTGCCGAGATTCAGCAGATGCGCCAAGAGGCCGAAACTGAGATCGCGGCGGCGCGGGCGGCTGCTCGCGAGGCCGATGCCCAGGCACATGAGCAGTCTCGCTCCGAGACTTCCGCGATGGTGGCTGCAGCTAAAGCTCAGGTCGCCGACGCAGAGAAGCACTTGGGTGAAACCTTGCAGCGGGCAGAGCGCTTGCTGACCGATACTGACGCAGTGGTTCGTCGTCGTCAAGAAGATGCACGCCGCGCTGCAGAAGCCACGATTGCCGCTGCCGAGGGCGAAGCCGAGCAGGTACGCGAAGCCGCCCGGATTGAAGCGCAGGCCGAGCGGGCTGCGGCGCAGCGTACTGTGGAGCGCCTGGAGCGTCAGCGCGAGTCCATTGCCGCTTATCTCGAAGAGATGCGCGGCCTGCTAGGCACCGAGACCGCAACCGGTCTAGAAGGGCTCACCCCCATGCAGCAGTTGCCAGCGGTGCTAGCGCAGCCGGAGGAAGAATCCGAGGGCGAACAGCCGGCTCCGGTGGAACCACCGGTATCGCCAGTAACCCCCGATGAAGAATCGGCGGCTACCGATCTGTTTACCAGCGAGGACTAATAACTTCGTTTAAATAAGTCTGGGCGGGTCTTTGGAAAATCAAAGACCCGCCCAGACTTTTAATGTCTTGTTTGCGGTTTCGTGCCATTATAAGACGAAACCAGAACTCGCTCTATAGGTTATTAGAGTTTGAAGATTTCACGCGGCTGTTCATCGGTTAGCCGGTGAATCCAGAACTTCGCCGAAGAAAGTGGCAAACGCCCCTCTGTTACGTAACGAGCAAGGAAAGCCGCGTCCAGGCGACGATTCATGTCGTGACGTGCTGGAATGGACAAGAATGCCCGGGTATCATCAATGAAACCGGATAGTCTGGAGAACCCGGCGGTTTCCGTCGTGGCGGCATGGAATCTCAAAATCGAATCTGGCGAATCAATAAACCACCAGGGTGCTCCGATATATACGCTGGAGTAATAGCCCGCTAGAGGTGCGATTTCGCGCGAGTACACGGTTTCATCCAGGGTGAACAAGACTAGGTGCAAATCTTTTTCATTACCGTAACGCTCTAAGAGGGGACGCAGTGAGCGAGTATATTCAGTGGCTACAGGAATATCATGCCCGGTATCAGCTCCAAATCGGTTGAACGCGGCAGTTGAGTGATTCCTAAACACGCCCGGATGAATGGTCATCACTAAACCATCCTCCAGGCTCATCCCAGCAAAGCGGGTCAACATTGCAGCTTCGAAAGCATCTGCTTGTTCGGTGCTACCCTCACCAGAAACCAAAATCTTAAGTAAGCCTGCTAGTTCAGCATCATCGATATCCAGGGCTGCCGGTTGTGCCACTCCAAAGTCGGCCGAAACCGCTCCGTGCTCAATAAAGTGGCGGCGGCTTTCCCGCATAGCGCGCAGGTAATCACCGAGATTATCCGGCGCGCCGCCAACGCTAGCGGTTAGCGCCGTAACTTTCTCGGCAAACTCCGGTTTACGTGCGTCTACATAGGCATCGGGGCGCCAAGTGGGTACGACTCGTCCGCCCAGCTCACCCTGCCGGGTGAGCTTAGCCAGTTCCGCATGCTGATCCAGACTATCCAGAGGATCGTCTGTGGTAGCAAGAAAGGCGATCGGGAAGGAGTTGAAGAGAGCGCGCGGACGGAAATCTTCCTCGCGCAAGCGAGTGCTGATTTGGTCGTAGATCTGGTCAGCGTTCTCGGCGTTGGGTTCTTGGTCGATGTTAAATAGGGTGACGAATTCGTGGGTGAGCCAGTACCCGGAGGCGGTTCCGTCGAAGAGATGCCAGTTCTGGCAGAAAATCCGCCAGGCTTCGCGCGGGTTGGCCATTGCTACTTTACCGACACCGATTTCATTCAAATCGATTCCCGCCGAGTTGAGTAGGCGAAACACATAATGGTCGTAGCGCAAAAACAGTTCCGAAGCGTTGGGAAAAGCCGCGTTATCCAGCAGCAGCCCGGGATCCACGTGCCCATGCGGGGAGATAATCGGTAAGTCTTTTATAGTGGCATAGAGCTCTCGAGCGACTTCCCGGGTGGAAGGATCCACCGGAAATAGCCGGTCAGGTTCTAAGGTTAAAGTTTCCATTTTCATCCTTTTATCTCCCCGCAATGGGTTTTTCTTATCTGTGGTTTAGTGGTTACCGCCTGACCCGCGCAGAGCCTCCGGCAACCAGGTTCTCAATTTCGGCCAAGCTGGCCATCGAAGTATCCCCCGGGGTAGTCATGGCGAAGGCTCCGTGGGCGGCTCCGTAATTGACGGCTTTTTCAATGTCTCCGAACTCCATCAATCCGTAGATTAGTCCGGAGGCGAAAGAATCGCCCCCGCCTACGCGGTCAAGAATCTCTAGTCCATCACGCTGAGTAGCTTGGAAGAATCCTTGCTGGCGATCCCACGCCACCGCGCCCCAATCATTGATAGTCGCAGTGCGAACCTCACGCATAGTCGTTCCGATGCACTGGAAATTCGGGAAGGTCTGGGACGCCTGGTCAATCATTGCCCGGAAGGATGCAACTTCCAGATTGTCAAGATTTTCATTTGCGCCCGCGATTTCAAAACCAAGAGAAGCCGTGAAGTCTTCTTCGTTACCAATCATGACATCTACGTATTGCGCCAAGTCCCGGTTGACTTCCTGGCATTTTGCCTTACCACCGCTATCTGCCCATAGGCTAGGACGGTAGTTCAAATCGTAGGACACAACGGTGCCGTATTTCTTCGCGACCTGCATGGCGGTTTTTGCCACTGCTGCGGTGCTTTCAGAAAGTGCGGTAAAGACTCCGCCAGTGTGTAGCCAGCGTACCCCCAACTTCCCAAAGAGCAGTTCCCAATCGATATCCTCGGGCTGCATCTGGGAAGTGGCAGTATTTCCGCGGTCACTGCAGCCAACAGCTCCCCGCACGCCATAGCCACGTTCCGTAAAGTTGATACTGTTGCGTACGGTGCGTCCAACCCCATCAAACTCCACCCATTTGATAAAGGAGGTGTCTACGCCGCCTTGCAGAATTAAGTCTTCCAGCAGGAGCCCAATCTCGTTGTTAACCAGGGCAGTTATGATGGCAGTACGCCGAGAAAAAGCCCGCCGAGAACCGCGTGCCACGTTGTACTCTCCGCCACCTTCCGAGGCTCTAAAAGCCCTGGAGGTACGGATTCGACCCTCACCTGGGTCTAGCCGTAGCATCACCTCTCCTAAAGAGACGACATCGTAGTGACATTCTGAGGCGGGGCGTACTTTCAAGCCACTAGGCCTACCCATTTGTAATCTCCTTTACTTTCGCGATGGCTTCGGCACTTAGCCGAGTAATCTCATTGAAGTTTCCGGCGTTTATAAGTTTGGCGCTGGCCATCCACGAGCCGCCAACTGCCGGTACAAAGGGCGCGGCAAGCCATTCGCCCAGGTTGTCAAGGTTTACGCCTCCGGTAGGCATAAACTCAATCTGGGGGAAGGGGCCAGCAAAAGCCTTGAGCAGCCCAAGTCCTCCCAGAGCCGTAGCCGGGAAAAACTTTACGGTTTTTAGACCCCATTTTGCTGCCGCCATAATATCCGTAGGGTTAGCAATCCCGGGGAGCAAGGGCATTTGGGCTTCGTCGGCTGCCTTAGCGACTTCCTTGGAAATACCCGGGGAGACCAGAAACCTGGCGCCTGCTGCAATCGCAGTTTGCGCCTGCTCCTTGTTGATGACTGTGCCAGCACCAACGGTTATTTCCGGTACTTCCTTAGCGATAGCGGCAATACAATCCGCTGCTACCGGGGTGCGAAAAGTTATCTCCGCCGATTTAATGCCGCCTGCTAGGAGGGCGCGTGCAGTCGGCACGGCGTCTTCAACTTTATCTAGCACCACCACTGGCACGATGGGGTTCTCTGCTAAAAATGGCGTTGCGGATGGTATCTTCATAACTGCTTTCTCTCCTACTTATCTTCGTGGCTTTTTACAATTGCTTCCCACAGTCCACCGAGGTAAACCGCTCCTAGCGCCCGGTCGTAGAGGGGGTATCCGGGGCGTCCGGTTTCACCCCAAATCATGCGGCCATGGTCGGGGCGAATGTAGACGTCCGGATTGGTTTCATAGATAGCTTTCATAATGGCGTACATATCTAGGTTGCCAGTGGAGGACGGGTGGGGGGCTTCGTGGAACTTCTTGGGCCCTAGGTATTTGACGTTGCGCACGTGAGCGGCGTTCATCAAACCACGTTTACCGAATTCGCGGAAAATCGCAGGAACATCATTATCGGGGTTAGAGCCCAAAGAGCCCGCACAGATACAGAAACCGTTAAACTCAGAATCATATAGACCTGCGATCTTGTCCATATCGTCGCGGTTTCGATAGATACGAGGTAGCCCGAATAAATCCCAAGCCGGGTCATCCGGGTGGCAGGCCATCTTAATGCCGACTTTTTCAGCGGTAGGAATGATACCTTCCAGGAAGTACCGGTAGTTGGCGCGCATCTTATTGTGGTCGACTTCCTGATACTGGGCCATCACGGTATCCAGGTGTGACAGGCGCTCCGGCTCCCATCCGGGCAAGGTTAATCCGCCGGATTCTTTGGCGGTCAGTTCCACAATGTCACGGGGAGTCATTCCTTCAATCTGGGCGTGATCGTAGTAAAGACAGTTGGAGCCGTCCTCGGTAACGTGTGCCAGCTCCGTGCGTAACCAGTCAAAAACAGGCATGAAGTTATAAATAACTACTTTTACCCCGAACTTTGCCAGGTTCTCTAGCGTCTTGTTGTAGGCATCTATGTACTTATCACGAGTGGGCAAGCCCAGCTTAATATCTTCATGCACATTTACGGATTCAATAACTTCGCATTCGAGCCCGGCTGCATGCACCCCGTCAATCAAATCTTTGATTTCAGGTTCTTCCCACACTTCACCAGCAGCTTTGCCGCTCAAGGTGCCCATGATTCCGGTCATTTCCGGGATCTGTTTGATGTAGCGCAGCGGAATCGGGTCGTATCCTTCTCCGTACCAGCGGAATGTCATTTTCATTGGTTGAACTCCTTATCCAGGGTTGAACGCACGGCACCGGTGCCGGCGACTAATTGTTTAAAATATTTTTCGGTAGCCTCCGCCAGTGGCGTGGCGTAGAGATCAGTGCGGAAAATATCAGTGTCAGATAGGATCGGCTGCAGTGCTTGGTGGATTTCTTCCACAGAGTTACTTCCATCTAGTTTGATTCCCGTAAGGTGTTTGTGCAGCTCTTCGTACCTGGGGTCAGGTGCTGGTTCGAAGGGTAGACCATCGTCGCCGATGCCCATCAGGAAACGACACCAGAGGGCAAATACAAACGGAATCGCCCGCAAAGAATTGAGGTCAAGACCGCGCGCCAGATATTTCTTAATGGTTTCCCCGAAACGAATAGGAATTTTTTGCGAGGTATCCATGGCAATCCGAGCGGGATTATCCGGCAAATACAGGTTTGGTAGCCGCACTTCCAACACTTCACGCAGAAAATCTTCGGGGTTTACCACTACCGGATCAGTAACTACCGGCAGTCCTTCCTTAAAACCTAATTCGTGAACGAGGGCGCGCAGAGCGGGATCGCGCATTTCCGCATCAATAGTGGGGAAACGCAGCAGGGAACCGGCCACCGCTAGCGCAGTGTGTAGGGGATTCAGACAAGTTGTGACCTTCATATTTTCAAAGTCATCACAGACTTGTCGTTTTACCACCTGCACGCCGAGATCATCCCAATTTGGACGTTCTCCCGCGAACTTGTCTTCGATAATCAGGTATTCCACCGGTTCAGTATTCACAAATCCGGCTAGGGGGGTGCGGCGCGGAGTTTGAACCGCCATATCGCTGAATCCTAGTTTTTCTAGTTTTTCACCGATCCCTGGGTTGGGACGCGGAGTTATTTTATCGATAACCGTAATCGGGAAAGCCACGTTGTCTTCGTCTTGCAGCCATTCCAGGAACCCCTCGGGTGCCGTACCCTGCTGTGACCATCCCTGAGCAATCCTCAGTACTGATTCGCGTAACTTATCGCCATTATGCGAAAAGTTATCAAAACTGAGCAGAGTGATGGGCGCTCCACCAGCGCTAAAACGCTCCCTTAAGAGGACAGTGGAAAGCACCATTGTAGAAGCCTGGCTTCCCTCTAATCCCGCAGGCGTATCGGCCTCTATTGCTGTCTGGACCCCTGGCTGCAGGTTCCCGGAGCCATCTCCAATAACGTAACCTTTCTCGGTAATGGTATAGCTCATGAGGGCGACGTTGGGGTCGCGGGCAACCTCAAGCAAACGAGCGAACTCATCCACGTCTTGAATCCCTAATGCTTCGCTGATTCCCGCCACTACCCGCAAATCCTGGGTGCCATCGGGATTCAAAGTAACCTTCAAAGTCATGAGATCATGTTTACCCAACTGGGTATCCATGTCTTCGGGGTCGCGAGGAGCAACTGCAGTAATCGGCCAGTGCTCCCCGCGCTCTAACAAATCCGCCGCTACCCGCGCGGGATAGCATCTAAACAAGTTACCGGGTCCAATATGAATCCAGCGGGGACGTTTCTTGCCCTCCTGCTGCATTTGCGCCACGTCAAAGCGGGGAAGAACAATTTCCGGGGCTTTGGTTTTGATATCTTTCAGTCCTGCCAGGTTTAACTTCATGCTTTCTCCTCTATCTAGCAGTTATCTGCTGATTACCGCGCCACTAACTGACTCTCTAATGTCCATTATTCCCGGTTTCAGCAGGTAGTTCTGAAAAATGCCAATAGTTGCCAACCGGGATTGCCAGCATTAATTGATGGTTTTCCAGGGGGGAGTGGCCGGCAGTAGCTGATTAAAGTCCGCTATCAGCTGCTCTTGGTAATCGCCGCGGAAAGTTCCTTCCAGGAAACGCTGCAAACCTACGTCGTGGAACTCTTGCCAGGACTCGGCCTCGTGTCCCGGGCGAATCGGGAACCACAAAGCATTATTATCGGCTGCCGCCTGACCATCACCGGGAGCATCTCCCAGCAATAAAATCCGGTCCGGATGATACTTTCCTACTGCTGCTTTTGCTAGCTGCTGGGATTTGGTACCCATTTCCTGTCCGGCAATCACGGACATATAGCGTTCCAGGTCGTGCTCTTCCCATTCATGGTCGAGCATTTTTAGCGAGGCAGCCGAGACCACCATCGCATCAACTTTCCCCTGCATGGCCTCCAATGCTTCGCGAACCCCATGGAAAGGTGCGCAGTTTTTCACTATCCACGCCACCAGTTTGTTTACGGTTTCCCCCCACTTAATACAGCGTTCGATCTCCTCTGAAGGATGTTCGGCGGCCCACTGGTGGATTCCCGCTTCGCTGAGCGGCAATCCCGAGGTCACGAAACCATGGAGTTCTTTGCCCTCCGGGAGTTTTACCCCGGATTCGAGTACCTCGGGCCGCTGTTTGAGAAGATCAAACAGGAGATCAAGCCCTGCCCAGCGGTTAATGCCGCGATGAATCGAAAACAGGTTCATATAAATCGCGGTTTCGCGGGTTAGCGTAGAAATAGCTTGCAGGTCAAAGGCTTCGATATACGCCGGAGTAAAACACTCAAAGTGCTTAATGTTCATCTGGTCGATGGCGCAACCATCAGAATCAACCCCGATAAAATACTCGGTCTTCGGTACGAATTCCTCTAGAATTTTTGCGTCGCTCACTAATGTTCCTCCTAGATGCGGGT
>CAMYFZ010000047.1 GCA_947255165.1 uncultured Varibaculum sp.
GCGCCTAGATTTTCACCTGCTCCGAAAGCGGAGTGTGATTACCGAAGCGGTGGTTCGTAAAGGCTACTGCCTGTTCACGTACAAATGGAATCATTTCTACGCGTCCACAAGCGGTAACCGGGTGCGACCATACTGCTACGTTCACATTGCCATTGACAGCTTCGTTTACTGCTTTGACATCCCCACCAATCAGGCGGATACGAGCATCCAGACCGGCACCGGCCGCCCAGGCGGGCAGACGGTCACGGAAGGATTGATCGGATTCAACCTCGTAATCAATGTGCTGTACTCGCAGGTACTGCAAGAGCGCAGAGTCAGGTTCTTGCGGCATCGACACCGACACTTTAGAGCCCGCGGCGCGACCGGTAGCGGCCAGCATCAGTACCTGGGAGGCGTCCTCGCCCTCGGATAGCCGGATGAGTACCGGCAACGGACGGTAACGCAACACGTTACGTTCTACCCGCAGATCAGAGGGGTCATGCCCAATGCCAAACTCGGAGTCCAGCGCCTGCTGGGAGGAGCGTAGCGATGCCATCACGAACTCTTTATTAGAGTCCAGAGAGCGTGCCACCTTCGCGGCCTCCACCAGAGCCCGGTTACGCAGTTCCACGCCCTCATTCGCAGGAACCCCGTCAACATCCCATTCGCCCATGCCGAATAGGTAAGAGGGGCCGCCCGCCTTGGTGCCCGCACCAATCGCGGAGTTCTTCCAACCGCCGAAGGGTTGACGGCGCACGATAGCGCCGGTGATACCGCGGTTGACGTAGACGTTACCGGCCTGTACTCGATCTAGCCAGAGGTTGATTTCATCGGCATCCAAAGAGTGTAAACCGGCGGTCAAACCGTAATCGGTCGCGTTTTGAATCTCGATGGCCTCTTCCAAGGTGTCGCAGCGGATAATACCCAGAATCGGACCGAAATATTCGGTCAGGTGGTATTCGCTGCCCGGCTGTACACCAGCGCGAATACCCGGAGTCCAGAGCTTTCCGGAATCATCTAGCTGCTTGGGCTTGAGCGCCCAATGCTCGCCCGGTCCCAAAGTGGTTAGGCCGCGCAGCAGCTTACCTTTGGCCGGGGTGCATAGCGAACCGGTTTGGCTGGAGGGGTTGGAGGGGTAATCCACAATCAGGGAGCGTACACCGTCAAGTAGCTGACGATGCACCCTCTCGGAGTAACCTACCGAACCGACCAGAATTGCCAGCGAGGAGGCGGAGCACTTCTGACCACAGTGGCCAAATGCCGAGTTGATAATATCTTTGACTGCCAGATCCAAGTCTGCCGAGGGGGTGACAATAATACCGTTCTTGCCGGAGGTTTCCGCCAGCAGACCCATATTGTTGTCCCAGGAACGGAACATCTTGGCAGTGTCGATAGATCCGGTCAAAATTACCCGATCTACTCGTTCGTCAGCCATCAGGTTCTTACCCAGATCCCGGTTGCCCAGCTGCACGAACTGCAGAACCTCACGTGGAACTCCTGCATCCCACATAATCTTGGCTAGTAGCGCACCTGTACGAGCAGCTTCTTTAGCCGGTTTGAAGATTACGGCTGAACCGGCAGCTAGCGCCGACACGGTAGAACCGGTAGGAATCGCAATCGGGAAGTTCCAGGGCGGGGTCGAAACCGTTACCCGGGCGGGCTTGAACTTGGCGCCCTCTTGCTGTTCCAGCTCTAGGCACTGCTGACCGTAGTAGTGGCAGAAGTCGACAGCCTCAGATACCTCGATATCGCCGCCATCTAGGGCTTTACCGCATTCGGCAGCCGCAACTTCCATCAGCTGGGCGCGGTGCTGGCTGAGCCCGACGCCTACGCGGTGAATAATCTCGGAGCGTTCCTTAGCGGGACGCGCCGCCCAAACTTCGGCCGCCGCAACCGCCCCGGCTAGCATTTGATCTAGCACGTTGGCATCGGAAACGGTGGCTTCTTCAACTTCTTTAATCCCAATCTGACAATCGGGAATATTCTTAACGATCTCGCGCGACCATTCGATATTTTCCGGCAAGGAAGGATCCGAATCCGGGGTATTCGCGAAAGTCCACTCCCCGTCTTTTTGTACAAAAGATTTAATATCGTCGGCGGTCTCGGTGAGACGATTTTGCTGACGTACCGGACCAACTTCGACCTCGTAAACCCGATCCAGGGCGCGACGGAAACGCTGTTCTTCCTTATGCAGAACATCCGCGTCATCCAGATCGAAAATATCGGACATAAAGTTCTGATCCAGCGAGTTTTCTTCCAACCGTCGTACCAGGTAGGCGATAGCCACGTCGTATTCTTCGGGGTTAACTACCGGCACGTAGAACAACAGGTGACCCGTGTCCTCAGCTACTGCCTTGGACTGGGGAGAAGCCATCCCGGTAAGCATCTCGAACTCTACCCCGCCGCTTTCCAGCACTCCGCGCTCATGCGCTAGCTCGAACGCAAAGGCCACGGTAAACAGGTTCATGCCTGCTACCCCGATCTTAATGTTGCGGGTGTGCTCTTTAGTTAAGGCGTAGTCGAGCACTTTCATGTAGTTAGAGTCAGTATCCTGCTTGCACTTTTGGGTGGTGAGTTTCCAGCCGCGTTCGCGAGAATCCACGGTTTCCATCGAAAGGTTTGCGCCCTTAACAACGCGAACTTTGATGCGTCCGCCCCCATTGGCTACGCGCTCAGCCGCCCATTCTTGCAGGTGCTTCATAGCGGGGAGGGCGTCGGGCAGGTAGGCCTGCAGTACGATGCCCGCTTCCAGCTTTTCTAGTCCGGGGGTTTCCAGAATCTTCTTGAACACATCAATGGTCATATGAAGGTCTTTGTATTCCTCCATATCCAGGTTGATGAACTTCTTTTGTTCATAGGAGTTCGCGCGGCGATATAGCGGCAGGAGGGCGTTTACTGCCCGATCTACCACGTGATCATATGCCCAGGGGTTGTGGGGGCCGGTAACTGCCGAAACTTTCAAAGATACGTACTCTACGTCCGGACGCTCTAGCAGCGCCATAGTATCGGTTAGCCGCTTGTTAGCTTCCTCGTCGCCGAGGATCGCTTCGCCCAGCAGGTTCATGTTGAGCCGCATCCCGCCCTGTTTTAGCCGCTCAATAGCCGGCCCCAGTTTGGCATCGGAGACGTCCAGAACTAGATCCCCAACTAGCTTGGCGAATACGCTACGGGTGATCGGGACAACCACCTTGGGTAATACCGGTGCCAAGGCGCCGCCCAGTTTGAAGGGCAAACGCAGGTACCAGGGGAGGAAGCCGACAGAGGAGGACGCGAGGCGGTTCATCTCATCCGCAGCTACCTGCAAATCCTCGGGGCGAATAACCCCGTCTACAAAGGCAACCGTAAAGTCGAGACCAGCTTGATCTTCGAGCACCTGGGAGAGGAGCTTCGCTGCTCGATCTTCTGGATATTTCTCGGACTCCCGTACCCATTTCTGGGCACGAGCGACCGCCAGATCCGCAAGGTGACGGCAGTCGCCGGTTTCCCCGCCAACTTTGGGGGGAGCCACGCTTTCTGACATTTTGTTTCAGTCCTTTCTTAGGAAACTGTTAATAGGTATCGATCGCACCTAAGGGCGCAGAGAGCCGGGCTTGGTATTGCCCGACCCTCTACGCACTTATATTTTCAAGGTAACACTAGATGCGAGGAAGTGTACCCCGATTGTAGGGACTTTTTTCCTAGTCCCTATTTTTATTCAGTTTTCTGTGATTCAGGTACCGGTCCTGCGGTGTCTACCTCCGCAATCGGCACCACAGTTACCGGGGTAACTTTGCGTCCTTCTAAAGTAGAGTTAATTTCCTCTTGCGAGGCATGAGCCAGTTTGACGGCAAGATCGAACTCTTCGTCGATTTCCTTATTTGGCTTGTAGGTGGCGCGAGACACCAGCCAGGAGACCAGCAGGTTCAGTAAGAATCCGGGTAGAATCTCGTAGACCTGGAAGAACATCGGCACCGTGTCTGGTAGATTGCCCCAGATGCCCACGGTAATAGCACCCACGGCCATACCGGCTGCAGCGCCTTGCCAGGTGTACTTGCGCCAGTAGAGGCTGAGTACAACCACTGGACCGAAGGCGGCCCCGAAGCCTGCCCAGGCGAAAGAAACCAGACCCAGAATCGAGTCGGTACGGAACCAGGCAAAGAAAGCGGCGATCACCGAAATCGCTAACACCACCATCCGGCCGGCGTTAATACCTTTGGTGCCCAGCAGACGGCGCTTCTTGATACCGCGGTAAATATCCTCAACCACTGCGGAGGAAGTCACCAATAGCTGCGAAGACACGGTGGACATGATGGCGGCCAAAATCGCAGCCAACATGAACCCGGCGAGCACGGCGGGGAAGAGCTTTTCCCCCATCACTAGGTAGATGCTCTCTTGCGGGTTAACTTTCACCCGATCCAGGGCTTCTTTGATTCCACCGATGCCATTTTCGACTAGGGCACGCCCGATGAGAGCGGTCATAGTAGCGCCTAGCACACACAGGAACATCCAGCCGATGCCTAGGCGGCGCGCCGAGACCGCTTCTTTGGGGGAGCGCAGGGCCATATAACGCACGATTACGTGGGGCATACCTACATATCCCAGCCCCCAGGCCAGACCGTTGAGCATCGACAACTTACCAGCAGCGCCATCACCTACGATGGAGAACATATGACCTTCCAGGCCACTGAGGGTGCCAGTCATCACTCCGAATCCGCCCAGGGCGACTACGCCGAAGATCGGTACCAGCAGCAGGGCGATTAACATCATGATGCCTTGCACCATGTCGGTCCAGGACACCGCCAAGAACCCGCCTACCAGGGTGTAAAGAATAACCACCCCGGCCACGATTACCATGCCCACGTGGTAGTTAACATGGAAGATCGATTCGAAGAACACGCCGCCAGACACCATGCCGCTGGCCACATAGATGGTGAAGAAGAAAAGAATAATTATCCCGGCTACCATCTGCAGGACGTATTTGTCGTCCTTAAGGCGTGCCGACATGAACGAAGGAACGGTAATCGAGTCTCCGGCTACCTGCGAATAGGAACGCAGACGGGGAGCCACCCATTTCCAGGCGCACCAGGAACCAATCAGCAGCCCGATGGCAATCCAGGATTCCACCAGACCGGTTAGATAGAGGGCGCCCGGCAGTCCCATCATTAACCACCCGGACATATCCGCAGCACCAGCGGAAAGCGCGGCTACCAGGGGAGGTAGGGAACGTCCCCCCACCATGTAGTCATCCATGGTTTGGGTGCGGGTGTAACCGTAGATACCGATCAAGATCATGGCTACGAAGTAAATCACCATGGCGATGGCGATACCGCTAGTGCTCCCGCTACTTATAAAATCTGCCGCACCTACTGTGGGCATTACTAATGTTGAGAATGTACTTATCATTTGCTCTCCATTGGGGTTTGCGCCGAGACTTTCGACTGCGAAACATATTATCTCGCTGTCGAGCAAATCACAATATAGTACGGGACTTTAGGTACTTGAGAGCTGTAAGTCTTTTTGACTTAAAAAGGGTAAACCGGCAGAAAAACAGAGGTTTAGAGCACCTATTTTCCAGCTAGAATTTTCCTAAAACATCTAGGTCTAAAGACCTGGATTTTTGTGATCTAGGTCGCTGTATTTAGGAGTCTGGCGACTGTAAGTAGGCTAAATGAGGCTAAGGGTTTGTGCCTAGCTTTTAATAAGGAGAGTTTTTCTTTACTTAGACACAGTGAAGATATTACTGCCGATAAGGGATCCCGGCGAAGCTCAGTTCAGCATCGAGGGTAAACCAGGGCGGTAGCTATCGCCGCCGCGCCCTCCCCGCGTCCGGTAAACCCCAGTTTGTCCGAGGTAGTTGCGGAAATAGAAACCGGTGCCCCCACTGCCTCCTCCAGGGCTTCCCGCGCCTGCTGATAGCGTGCCCCCATCCGCGGATGATTAGCGATCACCTGAACGGCGGCATTTCCCAGTTCCCACCCTGCCTGGTGAATAATCTCCATGGTGGCTGCTAATAGCTGCTTACCAGAGGCTCCCTGCCACTGGGGACGATCAGTACCAAAATGGGTACCCAAGTCCCCTTGGCCGGCCGCCGATAAAATGGCGTCACAGAGGGCGTGGGCGGCCACATCCGCATCGGAATGCCCCTTAAGGGGGGTTTCCCCCGGCCAGGAAAGTCCGGCTACCATGCACGGACGGGACTCAGACTCCGGGTCGGCGGGGTCAGCAAAAGCATGAACGTCGCTGCCAATACCTACCCGAGGTAGTAGGTAAGGAACGGAAGGCTCGGTTCTGGTTGTGGATGCACTGGTCGAGATTTCCGGGTTGGGGTCGCAATGGGAATCAATCATGCCACCAGTTTAGCTGTCCGGATGCTGGTTTGAGTCGCGGTATACCTAGCAAGGAAACTCTCTCAGCGCGACTAACCCTGCCAGCAGAGCAGTGAAAATATTCCCCTGGGGGGACCCTACGGATCTAGACGGAATAGTTCCAGATCAACTATTCGGGTCTCGGGATAGTCAGCCAGATGCGCGATCAGCATTCCCGCAGTTTTTAAATAGGGGTCGCGCTGGGGAAGTATTCTCCCTAAATTATTGGGCGTCAGCGGAGCTAACTCGCCAATAATCCCCGGAATCGTGGGGCGATGTACGCAAATCGCCAAGGAATCGGGAGGCTGATCGGCAGGAGCATCTAAAAGTAGCCTGCGAACCGCTTTCCGCATAGCCGCAGGATTTTCCCGATAGGCGTCCTCGGTAAAAGCGGGCTCCATTTTTAGGGGAGTACCCGAGAGCGTGGCATAGGGGGCAACGGTGGCCACGCAGCGACGCCAAGGGGAAGTGATTATCTGGTTAATCCCCAGAGCCGAAAGCGCCGGGATTAACCGCAACACTTGCGAGGAGCCGCGGCGTGAAAGCGGCCGAGTCATCTCCCCGTGTTCCCAACGAGAACGTTTGGTGGCTTTAGCGTGCCGTAACACCGCCACCGTCCGGGTTACTAAAGTGTGCTCTGCCAAGCGGGTGAGCAGTTCTTCTAGCAGACGGCGATCGCCGCGGCGAGTTAGCATCCGCATAGCTTTGCGCGCCCCCACCCACTGTGATTTATCAATTTCTTTGCTAGGTGCCGGGGGAGCGAGGGGGCGTGCTCGCAAAGTTTCCTTGGAAACATCCGGAAAACCTACCCAGTAATAAACCTCTTTGGTTACTCCCGATCCCAGTCGATAACGCTGCACCGTCAGCGGTGCTCCTAGTCGAATGGGAACTCCGGTTTCCTCTTCCACCTCGCGCACCGCCGTTGCCGGGATAGCTTCCCCAGGTTCGCGTTTGCCTTTCGGCCAAGACCAGTCGTCATAGCGGGGTCGATGCACTATCAGTACCTCGATATCTTGGCGCTTGGCGGGGAGGGAGGTACCAGAAATTGGGTTAGCTTCTGGCCGCAGACGCCAAACTAATGCGCCTGCGGATCGTACTATCCGCATATGCGGTGGCTTAGGTCGAGCCGTCATTATCGCCACTTGCCTTTCTCGTAATCTGTTTCCATTGTCTAACAAATTACGTGTAAGGTCATTCTCCCAGGTGACAGGGGTAAAACTGTATTAACGTGAAGAGTTAGCCGGAAAATTCGCCGCTTAGCGTCCCTTCATCCGCGAGTTAGCCTTATTAATTAGGTACTCTTGAATGTCCATAAGGGGCGAGCCATCCTTAGCTTCAATATGGCGCCGCCAAGTTCCATCCCGACGCAAATGCCAGGAAGACACCTCTGGCGAGGCTTCGAGTTTCACCAAATCCATGAGTTCGGCGGTCATGTCGGCATCTTTTATCCGAATCAGCGCCTCTACTCGGCGATCTAGGTTGCGGTGCATCAGGTCGGCAGAACCAATCCACACCTCCGGCTGTCCGGCATTCTCAAAGGCATAAATCCGCGAGTGTTCTAGGAAACGACCCAAAATTGAGCGCACCCGGATATTTTCCGATAGGCCGCGCACCCCGGAACGAATCGTGCAAATTCCGCGAACCACAATATCGATCGGTACGCCTGCCTGGCTGGCGCGGTAGAGAGCATCAGTTACCGCCTCATCTACCAGGGAGTTAACTTTAATCCCGACATACGCCGGCAAGCCTTTACGGTGATTTTCTACCTCGCGCTCAATACGTTCAATAATCCCGGGACGGATAGAGCGCGGAGCCACTAGCAGGCGATGGAAGGAAGTACGCGGCGCATAACCAGACAGCTGATTGAACAGACGAGTAAGGTCTTGGGCCACCTCCCGGTCACAGGTCAGCAGGCCCAGATCCTCATATCCGCGTGCCGTCTTGGGGTGATAGTTGCCGGTGCCTACGTGGCAATAGCGGCGCATACCATCGGCCTCTTCGCGAACCACCATCGATAGTTTGCAGTGAGTTTTCAGCCCCACCATGCCATAGACTACGTGTACCCCAGCGCGCTCTAGTTTGCGGGCCCAAGAGATATTGGCATCCTCATCGAAACGAGCTTTGATCTCGACGATCGCCAATACCTGTTTCCCGTTTTGTGCCGCCTCTATCAAGGCGGACACAATCGGCGAATCCGAGGAGGTACGATACAGCGTCTGCTTTAGCGAACGCACCTTCGGATCCTTAGCGGCATAGGTTACAAAGTGCTGCACCGAAGTAGAGAAAGAATCATAGGGGTGATGCAACAACACATCGTGGCTGCGGATCATGGCGAAAATATCGGTGGGGGTAGCCGACTCTACTTCGGCAAGACCGGCAGCAGTGGCGGGTACGAACTTCTGATATTTGAGTTCTGGCAGATCCAGTTCATGCAGTTCGTCCAGACAACGCAGGTCGATAGGTTCGGGGAGGGCGAATACGTCCTCCATGCCGATCTCTAGTTTGGCCACCAAGAAGTCGAGTACCGCCCGCGAGATCCCCTTGGCGACCTCTAGGCGCACTGCCGGGCCAAAACGGCGCCGCAACAATTCTTGTTCCATGGCGGTCAGCAGATTTTCGGCATCGTCCTCTTCGACTTCCAGATCCTCATTGCGGGTCAGGCGGAATACATGGTGTTCTAAGATTTCCATTCCCGGGAAGAGGTGATCGAGGTGGGGACCGATAACGTCCTCGAGGGTAACGAAGGTGGCTTCCCCGTTAGTATCAATTGCGTCTTCCGGGCTGATCTGGTCGATTGCCTGTTCCACGCAGATCAGGCGCGGCAGACTTTCCGGAATCTTCACCCGGGCGAAATGCTGTTTGCCGGTTAGCGGATTGCGCACCACCACCGCCAAGTTGACCGACAATCCCGAAATATAGGGGAAGGGGTGCGAGGGGTCGACCGCGAGCGGGGTCAGGATCGGGAAAATCTGGCGGCGGAAGTATCCGTGCAGAAATTCTTGCTGGTCCGGGGCAAGATCGTTCCAGCGGCGCAGCTTGATCCCCACGTTTTCCAGTTCGCCTAGCAAAGTGTTTTGCACGAAACCGGCTTGCCGAGCACACAGGACTTGGGCACGTTCAGTTACTAGGTCGAGTACTTGGCGCGGGGTGAGGCCCGAGGCAGCAGTGCGGGCAATTCCGGCGGCAATCCGGCGTTTTAGTCCCGCCACGCGCACCATATAGAACTCATCAAGGTTAGAGGAGAAAATAGTGGTGAACCAGGCGCGCTCTAAGATCGGGAGCCGCTCGTCCTCAGCCTGTTCTAGTACCCGTTGGTTGAACTGCATCCAGGAAAGTTCCCGATCCCCGAAGCGTCCCTTGGGCAGGGGTTTATCTTGACCGAGGGGACCGGCCTGCGCCAGTTTGTCCATCCCGGGTGCCTCCCGCAACGTGGAGGGGCTGATTTGGGAAAGATCCTCAGGGCCATCGGTTTGGGCGTGACCGGCGCTGGTGGTCTCTTTTTCAGCGGTCGGCTTGGCCTTTGCCGAAGACTCTTTAGTGGTGGCCGTATTGGTTTTCTTTCCGGTTTTGGCGGGCGTAGCAGCGCTAGTTTTTCCTTTGGCGTCACCGGTCGGTTTCGAACTTTCTTTACCGGCCTCTTTACCGCTATCTTTACTGGTAGCTTTAGCGTCTTTACCAGTCACTTTACCTGCAGTACTCTTTTCCGCAGCAGGGGTGGCGGTTTTTTTCGGTCGGGGCAAAAGCTCATCGTCAGCAGCTATTTTACGGCCATCTATAAACGGAGAGGAGCCGGTAGGCAGGTCATAGTCGGCATCCTCGTAGTCGGTACCGGGGAACTGCTCGGGAGAAGTTTTCGAAGAAATCAGTTCATCGGCGGTGGCGGTCTCAAAGTTGGATTCTGCTGCCACCCGATCTACCTGCACTACTGGTTCAGTTTGCGGGTTTTCTTTGTAAACCCGGGCAATATCGGCGGGGGTAGGCACCACCTGGGGGTCGCCTTGCGCATCCTCTTTGATCTTGGCTTTACGTACTTTCGGTTCTGGCCTGTTGTCAGCTTCCTGTTTGCTGTCCATGCCGATCCCTTCTAATAAATTTGGTGACGGTAACTGAACTCGTCCGGGTAGGTTTGTTTCTAGTTTAAGCGATTTGCCTGGGCTGCACGTGCGGAAAGCTTTAGGTCACTCGCGGTTTGTAATAGCGCTTCAGGACGTAGGGTTACGGGATCGGCCAGTTCATCCCGGGCATCTTTAATCCATTCGGCGCTGACCCCACTGGCCAGCACCTGTAAGAAATCACTGACGCGATCTAATAGCGGAGCTAACTGGGCTATTGAAACTTGTGCTTTCCACAGCGCCGCCAGTTTCTCCATGAGGGCGGCCACCGATTTTTCGCAGTGCTGAGAAGAAAAAACCTCCCTAATTTTCAGGGCGGCAAGGCCCTGCTGGAAACGTTCATTTACCAGGTTGGGGTCACGTAAATACCATTGATACACCAAGTAGAGCCGCCAGAGTGTTCCTGGCAAAGTGCCCGCGGGCGAGCTAGACCAGAGCTCACTAACCGTATCTATCCCGCCGGATTCCAGCAGCTGGCGCAAGCGCTGAACGTTCTCGTCGCTCTCTTTTTCTATCCCCAACAGAGTTTGGGCTACCAGGTGGGCGACCTCCGAGGAGATGGCCCCATCTTCGGCACCGGGAATGTTCTCTGCTTGCTCGGCATCCAACATCGCTGGTCTGCGCGGAGTTTGCCGTCTACTCATTTGATTCCTCCTTAACTTTTTCTATTCTCTCTCAGTCAGCCTCTCTCGCGGGCGGCTTTGCCTTTATTGCGGCAGATAAGCTCGCGCTCGCATCCTGCTGCTGTTTTGGCCTAAGAATTGCCCAGGTGTTTTAGGCAAGTTCCGCGCCACTGTCTTGCCCGCGCTCCATAGTGTGAAACCGCTCAACAAAATGCAAGATAAACCCCTTTCCTGGCTACAATAGGGGAGGTTTGAGGTGCTACAAGTAGGCATCGCCAGGTTGATAATGCAAAAGGAAGGGTTTTAGTGTCTGACCGTCCGCTCAGTGTCGCCGTAATTGGAGCCGGCCCCGCCGGTATCTATGCTTCCGATATTTTGTCCAAGTCTGGCCTGAATGTAGAGATTGACTTATTTGAACGCCTGCCTGCCCCCTATGGCTTGGTTCGCTACGGGGTGGCGCCGGATCACCCTCGCATTCGGGCGATTATTACTGCTCTCTACAAGGTTTTGCAGCGCGGAGATATTCGTTTGCTGGCAAACGTTAATGTCGGTGGCGAGGACGGCGATATTACCGTTGATGACCTGCATGAACACTATGACGCGATTATTTTTGCCACCGGATCTGATCGGGATAAACCGATTGATTTGCCCGGTCAAGACCTGCCGGAGTGTTACGGTGCTTCCGATTTTGTGTCCTGGTATGACGGGAACCCGGACTATCCGCGTTTTTGGCCGCTTGAGGCCAAAGAAGTGGCGGTTATCGGAGTTGGTAACGTCGCGCTGGATATTGCGCGGGTAATGGCCAAGCACCCGGCGGATATGTTGAAAACTGAAATCCCCGAAAATGTGGCCAGAGAACTTTACAAATCCCCGATTACGGATGTGCATATTTTTGGGCGGCGCGGACCCGCCCAGGTGAAGTTCACCCCCTTGGAACTGCGCGAACTCGGGCAACAGCCGGGAGTAAAAGTTATTGTTTCCGAGGAAGATTTCGAGTTCGATGAGGGCTCGGAGCAGGCGATTGCGGCCTCTAAGCAAACCAAAATGGTGGTCGATACCTTAATTAACTACGCGATGGATGAGGACGATAAGGACGCTGACCGCCGTATCCACCTGCACCTATTCTCTGCTCCGAAAGAAATTTTGGCGGACGAGAACGGGCATGTGCGCGCCGTGGTTACCGAACGCACTCAGCTGAACGGGGACGGAACCGTTTCTGGTACCGGCGAGCTGCGCGAAACCCCGGTACAGGCGGTTTATCGCGCGGTCGGTTATTTCTCTTCCCCGATTGCGGGGCTGCCTTTTGATGAGGCGCGCGGGGTGATTCCCAATAAGGAAGGGCGGGTTACCGACCTGGAGGGAACGCCTTTGAACGGTATTTACGCCACCGGTTGGGTAAAGCGGGGCCCGGTGGGGCTGATTGGCTCCACCAAGTCTGATGCCCAGCAAACTATCGCTCACCTGGTAGAAGATGCGGAAGCAGGCAAGCTAGTGGCAACCGGGAAAGCGGTAGGTCACGATGCCATGATTGAACTGCTGAAGCAGCGCGGAGTTCCCTTCTCCACCTGGCACGGCTGGGAGCTACTGGACGAATACGAAAAGCAATTGGGTGCAGATTTCGGGGAAGTTGAGGGTGGCCGCGGCTCGCGCGAGCGCGTCAAAGTGGTGTCCCGTAAAGCGATGAGCGCGATTTCCCGTGGTGAGGAAGTGCCCGAAGATTTAATCGGCCAGGACGGCGAATAGCCGCTTTCCCAGGTAGCTCTAAACGGGGTAGTCGCTAGCGACTGCCTACCCCAAAACCTGGCGCAGGTTTCTTGTCACCGCTAAGACTGCCGGTCGCGAGGCGGGTAGCCTCAGATTGTCAAGGCTGGCCCTAGTACCCTGCCATTTCTTCTAGCCGCTGGATCCGCTGATCCATCGGCGGGTGGGTAGAAAATAGTTGCTGGAATCCGCCTGCCTTGAAGGGGTTGGCGATCATCATGAAGCCGACTTTCTCGGTCTGCGGATTTTTTACCAGGGGACGGGCAGTAGTTCCCGCCTCCAGCTTCTTTAGCGCACTGGCCAGCGCTAAGGGGTCGCGGGAAAGCTCTGCCCCGGACTGATCAGCATCAAATTCGCGGGTACGAGAAATCGCTAGTTGAGTTAAGGTCGCAGCCAGCGGTGCCAGCAATAGCATTAATAGCGCCCCGATAGCGCCCAGGGGACCGGAGCTTTCCCCATCCCGGCGTCCTCCTCCGAAAAAGAACATCATTTGCGCAGCGGAAGTAATCAAACCGCCAATCGCGGAGGCTATGGAGGAGGTCAAAATATCGCGGTTATATACGTGCATCAGTTCGTGGGAGAGCACTCCGCGCAGTTC
>CAMYFZ010000048.1 GCA_947255165.1 uncultured Varibaculum sp.
TTGGAAAACGTCGCTACGTTTTCCAAATTCTTGGGCGGGAGGAAAAATCTATCCCCCGCGCTCAAGATCCAAGAACGATTACCCGAGGCGGGTACTGGTTTGCTTGGCGCCGATGTCGTAGATAGCGATCCGCGCCGGATGTGCCTTCGCCCCTTGGCGCGCCCCTTCTGCGGGCTCTATCATCACCATTCGTGAACCGACCGGCACCCCTAAGAACTGCGGGGTACTCTGCACAGTTGAGGGAGTAGACACCATTTTCCCGCTGGGCCAGGAACTGGATACGTCAGACCATTCACCCTGCTCATAGGTGGCAGCGGTCAAATGTACCCCGGGAAAATCATCTGGTTCCAGATTCGGTCCTTTGCCTTGGTACAGCATTATTACCTGTTTTGTTTGCGGAGCAGGAAAGGCCGGATCGATGATTAGCTGCGGCTGGGTGCCAGGAGCTCCGCTAATTTTCAACCCCGGGGGCAGTTTAGAGAAAGATTTAGCTATTTTCTTGCCCTGTTTCAGGGCGGAAACGTCACTCAGATCCATGGCGCTAAGCAGGTCAATCACAAATACCATAGTGGAGTCGGTAGGGATCCTTTTCGCGGCTTCTCCTTGGAAACCTAGCTGCGGGGGTACGGTGACCTGTACTCGCGAACGGAGCTTCTTACCGACTAGAGCCTGTTTCCAGCCGGGAATGACTTCACTCATCGCATACCCTTGCGCAGAATCACCCATTCTGAAGGTGGTCATCACGGTTTTTCCATCCCACAGGTTACCCAAGGTGTCCATGAGTACCTGGTCTTTGGCGGTTACTTTACGTCCGTCGCCCTCGTGAAGTACCCGCACTTGCAAACTGGTGGGGGCTTTGCCCGCACCGGCCTCCATTTTGGGTGCTTGTCCTAACTCGCCAGAAACCGCCGGGAACTTCCCTTTTACTTCTGGTGCGGAGGCATCGGATCCCCCCTGGGAACAGCCCGAAAGGACGCCCAGACACAGGGCATTCAAGAGCACGAGCACTATCACCCGCATTTTCAATGTTTTAACTGCAGGTTGTAAAGCGTTAAAAGTATGCATAACCCAGCCGGTACAGATTTCCTAGAGGGTGCCGATAATATCCATCACGAATGCGACTGCTTGCCCGTTTTGCATGGAACTTAGAGCGAGCCGCGATCCCACAGTTTTACCGGCAAGTTCTTTATCTAATCCCAACTCGGCTAGGCTCTGTTCCCCCTGCAGCGGCATCGGGGTCGCGCTATCCCAGGTGGAAGCAATCTTCCCATCCTGGTCTAGCCAGCTTTGATGCACTATCACCACATCTTTGGCTTTTAGCGGCGCCCCCTTTCCTTGCGCCAGCACCACTACCTTGCGCTCTTTGGCCAGCTGATCTGGGGTTACCTTCAATGTCGGCTTTGCCCCTAGTTTTCCCCCAACTTCCACACCGGGCAAACTATCGCCGGTTGCTTTGGCTTCTGCTAACAGCTGTTCGCCCTGCTTCATCTGCGAAGAGGAAAAACATTTCAAAGTGTCTACCACGAAGACCAAGGTAGACCCGGCGGGAATATCGCCGGTTGCCTGATCCCCATAACCCAATTCGGGAGGAATCACTAGCAGGGTGCGCGATCCTGGCTTGGCATCTTTAAGACCCTTGCCCCAACCGGGAACTACCTGCTTCAAAGAAAACACGGCAGGCTTTCCGCGATCAAAACTGGAATCGAATTTTTTCCCATTCCACAGTTGACCGTGATAGTTAACTTTAACTACCGCACCCGTGCCGCAGGCTTCGCCCTCTCCATCTTTGAGGGTTGTAACTTTCAGCTCTTTCGGCGGGGTTCCCTCCCCAGCACTAACCTTGGGAGCCTTACCGTAATCACCCTCGACGTTTACCCCAGTAGCATTGCTACTGCAAGCGGTGAGGGCGCCGCCAATTAACGCTCCCATAAGAGCGAGGGCGGCAAAAGAAGATGAAAGTCTACGTTTCACGGTTAAATCCTGACTGTTCCTAGTGGAATGACTGACCGCAGGCGCAAGAACCTACCGCGTTCGGGTTATCAATGGTAAAGCCTTGGCGTTCAATAGTGTCAGAGAAATCAATGGAGGCGCCCTCTAAATAGGGGTTAGACATTTTGTCGACTACTACCTCGACTCCGGGAGCGAATTCTACGACCGCATCCCCCTCGAGGAGACGTTCGTCGAAATAAAGCTGATAGATAAGCCCCGAGCATCCGCCCGGCTGCACCGCTATCCGCAGGCGCAGGTCATCGCGACCTTCCTGGTCAAGCAGTGATTTAACCTTTTCAGCCGCCGCATCGGTCAAAGTTACTTTGTGGGTAGCTGTTTTTTCAGCTTGTTCTTCACTCATGTTTCTCCCTATAACAATCGTTATGTTTAAGTAAGCTAGTCCTTAGCCTAGTCCAAGGTGGCTCTAGTGGCTATTGCGCCCAGGTACGCGCTAAGCGAAGTCCGGCCTGTTTCATGCCGACAATATCAGTCGGAAATTGGTAAATAGCATCGATTCCCCGCTCTGCTATTTCTCCCCTACTCAGGTTATTTTCACTGGTAACCACCACTATCGGCAACCCTAAGCGGCTAGCAGCATCACATAAATGTGCTAGCGGAGAGCCGGGAAGGTTCCAGGGAGAAAGCTCCTGAGTATTCGCCACTAGCAAATCTGAACCTTCCAGAATCTGCGACAGTCGGGCGCGGCCTGCTAGGAAATCGGCTGCAAAGTCGAGGCGAGCCCCCAGTCTTCCCAGTAATTCTCCCACCCCCCACGCGCATCCTCCCCCGGGAAGAGTCCCGATTTGGGTACCCGGAACAGATTTGGATCCCGATAAATCAGATACCTCTAGATAGCGGCGATGTCCGTAACCTGCGGCGCTTCTAAACACTTCTTCCCAGTTTTCTTTAGTTTTTTGGGCAATTTCAGGGCGGGTTTTTGCCACTTCGGCCAGCACCCCAGTAGCAGAAAACAACGGTTTTTCACTGCCGGTAACTACCTGCGTATGTGCGAGGGCGCGCCCCAGGTTTTCCCAGATTTGCGGGTCTAGGGTGTCCTGGCCATAGGCGCGCGTGACTCCCCGCATGAAAGAGGCCGGGAAATCCGGTAGTTCCTCCAGGTCTGCGGGAGCTAACGCGTCCGGCGGTAAATACTCACTTTGTAAGGATTGCTTCGGGTAGGACGCTGGCAGATACAGGCCTTTGCCAGCTTTAAGGAGCTCCGGTAAACGCTTACCGGCCTGGAAGGGATCGCTTGTCCCCGCGAAAAGATCCGCTAGCGGGTAGCCAGCTGCCACTTCCGAATAGGCCCAGGAATAGGGAATAACCTGCACCTGGTCTCGGCTCTGGTGCTTTAACCACCCCGATTTGAAGGCTTTTCCCATATCCTGGGCACTAGCGTCGTGAGTGCTGGCAATGGCCAGAGCTATCTGCACTTAAATCTGTCCACCTAGACGGGCCAGGAACAGAGCCTCTGCGGTAATGGCATTTTTCAGATCACCTAAATCCTGGGATTCGTTTTCTGAATGGGCGTTAGTAGCTGGATCTTCCACCCCGGTGATCAAGATATCGGCCTGCGGGAACACTTGTGCCAGATCAGCGGTCATAGGGATCGCTCCCCCACAGCCAATATCTACCGCATCCTTACCCCAGGCGGACGATAGTGCCCATTTCATATCTTCTTCTGCCGCCGATGATTCGGCTTGATAGGAGGGCCCACATTCGAGAACCTCGGTTTCTACTTCGGCTCCAAAGGGTGCATTTTCTTTCAAGAATGTACTCAAAGCCTGCGCGCATTGCGCGCTGTCGGTGCCCGGCGCGGTGCGCAGCGAGAGCCGTAAGCAGGTTTCCGGGACCAGGGCATTGGCGCTCTCAGCTCGAGATCGCTGATCCCAACCAATAACGCAAAGTGCCGGTTGGTTCCAAAGACGCGAGGCTACGTCGCCCTTTCCGGCTAGCTGGAAGCTGTCAACCACCCCGGCATCTGCCTTGAACAACTCTTCCGGATAATGAACATCAGCGCTGGTAGTGCCCCCTAAACCGGGTACTGCCAAGCTACCGTCAGGGTTGAAACATTTCGCCACTAAAAGGCTGGCTACTGTAACAGCATCTAGCACCGGGCCGCCGTAGGCTCCCGAATGCAGGGCACTGTCCATTACTTTTACTTTTACATCCATACTGGCCACCCCGCGTAAAGTAGCGGTCAGTGCCGGTTCACCCACCCGCCAGTTATCAGAGTCACACACAATAATGGCGTCGGCGGCTAAATCTTCCCGATATTTTTCAATAAAGTTTCGGAATGAGGGCGAGCCGATTTCTTCTTCCCCCTCAATAAAACAGGTCACGTTAACCGGACACTTTTCACCCAAAGCCAGGAGCGCCCCGTAGTGAACCATTACCCCCGCTCCATCATCGGAGGTGCCACGACCATAGAGGCGGCCATCCTTTTCAGTAGCAACAAAGGGATCAGTATTCCAGCGTTCGCGCGGCCCAGCTGGTTGCACATCGTGGTGGGCATAGAGCAGAACCGTTTTCGCCTGCGGGTCAACTATCTTGCGGGCAACAACCGCGGGCATTCCCTCTTCCCCAGTGGGGGTAGGGGCGGTTTTCACTGTGGTTTCCATCCCCAGGTTAGAAAATAACTGTGCCAGGTGCCCGGCAGATTTTTCCACCTCCTCACGGGAAGCCGAGGAAACCGAAGGGATTGCTACCAGTTTGGCTAGCTCGCTTTTCACATCCGCAAAAATATGGTTAGAAGCTGCTTTTAGTTCCGAAATATCACTCATGCTTGCCAGATTACCCCGATACGCCCGCTAGAGGGAAAGGCCAGCTGCTGAGCGCAAACCAGAAACATCAAGGGGGGACAGATTTCCCCCTGCCCGCCCTCCCCCGATAACCTGGACGGGTGAAACTTTTTGGACGCAATAACGACGAGAACACTCAGACGCCAGCCGATCAAGGCGAGAGCAAGGGTCGCCCCACCCCTAAACGCAAAGAAGCGGAAGCGAAAAACCGCCGGCCCCTGATAGTAGACAAGAAAGAGGCCCGCAAACGCCGCCGCGAGCAGCGCGATAAGCTCTACAAGAAACAGCAAGCCGCCTTGGACGGCAAGGGAGACGAACGCTATCTTCCCTACAACGATAAAGGACCAGTGCGGCGTTACATTCGCGATTTTGTGGATGCCCGCTTCGCTATCGGCGAGCTATTTATGCCGATAGTGCTGGCCTTCCTAGTTTTGTCGATTGCATTTTCCCGTAACCAACAATTGAACGGAATCCTGCTTTTCACTATGTGGGGACTACTACTGCTAGCAATTATCGAAGCGGTGGTCACCACCATGATCATCAACCGTTCTTTATTGTCGGTTACCGGGGGCGACAAACGGGTGAAGAAAGGCAACGGACGTTACATTTTAATGCGCCTAGCTAGCCCGCGGCGCATGCGCCGCCCGCGTCCTTCCGGCCCGCGCGGACCGCGCCCTGATATTAGCGAATACGCTAGCGATATTCGCTCCTATATGCTCTCTCGTCCCTAAGAGTTTTTTTGCAACGGCAGGGCAGGAAGCTCCGCCGCAAGCTGTTTATTTAGCTTTCCCGCAAAGCCGGGACCTTGATAGATAAGGGCGGTAAACGCCTCCAACAGGTCAGCTCCCGCGTCCAGGAACTGACGGGCAGTGGCAGCGTCTTCTATTCCTCCGCACCCGATAATCAAGTAGTAATTGCCTAGTTGCCGGCGCAGCAAGCGCACTACTTCCAGGGCCCGTTCTTTTAAGGGAGGACCCGAGAGTCCGCCCTCGCCAAACTCATGGTTGATGGTGGTGTTAGTGGCTATTACTCCCGCTAGCCCCACTTCTTTTACGATTTGTGCGAGTTCTTTTAGCTGCGCATCTTGTAGGTCGGGAGCCAGTTTTACTAACACTGGAACTTCCCTTCCGGCACTTTGCCTCGCGGCAGAGATTACTGCCTGCCCGATTTCACGCAACTGCTCGCTGGCTTGCAGACTGCGAAGTCCCGGAGTGTTGGGAGAAGAAACATTAATCACCAGGTAATCTGCATATTTTGCGAGCAGGCGCGCACTGGCACGGTAGTCAGCGGCTGCTTGCTCCAGCTCGGTGGTCTTGTTCTTCCCCAGGTTTACCCCCAATATTAGGGAGCGTCCCGCCGGGGTGCTGCGCAGCTTCTGGAGTCGCCGCAGCATGTGAGAGGCACCCTGATTGTTGAAACCCATCCGATTGCGGACGGCGCGCAAATCTAATATCCGCCACAGACGCGGCTTATCATTTCCGGGTTGCGGACGCGGAGTAACCGTCCCCACCTCAACGAACGCGAATCCGAAAGCTCCGAACTGGAGCGGGGCTAGGGCATCTTTATCCATTCCGGCTGCCAGACCCAAATATCCGGGAACTGGCCTAGCCAGGGATTTCAGTCCCTGCGCTTCGCCTACCCATCCTCCTCGTAGGGTCCCCACTGAGCCGGAGAAAAATATTCTGATCAGCCCGGTTAATCCCGGAACCCGAGAGATTAGGTACAGGGCTTGCATAGTGGCGTGGTGACATTTTTCGGCATCTAGACGTGAAATCACGTGGTTAAATAAAAATCGATACAGCACGCCCTCAAGTGTACTTAAAAGCTAACGCCGGGAATTAAAAGTAGTCTGGTCGCTTGCTTCGCCCGAGCTGATTTTGGGGATTTTATTAGTTAGTCCCACCATAAGCACCAGCCGGGACATGCCCATCTAGGGTCGGCGCTATAGAGTTCATCTGGCGCGGATGCCTGACCCAAGGACAGTTTGTCCTGGTAGGTTTGCCAGATTTTTCGGGCCTGCTGCGCTGAAGGCTCGCTTGTCCCTTCGGCAGAACCTTCAACTACAAACATGGTGTCTACACTGACGCGTTCATCCCAACGCGAAGACCCGATAATATATCCCGAAAGGTACACCCGCCCGGGATTCGCGATGCAGGCGTTTAGGAAGGCTAGCAACGTGGGGGCATCATTTTGCCGATCTGCTAAAGCTACCCGCGGAAGTGCTGCTCGGAGCCTGCTTGCTCCCTCGGCATCTAGACCGTGAAAACGCTGATAATCTCCGATTCCCTGCCCCGTGGCCACATAGTCTTTAAGGATTTCTGGGATTTTGGCTTGCGCCAACCAACCTAAGGGACCGTAGAGTCCGGAAGGTAGATCCGGGTCGTCCTCCAGCATATCTAGGAGGATATTGTCGCCGTCTTCCCCCAGAAATTCTGGGGTAGACAACGCGAAAAAATCGGAACCTTTCAGGCGTTCCCCCAGAACCGGTTTTTCGGATTTACGGCTAGGTGACGAGGTGGTGGTCATGGTTACTCCTTGAATAGTGGTTGCTGGAACTCACTTTGGCGCACCCATCTCCAGGATGAAAATAGGAAATAACGAAACCGGGAAAACTTTCTGGGCTCAAAAAATGTGGAAATCTTTTTTGCGGGAGCGAGGCTCTAAACTAGTAGGGTGTTGATTCCGCTTGCAGATTTATCAGATCCGCGGGTACGTGATTTTACCCAGTTAAAAGACGTGAACCTGCGCAAAAGTTTTGAAGCCGAACATGGCCTGTATTTAGCGGAAAGTTTTTCGGTGATCTCCCGGGCGCTTGCTGCCGGACATCGGCCTCGATCCGTTTTGACCAGTAAACATTGGTTAGAACGCCTGCAGAAAACCTTGGGCACAGGCGCTGGCGACATCCCGATTTTTATAGCTGAAGAAGAACAGTTAATTCACCTTACCGGGTTCAGTATGCACCGAGGCGCTATCGCCGCGATGGAACGCCCGTCCCTTCCTGAGCTGGACGAAGTGCTTACCGGAGCGCGGGCAGTGCTGATCCTAGAAGATTTAGTTGACCATACCAATGTCGGCGCTGCTATTCGCTCAGCAGCGGCGATGGGTTTCGACGCCATTTTAACCAGCCCTCATTGCGCCGATCCGCTTTATCGCCGCGCAGTGCGGGTTTCAATGGGAACCGTTTTTTCGCTGCCTTGGACCCGGATTGATTCTTGGCCCGATACCACCGCTTTAAAGGCGAACGGTTTTACGGTTGCGGGACTAGCCTTATCTGACCAGGCGGTTTCGCTTCCAAAGTTTTGCGCCGATCTAAAGTCCAAGGTGAAGCGGGAAGAAAAACCAAAAGTGGCTTTGGTACTAGGCACCGAAGGCCCCGGCATGAGTCAACGGGCGCTAGCAGCATGTGATCAACTAGTGAAAATCCCGCTGAGTCACGGGGTGGATTCTTTGAATGTTGCCGCCGCGGGGGCGGTGGCCTGCTACGCAGTTAGCCAAGCCTTAGGGACGAATATTCAGGCTTCTTAGGGCACGAGGGCGTCCTTGGGAGCAATACGCCTACCGAAATCGCTGGGAAAAAATCAGGCGGGGCGCAGGCGAGATATTCTCGCCGCGCCCCGCCTTAAAAAACCAGGTCTACGTTACTCCTGACCGGCTTTAGCTGCTTCCGCCGCCTCTTTAGCTTCCTTTTCTATAAAGTCAGCCTCCGTAAGACCCGGATGCGGGTTAAAGTCGATTTCTGAGTAGTTTTCCCCTTTTTGATAGGGCGGATCCATGCGGCGCAAAGCCACTACCGACCCCACTAGGCCGCCCCAAATCACCAGGATGGCAACCAGCATCATCAATATTGCTTCACCAGTCATAGCTAGTCTTCCTCCTTATTCCAGTCCACGTTTTCTAGGTTGAACGAGGGCGAAATCTCGGCGCTCTTATGCCACTTCAAACGCGGCATTACCACTGAGAACACCAAGAGAATCGCCAACATTCCCCAACCGAAGGTGTTAGTCCACCAGCGCGGGTAATCGCCATAACCGTGGGAAATCAGGTCTACCAGGTTCGGCACCAGCATGAATACCAGGAGCACCGGGATTACGAACCCGATGAGCGCCTCCCACCATTTACCAGCCTTCACCGCAGAGGTGACATTTAGGTGAATCCGCAAGGAACGCAGCGAGGGGGTAACTACGGTAACAATCACGCACAGCGAGAGCGCCGCTCCCACCACCCCAATGGTGTTGATGTAGTTGTCAACCGTATCCAAAGCGGCGAGCCCGGTGGTGGTTCCAAAGAAGAACACCGAGACGATCGCGAGGATGACGCCCAGAATCACCGAAGCCTGCTTAGAAGTCCATCCAATTTTGTCTTGGAATGCACCTGCAACCACCTGCACCAAAGACACCATGGAAGTGATACCTGCCAGCACCAGGGAGGCAAAGAATAACGCCCCGAAAATGGCCCCACCCGGCATCTCATTGATGATTTGCGGGAAGGTAATAAAGGAAAGCGACACCCCGGTAATGTTTTCCAGTTTGTCAACCGAAGTATTTTGCAGATGCGCCATATAACCCAAGGTGGCAAAGACTCCGATACCGGCGAGTACCTCAAAGGAAGAGTTTGCGAAGCCCGCAACCAGGCCGGTACCGGTCAAGTTAGAACGTTTCTTCAGGTAGGAGGCGTAGGTCATCATGATCCCGAAACCCACTGACAGGGAGTAGAAGATCTGCGCCACCGCCGCGATCCAAACCTTTCCATTCCACAGAGCGCTCCAGTCAGGGGTAAAGAACTTGTTCAACCCGTCGGTTGCCCCCGGCAAAGTTAGCGCCTTGATCACCATGGCTACGAACAGCACCACCAACAGCGGAATGCAGATTTTAGTAATCCATTCGATGCCGCGGGAAACCCCCAGAGCGATTAGGACTATAGTGACCACCCAGGTGACGATCAACGGAATCGCGATTCCCCACACCGGGGTTAGGGAAATCGAGTTGGTGTCTTGCGCCTGCAGGAATTTATCAGAGAAGAATCCTGCCGGGTCATCTCCCCAGGCACGAGTAAAGGAAAATACGGTGTACCGCAGCGCCCAGGCAATAATGGCCGCATAGTAGACGACAATGAAGAAACAGACGCCCACCTGCCACCAACCTACGGCTTCGGCGCGCCGGTTTACCCGAGCCAGCGCCAGCGGAGGTGAGCCCCGGAACTTATGACCAATAGCGTAGTCCAGCATCAGCATCGGCAGCCCAATAGCTAGTAGCGCAATCAGATAGGGAACGATAAACGCACCGCCGCCATTTTCGAAGGCAACACCGGGGAAACGCCAAATGTTTCCCAAACCAATCGCAGAACCAATCGCCGCAATCAGGAATCCGTATTGTGTCCCCCATGACTGTCGGCTGGTCTTCTTGGACGCAGTAGACTGCGAAACCTCTTCAGACATCTCAACTCCTTATAGACGGGACAAGCAACTGTCTAAGCGCAATTGCTTAGAGCAAAAATAGCCCGATCCGCCATCTGTCGGACGAAAATACTCACATTGTGAGATTAAATCGATGCTTCCAACTGTCTGAAAATTATTTATCTCCCACCAACTGAGGGGGTTAGCGGGAGATAAGAGAAAATTATTAACTGGTTACCGCGGCGTGTTGCCGCGGCGCCTTCTCCGCGGAATCTTCAACGATATCCGGTTTCTTTTCCCAGGTGGGAGCGCCCGCACCTAACTGTTCTAAACTAACAGTCTTGGCTGCGCCAGCGCTTTGAATAGTCATCACTGCTCCCTCGGATGCCGGAGTAACCGTTCCGGAGGTGACAGCCGCCCGAGCTTTCCCGGTGGCCATACCTTCGGTGTTTTTTTCGCTTGATTCCGCCACTTGATCCTTTGGAACTTCGACTTTGCGGTTCTCAATTGTCGCGGGCATATCACTCGCGTCCTCTTTAGGAGCTGCCTGCGGGTGCCGGTCATCTTTACCAGCATCCGTTCCCGCCTCTTTAACGGAGACGGAGACTTCCTCAGCTACTGGCTCTGGCTGCTTAGAACTCGCAGTCGCCTCTACCTCAGGTTGTTCCTCGTGAGCTTTACTGGCAGCCGCCGCTACTTTCGCCATAGATGCCCGGTTTTTAGAATTCGTTTTCGAACGCTTTTCCTCTTTAGCCTCGCGCTTTTGCCCTTGGGAACGCAGATTCTCATCACTATTGGCACCATTTTCAACTGGATCAGTGTGCACAATAAACCCGCGTCCTTCGCAATGTTCACACGGGGTAGAAAATGCTTCTACTAGGCCTTCCCCTACCCGTTTGCGAGTCATCTGCACCAGGCCAAGAGAAGTAACTTCGGTTACCTGGTGGCGGGTGCGATCCCGCCCCAGACATTCAACCAAGCGCCGCAGCACCAGGTCCCGGTTAGATTCGAGCACCATATCGACAAAGTCGATAACCACAATTCCCCCGATATCGCGCAGCCGCAGCTGCCGTACGATTTCCTCGGCGGATTCTAAGTTATTGCGGGTGACGGTTTCTTCTAAAGTGCCACCAGAACCGGTGTATTTGCCGGTGTTGACATCAATAACCGTCATCGCTTCGGTGCGATCAATGATCAAATAACCGCCCGAAGGCAACCAAACCTTGCGATCCATCCCCTTAGCTAGCTGCTCATCGACGCGGTGGGCAACGAAAATATCGTCACTTCCTACCCATTGCTCTACGCGATCACGTAAATCAGGGGCGAACTCTTCCACATAGGAATCAACCTGACGATAAGTTTCCTTGCCTTGCACAATCAACTTTTGGAAGTCTTCGTTGAAAACATCGCGTACCACCCGCAAAGCTAGTTCGGGTTCGCCGTGTAATAAATAGGGAGCCGATTTAGAGGACGCCGCATTCTTTTCGATTTTTTCCCACTGTCTTTGCAGGCGCTGCACATCTTGGCGCAGTTGTTCCTCGCTGGCACCTTCGGCGGCAGTACGGATGATCACTCCGAAGTCCTTGGGCACAATCACTTTCAAGAGTTTCTTGAGACGTCGCCGTTCTACCTCTGGAAGTTTGCGAGAAATACCGGTCATAGATCCTCCCGGAACTAAAACCAGGAAACGTCCCGGCAGGGTCGCTTGGGAAGTAAGCCGTGCCCCCTTGTGACCAATAGGGTCTTTAGTTACCTGCACGGTGATCGAATCTCCAGATTTTAAGGCCTCTTCGATCCGCCGCGGTCGTCCCTTCATTCCGGCAACATCCCAATTAACTTCCCCGGCATAAAGCACCGCGTTACGGCCCCGCCCTAAATCAACAAAGGCCGCTTCCATAGACGGCAATACGTTTTGCACCTTGCCGCGATAAACCGAGCCCACCATAGTGGTTTGGGTGTGCCGGGAGACATAATGTTCCACCAACACGTTGTCTTCTAAAACCGCTATCTGATTTAGCCCATCTTTTGACCGGATCAGCATGGTGCGATCTACCGCTTCGCGCCGCGCCAGGTACTCGGATTCGGTAATGACCTTGGGTCGGCGTCCTTCTTTGCGCCCCTCGCGGCGGCGCTGTTTCTTTGCCTCCAGACGGGTTGAACCTTTTACTTGTTCAATCTGGTCATTAGCTTCCGCCGCTCCGCGGGTGCGCCGCCGACGTCGCCGACGACTACCGCTGGTTTCCTCCTCTGACTGATTGCCACGATCAGCATTGGAGTTACTGGATTGGTTACTATTTTTCTTAGTTGACGCTTCGCCCGCGCGATTGTCTTTCCGTTTTTCTGAGGCAGCACTGTCGCTGTCTACATTGTCACTTTTACGCGACTTTTTCGTTCCGCGCGTTTTCTTGTCGGTCTTACCGCTTGATGACTTGTCGTTTTTCTCCGCTGCGTCCTCAGCATTTCTTTTTCTCTGCCGCTTTGGTTTGCTGTCCTTTTCTGTTCCTGATTCTTCCGGGATACCCTGGTCGAAAGCAGGAGCCGCCGCAAACATAGGAGCCGCAAAAGCCGGAGCCGCCGCAATCTGAGCGGGAGCCGCCGGAGAGGACTCTATTTTCTTAGGGGCAGAAAAAGCCGGCCCGGAAAAAAGCGCCGCGCCACTATTTTGATTAAATTCTGTTTCGTTATTATCTGGGTTTTTCACCACTGGTCTCACCTGGACACGCCCGCACTGGCGAGTCCCCTATATTACGCCGTCCTCTAGGACGGAAGCCCTTGTTTGCGTGGGAGTATTCGCCCCACGCCAGAGAGTTTTCCTAGGAAAATAGTCCCTCCGGGGTAGTTTCCTCCGTAGTGCGCCGGGGAAACCATCCACCATCATTATTCCATATTTCTTAATTCTGTCGTAAAACTGAGGCAATTCTTAGGGAATCCTGGGAATTGCTTAGCGACGGGCTGAAAAACAAGCTAATCTAAGTGACAACGTTGTCACTATGGACTTGACGTAAGCCAGTTTTTAGTGGGCAGCGACTTCTAAACCGACTAGAAACGGAAAGGCGAGCAGAATGACTATTGCTTCAACAGCATTA
>CAMYFZ010000049.1 GCA_947255165.1 uncultured Varibaculum sp.
CATTGATTCCTTTGAATTCATTAGTCTTTTCGTCTACATCGTAGAAGAGCTGCTGTTGGGGATCCGAAGTCAGTTTCCAACCAATTATCGGCTTATAGTTGCGAGCATCGTAATGCCTAGCCCCACTGACGACTGGTTCCTGGTCCAGAATGCGGTATTTCTTTATAATCTCTTTCTTTTCCGCATCGGTAGTGGCTTCCGCTAACTCCGCCTTAGCTCTTTGGTCCACATAGTTGACCTTGTAATTACGGGTCCGGAAGGGACGATAGAAGAAATGGAATTCATTGTTTGGATTATCGGCTAACGTGCCATCCGCTGATTTCTTTTTCGGTTCTACCAGGAGGGTTTGGAAATAGGTGTTATCTTGCGTTGCCCGGTTACCTAGCTCTTTAGCCAGTTTTTGATAATCGTCATAGAGTTTTTTGGTTTCTTCATCCTGGGTATTCTGCAAATCTGCATCGGAAGCCAGAATCCATTTGGCATCTTGCTTTAAACCAGTGGCGGCCACGTATTTACCGGCTCGCTGGTTTCCTATAGTTTCTTTAACGGGATTATCCTTTAGGGTCTTATCAATTGCTAGCTTGTTATCCAAGAAGTGATGGTAAACCCGCACATCCTCCATATCATTTTTTACCCAAATGGCTTTCAGGTAAATGGGGCTGACTACATCGTTACCGTAGGAGTAAAGCTCCGGAACCTTATAGGTATCCCGATAAGAGTTGTCCACTTCCTCGGTGTAGTTACCACTGGCATCCTTCTTATAGTGCAGTACCTCCCAACCCATGAAGCTATAGCCTTTCCGGGTTGGTTTTTTCGGTTCTACCAGTTTTTGCCGCTGCACAACAGTAAAGACTTGCTTGTCCCCTTCGTTGTCACCCTTTATCGCGTAGGTGACTTCTTTTTGCTCGGCGATATCGCCTTCCCTAATGGTTTTCCGGGCGGTGGTAACTTTCTCCTCCGCTATGGGTTTTAACTCGCCCCCATTGGGGTCAAAGGTTACTTTCCACTTAGAGTCTGGTTCCCCCCATTTGGCGTAGAGAATCAGGTTGTGAGTGGGCATAGTTTCCTTGTTTTCCCAAACTAGTTTTTGCCCGGCCGGGTCTAGCGCCCAACCCTTAAACACCATTTCGGGCGCCAGTCCCTTCGGTCTTTTAATCCGATCGTTTCCGTCCTCATCTTTTTCTACCAGATCTGTCAGGCCTAGTTTCACTAAGGTCTCGGGATTATCTAAGTCTAAATCCTTTAATGGGTATTGATAGAAAACATCTGTTTGATTAGTGTTATCGTACTCACTGTCATCCTTAAGCTTTGCGGGATCATTGTTGAACCGCAGCTTGTACTTATTCCGGTGGTACTTAAAGCGAATATAGCCATTTGTATTAAATGCATCGCTGCCATCGGCAACGTCGCCCCATTCGTCGGCACGGTTAAAGAAAGTGTACATAAACTTCATTTTGCCCTTGGTTCGGACATCATCCTCATAGGGGCCAATTACCGTTTCGTTAGGAAATGGGGTTTTCGCTTTCCGCTTCTCGTTCATAGCATCAAGCTCATCCTCGGTAAGCTTCTCCGAGAGTTCGGATGGGGGGTAATTCGGGTGTTCGGATAGGGGGTAAGGGGTAAATCCCTGGACTACCGGATATTTGTGCCCATAGGTTTTCGATGAGGTGTCCGACTTGGTTCGGTAAAGCTTATAGTCAATGATGGTCTCTCCGGGCTTAAACCCATCCATCCAGAAGTCCATGTGGTGAGGCATTGGCTGGTTTCCATCTTTGTCGGGGCCCCTTTGTTCGATACCAAAGGAAAGAGTAGTGAAAGTTCTAGGTCTGGCATTCCAGTTGACGGGCAGAGTGACGCCATTTCCAGCATCAATCTCGTTAGTGTAACCGCCCCGTTTGGTGTAGTCTGCCATATCTAGGAACTCTTCAGCCGAGAGCCGGTAGGGAGGAGTGTCGCGGTATTGCCACTCTGGTGAACCGAAGTTTGGTCCCCACCCATAACTTTGCTTACCCTCCGAAAAACCCTTGGTTTCCAGGGCGTCATTTGGCCACTCGGTCATTAACTGGTTAAACCTGGCCTGAAAGTGGTAGGGATTACCTGGTTCCCCTAACTTTTTACCGTGTCTCCAGATTTCGGGATAGAAGGTCGATTCAGGATCCGTATCCTTAGCATTTGACTTCGTAAAGTAAAGGTCATAGACCTGACGGTCGTAATAGATGTTATAGACAGTCTTTCCGTTGGAAGAAACCGACTTTACTACATTGGAATCGTTAGGATCAGCATTTTCTTTATCGGTTAATTCTTTATTGTATTTATAGAATTTATTAAGGTAAAGGAAGGCGTTGCGGTAAAATCTAGCGTTGTTCCATATTTTATTTAACCGTGCCTGATCTAGATCCGGAAACTCCACCCCGTTTACCGTCTCATTTGCAAGGTCTGGACGAGTACCGGTGGGCTTTTTCTTATATACATGGGTCCCCACGAAGTCATATTTGTCTAAAAGAGAAGCCCCCTCGGGGTGGTCGGCCTTTTCTGTCCAGAACTGAATCGCATAGCCTGCCGTGGGGTTATCCTTCCACACTGCGGTAAATTTGACGTTTTCAGCGGGCATAATCAATTTGGCGTTTAGATCTTTAATCGCATCGCCATTTCCGTCTTTAATTACTTCATCCTTCTTAAAGGTCTTGCCCGCTTCATCTTTTAGATCCATGGAAGGCTTCCAGCCTCGGAAGCTGGCTCCCACTTTCTGGGGGATATCTTTTTGCTCGGGGATGACCTGCCCGTAGTAGAGGGTGCGGGAAGGAACTTCCGTACCCCCATCAGTGTCGAAAGTGACGTCATAGTGGTTACGGTTGTAACGGTATTCCACGGTAAAGTCCTTGGTATTTAGAGGAACTTGCACCTGGATAGAATCGGTTTCCGGAACGAAACCTTTTATTTTATCCGCATCTAAAGGTTTGATTTCCAGGTTCGAGCCTATGCTTCCCTCTGCGGTAGTTTTAGTCTCCCCTGTCTCCCCAGGTTTATTGCCGTATTTTTCAAAATCACTGATATCTTGAAAAACGTGTATGACGTTAATGCTGTTCTTTTTCGCGGCATACTTAAAGTCTTGGGAGTTTTGGTGAGTGATTCCGTATTCCGCATCCCCGGTGCTTTCGCCCTTTGTAGCTTCCTCCACAACTTTTGGATAGTTGATAAGAAACTCGTTTAGGGGATTGCCATTATTATCCTGGGGTTTACCGTAACCCGGGAAATCCGGAAACTTAATATTCTTGCTTACCTTGTCTTTTTCTTCTTTAGTAGCCGCTGCCCCTACGGTCGCCACATAGGGTTGGTAGTTGATGTCGTACTCCCCATTTCTTTCAACCTTAAAGTCGCTACGAAGAGTGTAGATATCGGGCTGTGCGGGGTTCTTGAGGTACTCCTCGGCAGTTTTACCTTCCGGCAGCTTAACCGGTTCAACCTTTATCTTGTCCGCGTATTTGCTGGTTTCCGCGGCGTCAGCTGTCAGCGGCCGGGAAAGTATCACTGCCGCCGGAAGTATCAATGCCAGTGCCAGCAGGAGAGCCAGGGTTTGCTTAAACGAAACTTTCATGAGGGACTTCCCACCTCCGACACCAAAATTTATATTCGAGGGCAAATCTTGGTGTTTCTACCTATTAATAATTCAGCAATTAAAACATTATTAATTTAATATAAGTTAGCTGCCCAAAGCAAGTGCTCAGGCCGAACTCACAGCCATTGCGGGCAAATGGTGAGTGTTGCCTCATTCGGGGTGTGGGTGAGAATAATTTGTCTGGATCGAGGTGATTCTGGAGATTTTAGTTTTCTTGGCGTTCTAGCCCCTCGCTGGCGCGAGTAGTGAACTTAATGATCTGGCTGGCGATGGTTACCGGATCGAATACTTGCAAAAGGTGACGGGAGGAGTCGGCGCGCACCAGCCGGGCATCAATCGCGCGGGCAAACGAGGTCAGCCCTTGCCAGGTTTTACTATTGCGGCGGTGAGCTGCGGAAATCACCAGTTGGGGAAGCTGGCGATCCAGCAGGTCAATCTCTTGCAGGTCTTGCCAGGCCATATAAAAGGAGGGTTGCTCGCGGGCGGCACCCCGGTAAAGCCAAGCGAGGATCTTTCGCTCTATTTCTTGATAGAGGGGGCTCGCGCCCTCGTAATTTCCCTCAAAAGAGGGATCTATCTGCACGATTCCCACTGGCCGTACCCGGGAAGGAGTGGGGGACTTTAATAGCTGCGCCGCCCAAACTCGCACCAGCATCGCCCCATAGGAGTGTCCCACCAGCACTATAGGCAGCGGATTATCAAAGGTAGCTCCCAGGTGAGCGGCGGTTTTTTCTCCGCCCGCTCGCATTTCCGCCACTAGGCTTTGCCAAGTTACCTTCGCGTCCTCTTCGGGGCGCAAAATCGGGGAGCGGGTAGAGCGGGCGCAGTAAAAAGCGCGACAAAGAATCGGGAAAGTCAGGTTCCAGCTGCGCATAGATCCCCCCAGACCCGACTCTAACCAAATAAGCGGCGCCGGCCGCGCCGCCGAAGTCTTGCCAATCTGCACCCGCATATAGCTAATTTAAGCTACCCGATCTTCATGCGCGAGCGATTGCATGTTTCCTGGTAGGCAAAGCGGGTTTAATGGCGGGGGCAAAAAATCTCAAAATTTCGCTTGGTAACTCACAGCTTTAGGCATTGTCAATTTATCTCGATGTCGAGTAAAGTTGATGCCGAGGACTTAAAACTACAGCTTTTGGAGTTATTCATGGCAAAGATCAAAGTAGCCGGCCCAGTCGTCGAACTAGACGGCGATGAAATGACCCGCATCATTTGGCAAAAAATCCGTAATGAACTGATTCTTCCTTATCTGGACGTGGATCTTCGTTACTACGACCTCAGCATCGAGAACCGCGACGCCACCAGTGACCAAGTCACGATTGACGCTGCAAACGCGATTAAGGAACACGGGGTAGGGGTTAAATGCGCAACTATTACCCCCGATGAAGCCCGGGTGGAAGAGTTCGGGTTGCGGAAAATGTGGAAATCGCCCAATGGTACTATCCGGAATATTCTCGGTGGGGTAATCTTCCGCGAACCAATCATTATGAACAATGTGCCGCGCCTGGTAGGCGGATGGACGAAACCCATCGTAGTTGCCCGGCATGCTTTCGGTGACCAATACAAGGCTACTGATTTCAAGATTCCCGGTGCGGGCAGCCTGACTATTACTTTCCATCCTAAAGATGGCTCGAAGCCCATTGAACATACCGTGGTGGAATACCCCGAAGGCGGGGGAGTCGCCATGGGAATGTACAACTTCAACGATTCCATCAAAGATTTTGCCCGCGCCTGCTTCCGCTACGGCCTGTTGCGCGGCTACCCGGTTTACCTGTCCACTAAGAACACCATTTTGAAAGCCTATGATGGGCAGTTCAAAGATATCTTCGCCGACATTTATGACGCCGAATTCAAGGCGCAATATGAGGAAGCCGGACTGCACTATGAACACCGTTTGATCGATGACATGGTGGCCTCTTCCCTGCGCTGGGAAGGCGGATACGTATGGGCCTGCAAGAACTATGATGGCGACGTTCAGTCCGATACCGTAGCTCAAGGCTTCGGCTCTCTGGGGCTAATGACCTCGGTGCTAATGACCCCGGATGGGCGCACGATTGAGGCCGAGGCTGCGCACGGTACGGTAACCCGGCACTATCGCCGCTGGCAGCGCGGGGAAAAAACCTCTACCAACCCGATTGCCTCTATCTACGCCTGGACGCGTGGTCTGGCGCATCGCGGCAACCTGGACAACACCCCGGAGGTCACCCACTTCGCCGAGATCCTAGAAGAGGTAATTATTTCTACTGTCGAGGGCGGGCAAATGACCGGAGACCTAGCGCGCCTGATCTCCCCGGATCATCCCTGGCTAGATACCGATGGCTTTATGAATGTGCTGATTGAAAATCTAGCTCAACGCCTAAAGCAAGACGCATAAAATAAAACCCGGTTTACCTGGGAGTTTAAAGAGGGATTTCCTCTGATGATGCCCCCGGGTGAACGATTCTGTCGGGGCGGACGCAAAAATGAAGCGTCCGCCCCGTTTCTTCACGCTGGTTGGATCGTTGGAATAGGCTAGTATTGACTTTAGAACAAGCATTCAAAACCTAGAACAGGTAACGATCAGGGCGGGGAGGGAAGCCGTGGCGAAGAATCAACAGGTAGATGTGGAACGCTGCCTGTTTGTAATTCCCCCGATGCCGCATAATGCGCCATTGCTGACCACGGTTATGCGAGTAGCGTTTGAAGCTGCCAAACTGGGGATTGACTTAATTCCGGTCCAGTTAAACAGCGATCAACTCGATGTTGATGCCCTAGCTGACAGTGCAAAACTTATCGGCCCGATTTTACCTCTAGTTCCTTTTACCGCAGAGCAAAACAAACAGTTAGAAAGCCTGGGGGCAACGGTAAAGAAAGCAGTCTTTGCGACTGATTCCCCGATGTATCCGGTGGTGGCCGCCCTCTACGGTGCCTCTGGTAGGGCAATGGCTTCGCGGATGGTTTCCTCCGGGCATCGCAACTTGGTTTACCTATGTTCCGATAGCGTCCTCCTTAAAAACCTAAATCAATTGCGTTACGCCGGAGTGCTCCAAGGATGCATCCTCGGGGGTTGTCCCACCCCCACCATGCTCACTACTGAATACAATTCTCCGAATCTTTCTGGAGAGCTAGTACAGCTATTTTCTAAGAACCCTGGGGTTGACGGGTTTATCTGCCATAACGATTTCTTAGCGATGGAAGTTATTCAGGCGCTGCGGATGTGCGGACGGATGGTCCCTAACGATTGTGCCGTGATCGGGGTGGGGAATGCGCCCGAAGGGGAACTGTTCAACCCGCCGCTGACTTCTATTGATTTTAGTCCCGAAGCCAGCGGACGGATATATGCTCAGACGCTCGGCAAATTCTTATCTGGAGAAAAGGTGGAAGCGCCAGATCCCGCAGAAGTTGACAAGATGATGACGCTGGTAGCTAGGGGGAGTGCCTAGAAACCAGCCTCAAGAGGAGGAACAATGGGCCAGCCCACGGATCCGGAACCGAAACGACTGGGAGTTTTAACCTCGGGCGGGGATGCCCAAGGAATGAATGCGGCCGTGCGGGCGGTGGTACGTACCGCCTTGAAAATGGGTGCCCAGCCGTACGCGATCCTCGAAGGTTGGCAAGGGGCAGTTACCGGCGGAGAGATGATCAAGCCGATGGGCTGGTCAGATGTATCGAGTGTGCTCAATAAGGGCGGCACGATTATTGGTACTGCCCGCTGCCAGGAATTTCGGGAACGCTCCGGATTGCGTAAAGCCGCTAAGAACCTGGTTCTAAAGGGAATAGACCGACTAATCTCTATCGGTGGTGATGGCTCGTTGGCAGGAACCAATGAGTTCCAAGAAGAATGGCCGAGCCTGCTGGAAGAATTGGTACAGTCCGGGGAACTGACCCCTAAGCAGGTAGCCGGACATGAAAAGTTGCGGGTAGCGGGCCTGGTGGGCTCGATCGACAATGATTTAGTCGGTTTTGATATGACCATCGGCACCGATTCTGCCTTGCAGCGAATCCTGGTAGCCCTAGACGAGCTATCTTCTACCGCCGCCTCCCACCGGAGGACTTTCGTAGTAGAAGTAATGGGGCGGCACTGCGGGTATTTGCCGTTAATGAGCGCGGTTGCCCGGGGCTGCGATTATGTGTTTATCCCGGAAGCTCCTCCTGAGGCAGATTGGCAGAAGACTTTAGCAGACAAACTGGCAGCCGGGCGTAAAGCTGGCAGGCGCGAATCAATTGTGCTGGTGGCCGAGGGAGCTATCGACCACCAGGGTAATCCCATTACTGCAAACGATGTGTGTGACGCCCTCGAGCAAGAAACCGGGCAGCGCCCTCACCTGACTATATTGGGACACGTGCAGCGGGGCGGCACCCCCTCTGCCTATGACCGTTGGATGCCCACGGCCCTGGGGTATGCCGCCGTCTATGAAGTTCTCAATCAAGACCAAAGCTCCGAGCCGGTGATTATCGGGGCGCGTAACAATCGAGTAGCTCGCCTGCCCCTGATGAAAGCGGTTGGTGACACGCGCGCAGTCGCCAAATTCACCCAGGCCAAAGAATATGAAAAAGCGGTGCAGGCGCGCGGGCGTTCCTTCCGCGAGATGCTGGCCATTAACCAAGTAATGTCGACCCCTCCCCAGGAAGACCAGCTGCCTGCCGATGCCAAGCGGGTAGCCATTATGCACGTGGGGGGACTGGCTCCCGGGATGAACACTGCTGCCCGAGCGGCAGTTCGTCAAGGTATTGACTGCGGATTTGAAATGCTGGGAATCTACGGTTCCTTCGATGGGTTGATGTCCGGGAAAGTTAAGCGTCTGGCCTGGGAAGACGTTGAAGGTTGGGGATTTGATGGCGGCGCCGAACTGGGAACCTTGCGTCCGATTCCCCGGGTGGAAGAATACTACGCGATAGGGCGCGCCCTGGAAGAACATCGCATTGACGCGCTAGTGGTAATTGGTGGTTATAATGCCTATCTGTCGATCAATCAGATGCGCCAGGAAACTTCCCGCTACCCCGCTTTTAATATTCCGATGATTTGTGTCCCGGCCTCTATTGATAACAATCTGCCGGGATCTGAGCTTTCTATCGGTGCCGATTCCGCCCTTAATAATGCTGTCTGGGCGCTAGATCGCATCCGGGAATCTGCGGCCGCCTCTAGGCGTTGCTTTGTAGCCGATGCCATGGGGCGACACTGCGGATACCTATCCCTAATGGCAGGTATCGCGGCCGGAGCCGAGTTGGTTTATTTGGACGAATTCCCCTACGATCTGCAGATTCTAGCGGATGATGTGAAAATGATGCGGGATTCTTTCCGCGAGGGCCGCCGCCTCTGCCTGGTTCTGCATAACGAAGAGGCTGGAGGTAGATACGATCGGGAATTTATCGCCTCCGTGTTTGCGCAAGAATCGAACGGCTTCTTCGATGTGCGCCACTCCGCCCTCGGACACTTGCAGCAAGGCGGAGAGCCCTCGCCCTTTGACCGGATCTTAGCTACTCGCCTAGTGCGGGTAGCAATCAAAGAACTCCGAGAGCAATTCGCGCAAAGCCGAACCGAACCCTTAGGGGTGGGCTTGGCGGAACACGGGATCGAAACCTTCCCGCTACTAAAAATGCAAGAAAAGGTAGATCCTCAGGTACGGCGGCCTCTCAACCAATGGTGGTTGCCACTTATTGACATTATTCCGGTGGTTTCCCGCGACGAATGGGACGTTGAAGTCCCTAAGCTGCCAATCACTGACCTTTAAAGAAAACCGTTAGAACAGGAGAAAAAATGAGTGCCCCGATTGATCCCACTACCACCCAGGCATGGCAAGAGCTAGAGAATCTAGCCCAGTCCTTTCAGCCAGATTTAGCGGGTTGGTTCCAAGACCAACCTAGCCGGGCGGAAGATCTAACCTTGAGAGCTGCAGATTTACAAGTGGACCTGTCAAAGAACTTGATCACTGACCCCATATTGAAGGCGCTAGCCCGCCTGGCAGCACAGACCAAAGTTGAGGCGCATCGAGACGCCATGTTCGCGGGCGCGCATATCAATACCAGCGAAGATCGCGCGGTGCTGCATACGGCGTTGCGGCGGCCACGCGAAGATAAACTCGAAGTTGATGGGCAGGATGTTTCTGCCGATGTAGCTGCCGTTTTAGAGCAGGTTTACGATTTTGCCGAAAAGGTGCGCACCGGACAATGGGTCGGGGTCACCGGGAAACCCATTAGTACGGTAGTTAATATCGGTATCGGAGGCTCGGATTTAGGTCCGGCAATGGCCTATGAAGCGCTGATTCCCTATGTGAAATCGGGACTGCAGTGCCGTTTTGTGTCTAATATCGATCCCACGGATCTGTGCGAAAAAGTGAAGGATCTGGATCCGGAAACCACCCTATTTATTGTGGCCTCCAAGACTTTCACGACCTTGGAAACCCTAACTAATGCCCGGGCAGCTCGCACCTGGCTGTTAGACCAGCTGGCCGCTCGGGGAATCTGGGAAGGTAAAGAAAGCTCGGCTCAGCTCAGCGAGGAGGAGTCCCGCCAGGCAGTGTCGAAGCATTTCGTGGCAGTGTCTACTAATCTCGAGGCAGTAGCGGAATTCGGTATCGACCCGGATAACGCCTTTGGTTTTTGGAATTGGGTAGGAGGACGCTACTCGGTAGATTCCGCAGTCGGTACCGCCCTGGCGGTTGCGATTGGCAAAGCAGGATTCTCTGATTTCCTGGCTGGGATGCACGCCATGGACGAGCATTTCCAGACGGCTCCGCTAAGCAAGAACGTCCCCCTGCTAATGGGACTGATCAACGTGTGGTACCGCAACTTCCTGCATACCCCCACCCACGCGGTACTGCCCTATTCTCAATACCTACATCGTTTCCCGGCCTACCTGCAGCAACTGACCATGGAATCCAATGGTAAGGCCGTGCGCTGGGATGGGGCAGCGGTAACCTATGATACTGGTGAAATTTTCTGGGGAGAGCCGGGCACTAACGGTCAGCATGCTTTCTACCAGTTGATTCACCAGGGAACTCAGATGATTCCCGCGGACTTCATCGCTTTCGCTAACCCCACCTGGCCCTTAAAAGATGGCGACAACGATCAGCATGAGCTGTTCCTAGGGAACTTCTTTGCCCAAACCCAGGCGCTAGCTTTCGGGAAAACCGCTGAGCAGGTACGTGCTGAGGGCACTCCCGAGAACATCGTCCCGGCCCGGGTCTTCCCCGGAAACAAGCCCTCAACCTCGATCATGGCGCCACGGCTAACCCCCTCGGTGCTAGGACAGTTGATCGCCCTCTATGAGCACATCACCTTTGTGCAAGGGGTTGTGTGGGGGATTAATAGCTTCGACCAGTGGGGTGTGGAGCTGGGTAAACAGCTAGCCAAGGCGCTCACTCCGGCAATCGCCGGTGACAAAGAGGTCCTGGAGCAGCAAGATCCCTCCACCAAAGCATTGATCGACTACTACCACGCCAATCGCGAAAAGTAGCCTCTTATAACATGAGGGCGCAGCTTTATGCGTGAGCGCGGGGGCTAGGAGGTTGGTGCGCTAAAAGCGCTCGGGGCTCCGGTGAGCCTTGCTTCGCTCGGCTCAAGTCGCCCTCTCGCATCTTTTAGCGCGCCAACCGCGTATTGGCGCAGCATAGCGGCTGTTGTAACCGTGCTGTATGCGGGGGCTAGATTTTATCCGAGTGGGTGCGGTGGGCATAAGAATTTGGGAAAGACCCTGGTCTTTCCCAAATTCTTGGGCGGGAGGAAAAATCTAGCCCGCGCATTTACCGCCACACCAATCTATTCTCGGGAACGGCGATATCTGTTTCCAAGTGGGAGGAAAAATCTAGCCCCCGCGTCGCTAATGGTGGCAACGACTTTTTGCTTAGAGGCTGGCGATATAGCTTTGGAGGCTCTGCTCGCCGCTGACCCGTACCCGGGGATACTGGCGGAAATCAGCGCCTTTTTTAACTTTCCCGTATTTGGTGGTGAAGGCGGCTTTGATATCTAGCTCTTTAACCGCTGCCAATCCTTCCTCGGTCACATCTCCGAAAGGATAGGCGAAGGCGTCTCGGCTTTTTAGCAGGTCGATTGCTTTTGTAAGGTCATCTTTGATCTGGTTCTTGTTCAGTGCACTAATTAGCCCACCGTGCCCAATATGTCCACCGGGTTTATGCAAATCCCAAGAGTGGGACTGATAGTCAACATAACGGCTGGGGTTATTTCGAATTGCTTCTTGACTGGCGGCGATGCTTCCAATCAAAAAGGAAGTGGCCGGGATCTGATACTTGTCCAAAAGTGCTCGCCCGTGCTCTAGGAAACCGAGTTCCCCATCATCGAAGGTTAAAATTACGCTTTTTGCGGGGAGGGCAATCTGGTTGTCAGCCCAAGCACGTAACTCCGAAAAACTGGGATGGTAAAAGTTGTTACTTTTTAGCCATTTGAGTTGTTCTTCGAGCTTCGAAATAGAAATAAAATTATTATTCAGCTGGCTGGGCGGATTGTTGGGGTCATACACATTGTGATACATCATCACCGGAACCCCATCTTTAGCCCAGTCCCTGGAGCTGGCGGTAACTACCGAAACCTTTCGTTGTGCTCGTGCCTGGGCGTTGCCGCTAATACAGCGATACTCGATGGTGTAATCCCCAGCTGTTTGGGTATTAACTTTTCCGGTTGCCTCTACGTTGCCGATCATCCCGGACCGGTCATCAATGCAGTAGGCCCCGGATTCAATATAGCTATCGCCGCGCCGGACAACCGTATTCGCATCGCCATGTAATCCCACCGTCAAGTGCGGAGAATCGGCCTGCGGAGATGCGGAGTCCTGGGGGTGTGAAGTCGCCTTGCTAGCGGCACTTTTCGCCGGGGTTTCCTCTTTGGTAGTGCCAGAAAAGAAGCTAAACACCAGGCCTGAAACCGTGACTACTACCAAGAGTGATAGCAATAAGATTCCTAGTCGCGTTCCCCGGGAACGTTTATGATTGCCGGCAGCGTGGCGAGGACGGGACATCGTCTCTGCGCTCTAGAGGCGATCCATGGTGTCGGGGTGGGAGCCGGAACGGCCGGCCTCGCCCTTATCCAGGGAATCTAAATCAACTTTGGCCTGTTCATCTAGCTGGAAATCGAAAATATCCAAGTTTTCTTTAATGCGCTCGGGGTGAACTGACTTGGGGAAGAGGACGTCTCCGCGCTCAATACCCCAACGTAGTACCACTTGGGCAGGAGTCTTGCCGAGGCGATTGGCGGCAGCAATTACTTTTTCTTCCCCTAAAACGTTTCCGCGCGCCAGCGGCGACCACGCCTCAGTGACGATATTGTGCTTGCGGTGGAAGGCGCGTAGCTCATTGTTAGCGAATTGCGGATGGATCTCTACCTGATTAACGGCCGGAGTTACTCCCGTTTCGGTAATTAAACGTTCTAGGTGGTTGATTTGGAAGTTCGAAACCCCCACGGTACGTGCTGTTTTGTCATACTGGAACTCCAGGAGGGTGCGCCAAGTCTGCACAAAATCGCCCCCGTAAAGGGTGGGGAGCGGCCAGTGAATCAAGAATAAATCCACGTAATCGGTGCGTAGATCCTCCAGGCTTTGCTGGAAAGACTTCCGGGCGTCCTCCGGCAAATGCTTATCGTTATTGAGTTTGGTGGTCAAGAAAATTTCATCGCG
>CAMYFZ010000050.1 GCA_947255165.1 uncultured Varibaculum sp.
TCTTTATGGAGTCCACCTTCCTGGGTCTGTGGATCTTCGGCTGGGGCCGGCTATCCAAGAAGGCCCACCTCACCTGCGTCTGGCTGGTCTGCGTCGGGGTTAACACTTCGGCTCTGTGGATCGTGGGGGCGAACTCCTGGATGCAGCATCCGGTAGGGGCAACCTTCGATCCGGCAACCGGCCGTGCACAGTTGGACGGCCTGTCTGGCTTCTTCCAGGTGTTGCTGAACCCGGTTCTCTGGGCGGCCTACACTCACGTGCTTTCTACTTCTTGGCTGCTGGTTGGCACCTTTGTCGCCGGCATTGCTATCTGGTGGATGGTTCGCTCTGCCAACGCTGACGCTGAAACCGAAGCCCGTGATATCTGGCGTCCCATTGCCCGTTTCGGCATGGTGGTAGTTATCGTTGGTGGTCTGCTAACTGCAGTCACCGGTCACGTACAAGGTCAGCTAGTTGCTAAGCACCAGCCGGCAAAGATGGCTGCTGCCGAGGCTCTGTGCCAGACTCCGAATGCCGGCGAGGGCGCTCCCTTTACCATTGCCGCTTTCGGACCGCTGAACGCTAAGTGCGATGAGATCTCGAAGATTGGCGAGGTTCCTGGGGTGTACTCCTTCATGGCTACCAACTCCTTTACCGGCAAGGTAGAGGGTCTGGACACTGTAAACCAAAAGTACGGCTCAATGTTCTCTGAGATTCTCAGCCAGCGCGGATACGATATGCAGTCGCAGCCGGTTGACCTCAGCCCGAATATCATGTTCAGCTTCTGGAGCTTCCGCTTGATGATGCTGTTTGGCATCTTCTCGGCGGTCCTGGCGATTTGGGGTCTGGTTGCTACCAAGAACGGCAAGATTTCTAAGTCCACCGGCTTGGGTAAGTTCGCCATTTGGTCCCTGCCGATGCCTTTCCTAGCCTGCTCCTTCGGCTGGCTATTCACCGAATGGGGTCGTCAGCCGTTCATCGTGCACCCAGTGGATATGCAAGTCGATGGATCCTCGGTATTTATGCTTACCGCCCATGGGCTTTCGTTCGCGGTGCCCGCATGGCAGGTACTGGTTACCTTGCTGGGCTTCACGCTGATCTACCTGGCACTAGGCATTGTCTGGTTCCTGTTGATGAAGCGTTACGTTAAGGAAGGTATCCACGTCAATGCCAATGAAAAGGCAGTGCATGGCGAGGATGCTGGCAAGAACCTAAGCTTTGCTTACTAGGTCAGATAGGAGATCGAAGAGATGACTATTCTACAAGTTATTTGGTTCATCCTGATCGCCGTCCTGTGGACTGGCTATCTGGTACTGGAAGGATTCGGGGTAGGCGCCGGCATGGTCATGCCGATGGTCGCCAAGACTGACCGGGAACGCTCTCAGGTACAAAAAACCTTTGGTCCGGTTTGGGATGGTAACGAGGTTTGGTTGCTAACTGCCGGGGGCGCCACTTTCGCCGCCTTCCCGGAATGGTATGCCACCATGTTCTCCGGAATGTACCTGGCACTATTCCTGATCCTGTTCTGCTTAATCATCCGTATTTGCGCGATTGAGTGGCGCACCAAAGTAGCTTCGGCTGCTTGGCGGGGTCGCTGGGACAGCTGGCAGACCATTGTGGCTTGGCTAGTTCCGATTCTGTTCGGCGTAGCCTTTGCCAACCTGGTTCAGGGCATGAACATTGCGATTACTCAATACAACACCCCGGGTGAAGCCGTGGCGGGAGCTGCTGACCTCAGCAAGCACGTCCACAACTTCACTTCACAGGGCGCTCCTGCAGGTAGCGTATTCCTCTCGCTGCTAACCCCCTACACCATTGCCGGTGGGGTCATGCTAGCGCTGGTATTCGCTACTCAGGGTCTGGCTTTCTTGGCGCTACGCACCACAGGTGAAGTGCAGAACCGCGCTAAGAACCTGCTCGGTAAGTTCGCGATTGCGGACACCGTGTTGGTTGCCGTAGCTGCGCTTTGGGGTCAATTCCTGTACGCCTCCCAAGCCATGGCTTGGATCCCGCTGATCATTGCCGCCTTGGCATTTGTCGCCGCGGTGTTGATGGCTCTTCGCGGCTCCGAATGGGGTACCTTGCTCGCCCACTCCGTCGGAATCGCTGGGGCAGTAGCGTGGATCTTTACCGCGATGGCACCCAACGCAATGAAGTCTTCCATCAAGCCAGAGTTCTCTCTGACTATCTGGGATGCTTCCTCTTCGCAGTCCACTTTGGCGATTATGCTAGTGATCGCGCTGGTAGTGGTACCCATCGTTTTGGGTTACACCTTCTGGAGCTACACCCGCATGCCGCTGAAGATTACTCTTGAGGATCTAGACGAAAACCCGGGCGTTCCCTGGGACAAGATTCGTCAGGGTGCTTCTTTCCTCGCGGAAAGCTAGGCAAACAATCGGCACTTGCCAGATAACTTTCTGCCAAGTGTCGATTAATCAAAACTAAATAAATAGTGTTGGCCTTGGCTATTCAGCCAAGGCCAACACTATTTTTACCCCCGCGACTATTGACCCCACCTATCGGAAACAGATTTTACTGACACGCGAAACCCAGAATGAGCGCGGGAGGGGATTTCATCCGAGTAGGCGCGGTGTTACCGAACTGGGGTAGAAAAAGATGCGAGAGGGGGCTTGAGCCGAGCGAAGCAAGGCTCACCGGGGTCCCCCGAGTACTTTTTCTACCCCAGACCCGGAATGAGCGTGGGAGGAGAAATCCCTCTCCCGCGCTTAGTAACTAACTAGATTGGGACGCGTTTAGAGTTTTCAGGTTCGTGTGGGAAAATAGTCCCGATATTTGCACGGAGGACACTTGTTTTGAAACCACTTGATCCCAAACTGCTGAAATACGCCAAGTCTGCGCGGATTGCCATTGCTATCACCGCAGTAACCGGCATTATGCAAGCAGGTCTAGTAGTCGCCCAATGTTTTCTGATAGCTGCATTGATTTCTCCGGTGATATCGCTGCGCCAATCCTGGGATCAAGTCGCTTACTTTGCCTTTTGGTTAGCCATTGTTTCTCTGGCACGGGTGGGGCTCACCTATTTCCGCTCCAACCATCAACATAAAGCTGCCAAGAAAGCGATTCGGGAACTGCGCGGACAGGTGCTTGCCCATTGTCTAAAACTGGGGCCGCGCTGGCTGGCCCGCAAAGGAACCGACACGGTTACCCTGGCTACCCGCGGCCTGGAAAAGCTCGGCCCCTATTTCGTTGACTATATTCCGCAACTAATATTGGCAGTTACCGTCACTCCTATGGTTTTAGTGGTGATGGCAGTCATGGACTTCTGGTCAGCGTTAGTAGCGATCATTACGATTCCCTTGATTCCGATATTTATGGTGATTATCGGGCTGATGACTCAGACGGCCTCCGATCGCCGTTTGGCGACTATGCAACATTTAGGGAGGCAACTGCTAGATTTAGTCGCCGGTTTGGCCACCTTAAAGAGTCTCGGTAGGCACCGCGGTCCGGAGAAGCAGATTTCCTCTATCGGGAAAACCTATACCCAAACCACGATGGCGACTTTACGGATCGCTTTCCTATCGGGTGCCGTTCTGGAATTTATATCTATTCTTTCGGTAGCCATCGTGGCGGTTACCGTGGGTTTGCGAATGGTGGCTGGCGGCCTCGACCTTTATACCGGGCTAATCGCGATTATGCTGGCCCCCGAGGTATATGCACCGGTGCGAGAGGTAGGTAAGTTCTTCCATGCCTCCGCCGATGGACTGTCAGCTTCGCAATCTGCCTTTGAAATCTTAGAAACTCCCCCGGCTACCGCCGGAGATAATCCGGCTCCGAACCTGGAAGAAACCACTATTACGATTAAGGATCTGGGGATGCGTTCGCGGGGAGCCTGGGCACCCAACGCCGTGAATCTAGTCATTCAACCAGCTACTATCACCGCTTTAGTGGGTAAATCTGGGGAAGGCAAAACCACTACCGTAATGGCGTTATTAAAACAGCTGTCTAGCGATCGCGGAACCATTACCCTTGCGGACGCTTCCGGTAAGACCCTTAATTTAGACGAGGTTTCCCCAGACTCCTGGTGGGAGCAAACTTCCTGGCTACCGCAAATGCCTCTGCTTTTACCCGGCACCTTGGCGCAAAATATTGCGGAGAGTCCCGCTCATCTGGCGGAGCTTTTCCCCCAGGGGACTCCCGGGGAACAAGTGCGTAAAGCAGCACGTCTAGCCGGTTTTGAGGAGGTAGTAGCGAAGCTACCGGAAGGTTGGGACACTTTCTTGCGCGCCGGCGGGGAAGGCCTGTCAGTCGGTCAGCGCCAACGTCTTGCCCTAGTGCGCGCCCTGCTTTCCACCAAGCAATTAATCGCCCTCGATGAGCCTTCTGCGCACCTAGATGCGCATTTGGTTGCACAAGTAGCGCAAGTAGTCCAGCAGTTGAAAGATTCCGGGAAAACCGTAGTCTTAATTGCCCACCGCAAGGAACTCGCGCAGATAGCTGACCAGGTCGTGCGAATCTCCTCTGCTCCTTTCACTCCCGAAGAGACAGAAAAGTATAGAGACACTCAGCCAGAGGCGGCGCGAGCCAGTGAGGCGGAGATACCCGAATTTTTAGGCTCGACTCGGGGGTTGGAATAATATGAAAACTTGGTTTATTACTGCTCAGGAACGCCGAGCCTTGAAGCGGGCGATAAAACTTTTGGAATTAAAACCGGGCACCTTGTTCCTCGCTTGCTTCTTAGGAGCAGCCGGCCTGGGGGCCTCGATTGCCCTAGGTGCTACCGCCGCCTGGCTAATTGCCCGCGCCTCCCAAATGCCACCCGTCCTCTACCTAGAGGTCGCGGTAGTCTCGGTGCGTTTCTTTGGGATCTCTAAAGCGGTTTTCCGCTACCTGGAGCGCCTTGCCTCCCACCAGTTGGGGGTATCGGGGATGACTACCCTGCGCACTAACCTTTATAAGACGCTTTCTCATTCCGATACTGCCCGGATCGCCAGTTTGCGGCGGGGAGATATTCTCGACCGGATGGGAACCGATGTTGATAATATCGGGGACTTCGTAGTGAAAAGCCTGCTACCCGCAATGGTCGCTACCATTATCGGGATCATCACCGTGGTGGGGATTTCCCTAGTAGATTGGCGCGCGGGTCTCTTTTTGGCTCTCGGTCTGTTGCTCTCGGGAGTGGTGGGGCCGCTCTTTACCATTCGCTCTACCCGGATCGCCCAACGCCGGGAAACCGAAAGCCGCGCTCATATTTCGGAAGTGGCGATGACTATTGTTGATGGCGCCGCCCAAATCACGGTTGATGGACAAACCCAGCAGGTGCTTTCCGGATTATCCGATCTGGAAGATCAGCTGTATGACGCGAAAGATGCCACCGCAAAACCGGCGGCTTGGGCCGCGGCTATTGACGTGTTCGGGATGCTAATGGCAGTGATTATGGCTGCCTATTTCGGGATTTTTGCGGTTAATGACCAATCAATCCCCGAGGTAATGCTGGCAGTACTGGCCCTTACTCCCCTGTCTTCCTTTGAGGGTACCGCCCAGCTAGGTCCCGCTGCTCAACAACTGGTGATTTCGGCGACTTCGGCAGTGCGGATTATGAATATGTTGCCCCCGGAAGACCAGGTGAAAGCGGCTGAAGAAAACGAAGAAGTGGTAACTGAAAACCTGAAGCCAACCGGACCAAGCGTTTTAGAGGCCCAGGACTTAGCAATCGGCTGGCCAGGCGGCCCGGTAGTAGCTGAACACCTTAATCTGCGACTGGCTCCCGGGGATCACCTGGCGATTGTGGGCCAGTCCGGTATTGGGAAAACTACCCTGCTCTACACTCTATCTGGTCTGCTTAAACCGGTTTCGGGGAGCGTAAAGATTGATGGGATAGATATTTCTTCTCTTCCCCGTACGCAAGCAGCCGCGAGTTTCGTGATTACTCCTGAAGATGCCCATATTTTCGAGACCTCCATTTTGGAAAACTTACGGGTCGCTAACGGTCAGCTGTCTGTTGCCGAGGGCGAAGACCTGCTTAGGGAAGCCGGTTTAGGCGAGTGGCTTTCCTCGCTACCGGATGGTATTGAAACCGAGTTAGGTTCGGGAGCTACCACTATTTCGGGTGGGGAACGTCGCCGCATCCTGTTAGCACGTGCCCTCGCAGCGAAAGCTCCGCTGCTAGCCCTGGACGAACCGGGTGAGCATTTAGATCCCGAAACCGCTGATGCGTTGCTGCGGGACTTACTTACTGCCGGTAGCGAGGATCATAAGCGGGGAGTAATCCTGGTAACCCACCGCCTCACCCCCCTCGACCAGGCAGACCGGGTTTTCATTATGGATAAACCCCACGGGCGCCCGGATGAACCGGCAACTTTCGTAGCTCAGGGCACTCATCGGGAGCTGCTAGAAACTCACCAAGGCTATGCCTGGAGTCTGCGTCAGGAGCAGGTAGATGTCTTTTAATAACCAGACCGACTCCGGTATCGCTGCCCCTTATAACTCCGATTCCCGCGATTCTACCGCTGCTCCTGCGGCGCCACCCAGTCCTGACATCTCACCCAGTCCTGACACCTCACGCACTCCTGGTGCACCCTACAAAATCGATATGCCCCCGGTTTTAAATAACAATTCGGGCCGTTACTCGCCCCTGCCGGGAGATAGCACCCAGCTACTTTCCTCAGTGTTGCAGCTGATGGGCAACCTGGAGCAGGATAAAGTTTTGCAGGCTTTCGTGGACCAGGCCTGTGCCGTTACCTCCTCCCCTTACGGGGCGTTATCGATCTTAGGTTCGCGGGGGGAAACCAGTGCTTTTTATATCCACGGATTAAGCGCCGACGAGCGAGAAGCTTTAGGCAGTCCCCCGATCGGGCGGGGAATTATCGGAGATATCCCGGTGGATAACGGCATTATTTCTAATGATTTACATGCAGATCCTCGTTTCACCGGATATCCGCCTTCGCACCCGGACATGGTTTCTTTCTTGGGGGTGCCGCTGCGCATTCACGAGCAGGTGTATGGCCGTCTCTATCTGTGTAATCGTCCCGGCGGTTACCGCAAACAAGACTTAGCTTATGTGTCTGGTTTAGCAATCCTGGCGGCAGTGGCAGTAGAGAACTCGCGTCTTTACGAGGTTTCGCGTTCCCGCGAACGTTGGACCCGAGTATCTCAGCAGCTCACTACGATTTTATTAGAAGGAACCGAGGAAGAGGACGCGCTGCAGTTCATCGCAAAATCAGTGCGGGAGGTGGCGGAAGCAGATACCGCGCTGCTGATTCTGCCGTCGGTGGGTGATTCCTGGGTGTGCGAAATCGCCTCCGGATACGGCGCCACTGACCTAATCGGGGTGTCGTTCCCTCCCCACGGGCGCGCACGCACGGTACTGGAAGAAGGACAAGGTCTGGTGGTGGATTCCCTAGCGCGGGCGACCACTCTACGGGTACCGGAGTTAGCTAAGTTCGGGTCAGCGCTCTACGCTCCTCTATTGGCCGGCTCCCACGCTATCGGGGTTTTGTTGCTGCTGCGCCTGCCGGAAAAACCAGAGTTTGATCCGGCGGTATTAAAAATGGCGGAACAGGTGGCAAGTCAGGCGGCTTTGGCTTTAGAAATTGCCGGGGCTAAACATGCGGCAGATATTGCAACTTTGCTAGATGAGCGCGCCAAGATCGGCGAGGACCTTCATGACCTAGCAATCCAACAGCTGTTTGCAACTGGTATGCAATTGGAACGCATCCGCGCGGCCTTCGCTAGTGGAGCTGATCTGGATTCGGCACATGCAGAATCTTTGATGCAAGATGCTCTAGCTAGCGTTGACGACTCGGTTAAACAGATCCGGGCAATTGTTCATAACCTGCGAGAACCCGATGCCGCAGTTGATTTGGTGGAGCGACTGCGCCGGGAGGCTTCCTTGGCACGCCGTCTACTAGGATTCGCGCCCTCTTTTGTACTAGATATTGACGGCGAAACCCTATCTGCCTCTGATCCTTCCCATGAAGAAACCCTGATTGCGGAGACTGATCAACGGGTCGGTCACGATATATCCGATGATGTGGTTGCGGTAGTTCGCGAAGCTCTATCTAATACCGCCCGCCATGCCGGCGCGTCCTCAGCACAAGTGGTGGTGTCAATCAGCGGTATGGGTACCAACGGCTGTATCCGGGTAGTGGTAACCGATGATGGACGCGGCCTCGATCCCAAAGTTACTAGGCGCTCGGGGTTGGATAATTTACAAAGTCGCGCGCGCCGCCACGGCGGTGTCTGTTTTACTCAGCCCGCCTCCCCGCACGGGCTGCAGGTAATCTGGGAAGTGCCCCTCGGTTAGGGACACTTCCCGCTATCTTGACTACTTTTTAGAGTCCTACGGTTTTAGCAACCTCGGTCAGTTTTTCCGCGCTGCGGGTTAACGCATCGCGTTCGTCTAGGGTGATAGGCGGATCCAAAACCCGCCCTACCCCGGCGCGTCCCACCAAAGTGGGCGCTGCCATGCATACTCCGGAAATGCCATTCCAGTTATCTAACAGGGACGATACCGTCAGTACCCGGTCTTCATCGCGCATAACCGCCGAAATAATATTGGTAACCGAAAGCCCGATCGCGAAGTTAGTTACCCCTTTGCCTTCGATTATCCGGTAGGCAGATTCCACTACATCTTTAGAAATGCGCTGTTTCAGCTTGTCATCGAAAATCCCGCCGTTAATAGTGGCTCCCCAACGCGACAGCGGTACGTTGCCAATCTCGGCGCTGGACCACAGCGGCACCTCGGAGTCGCCATGTTCTCCGGCGATATAGGCGTGAATATTTTGGACTGCTACCCCCGTCTCTTGGGAGATTAGATAGCGCATCCGGGAGGTATCCAGCACCGTACCGGAACCAAATACCTGGTGAGAAGGTAGGCCGCTCATCTTTAGGGCCATATAGGTGGCAATATCAACCGGGTTGGACACCAAAATATAGATGGCATCGGGCGCCACTTTTAGCACCTTCGGCAAAATCGAGTTCATGATATTTGCCATCGCCTGCACCATATCGAGGCGTGACTGCCCCGGTTTTTGTTGGGGACCAGCGGTAATCACGATTACATCCGAATCGCGGAGCACTTCCACATCATCCGAGCCAGAGATTGAAGCCGCGGGGGTGAACTGAATCCCGTGGGCCAGATCTAGTGCCTCTGCCTCTACTTTGGCTTTATTAATATCGAAGAGGGCGATCTCGCGGGCTGCACCCTTGATTTGGCAGGCATAGGCCAGGGCAGTTCCCACGAATCCGGCACCTACAATCCCAACTTTTGAGCGCCGCGTAAGCATCGACGCGGGGTAGAGAGAATTGGCGCGTTCTTTGGACATTTTTTCTCCTTTAGTCTGGGATTGATCTCCTACATCTAAAGCTACCGGTTAGAACCGAGGTTGTCTGGTGAAGAACGGCCTAATACCGAGGTGATTTAGATTCCTTTTCACCTTGTCGGTTATCTAGTTTTCTGTTTCTTCTAGGTTTCCTAGCCGCCCTAGCGCCCCTAGCACCGTCTGCTGGTCGGTAGTCCGCCAAAATGGGGGCAAAGATTTCAGCAGATAGCCCGCATATCGGGCGCTAACTAGACGCTGATCTAGCACCGCTACTACTCCCCTATCGGCGTGAGTGCGAATCAACCTCCCGGCTCCCTGTGCTAAAAGTAAGGCCGCGTGGGAGAGGGAAACCTCCGCAAATCCGCTGCGCCCCTGCGCCTCCGCCGCCCGGGTACGCGCGGAAATATAGGGGTCATTGGGTCGGGGGAAGGGGATCCGATCGATGAGGACGAGGCGGCATTTATCGCCAGGTAAATCTACCCCCTGCCAGAGAGAAAGAGTGCCAAACAGGCAGGAATTTTTACTGGCGGAAAAGTCCGCTATCAGTTGGTTTATCGGTGCTTCCCCCTGCAGGAATATCTGCAAATCGCTTTCGTCTGCAAAATACTCGGCGGCTTGCTGGGCGGCTCTATAGGAAGAAAATAGCCCTAGCACCCCGCCGCCGGCTGCTTCGGCCAGCTCTAGGGTTCTTTTCAAGGCGGCTTCACTCAAGCCAGATTTACCTGGCCTTGGTAAATCGGCGGCCACATATAAAATCCCCTGCTGGAGATAGTTAAAGGGGCTGCCGAGGTCGCTGCCTTTCCAAGTGTGGCTATCCCGGAAGCCTAAACGAGTCGCAACCGCCTCGAAAGATCCCCCTAGCTGCATAGTTGCCGAGGTAAGTACGCATGAATGTCCCTTAAAGAGACGGGCATAAAGATCGCCGCCCACATCCAGGGGGCCGCTATAAAGACGGCGATTCCCGGATTTGTCTTCCACGATCCAGGCAGCCGATTTTTCCGGGTCGAAGGCAGCGATAATTTCGCAAGCGTCTAAAGCTTCTTCAATCTGGGCAAGGACGATGCGCTGTTTTACCCGTTGTTCGTCCTCATCCCCGCTGCCCGTAACTTCCCCGGAGATATCGGAGAGTTCTATTTGGAGAGTGGTCAAAGTAGTTTCGAGTTCTTTAGGCAGCGCGGTAAGTTCGCCTTCGTCCTGTTTCTCTAGGATTTTTGTGAAATTTTTGGCCGTCTTTTCGAGGGCAGTAACCGGCAGGTTGAAATGTTTACTCACCCCGCGCGCCACTTTTTCTATTGCACCGCCTGAGAGGCTTACGCAGGCTTGGGAGCGGGCGCGGGAGGGCAGTTCGTGAGCTTCATCTACGATTAGGAGGTCGAACTCTGGCAATAGTTCCGCGCTGGTGAGTGCCTCTATGGACAGCAAAGCATGGTTGGTGATGATGATATCTGCGTCTTGTGCCTTCAGGCGCGCATCGCGGGGAAAACAATCGGTAAAGAAACGACAGGTTTTCCCTTGGCATTGGTTGGGAGAAATCGAGGCTTGCTGCCAAGCGGCTAGGGACACTCCGCGCTGAAGTTCATCCCGGTCACCGCTGTCAGTTTCTTCTGCCCATTCTCGCAGGCGCTGCAGCTGTTTACCGATATTGCTGGGGGAATATTCGGCGGCCTCGTAGCTGGGGAACAGCCCTTCGATTTCTTCGGGAGCCGCCAATTTCCAGCGGCAAATATAGTTTGACCAGCCTTTTAATACCGCAACCGTGGGAGGAGTGTATCCGAGTTCGCGGCAGGCACTCACTACCGTGGGGATGTCGCAGGTAAGTAGCTGGCGTTGCAAGGCTAGGGTCGCAGTGGAGATTACTACTCTGTCCCCATGTTCGATTGCCCGTTGGAAGGCAGCTGCCAGATAGGCGAGAGATTTTCCGGTACCGGTTCCGGCCCCGACTAATTGGCTGCCGGACTGAGAAAACGAGCGGGCAACCAGGTTGCACATTTGCACTTGTTCTGCGCGTTCACTGCCGCCAATCTGGTTAATGCAGGTACTGAGGATTTTCCGTGCGGCCTGGGCATCTTTGCTGCTCCCACCTTTACCTTTATCGGTGGCCCCTACCAATGGGGAAACTCCGGGATCGGGCATCTAATTCGCCGCCTCTAGGATGGCTTGGGCGAGGGCAGGGCCGGCGCGTCCGACCACGTGGGTGCCGTTTTCTAAGTATTCGACTTTGTCAACGATACCTTCCTCGTGCAGCCGCGCTACCAGAGAAGATTGGTCGTAGGGAATCACGTAGTCAATAGGTTTAGCGGGAGGAGGTAGCGCCTGAGCGATAGCTTCCCGCAGCTGGTCTAAGCCCTGCCCGGTATGAGTGGACAGCGGGATTCCTCCACCAATGGCAGATTGCAATGCGCGAATGTGCAGGGCATCTATCAGGTCTGTTTTATTGAGGACGATAATCTCGGGAATGCGGGAGACATTGGGCAGATCCGCTAGCACTTCATGCACGGTTTGTACCTGTTGGACCGGGTTATGGTGACTGGCATCAACCACGTGCACGATTACATCGGCGTATTCGGCTTCTTCCAGGGTAGAGCGGAATGCTTCCACCAGTTCGTGGGGCAGTTCGTCAATAAAGCCTACGGTGTCAGACAAAGTATAGGCGCGTCCATCGGGAGTTTCCGCTTGCCGTACCGTGGGATCCAGGGTGGCAAATAGCGCATCTTGCACCATCACATCTGCATCTACCAGCGCATTCAGTAGGGAGGATTTTCCCGCGTTGGTGTATCCCACGATTACTACCGAGGGCAGGGGGCTACTGAGGCGACCTTCCCGTTTGGTGTCCCGGGCTTTCTTCATCTGTTTGATTTCGCGGCGTAGTTTCGCGATTCGTTTGGTGATCCGCCGCCGGTCAGTTTCCAGTTTGGTTTCGCCTGGGCCGCGTGCGCCGATTCCGGCGCCTCCCGATACGCGTCCGCCGGCCTGGCGCGACATTGACTGTCCCCAGCCACGCAGGCGCGGAAGTAGGTATTGCAGCTGCGCTAGTTCAACTTGGGCTTTGCCTTCGCGGGAGGAGGCGTGTTGAGCGAAAATATCGAGGATTACGGCGGTGCGGTCAATGACTTTCACTTTGACTTGGTCTTCAAGTCCGCGCCGCTGTGAGGGCTGCAGCTGCGCATTTACAATCACGGTGTCGGCTTCGAGCGCCGCCACCTGCTCCGCTAACTGTTTGGCTTTCCCGCGTCCTACGAAAGTTGCGGCATCGGGAGCGCTGCGTCGTTGCAAAGCCGCACCTACCAACTCAGCCCCGGCTGTTTGGGCTAACGCCGCGAGTTCCGATAGGGACTGTTGGGCGCCGGTGCGATCCGAATCATAAATACCTACTAGGAAAACTTTTTCTAGCTGTACCCGCCGATACTCAACCTCGGAAATATCTAGGTCAGAGGCGTTTGTGCGTTGGAATTCTTCGCGCAGCCTGCGAGAGAAATCCCCGCCGTGGGAACTTTGTTTCGTCAGGGCGGTACTGGACCAATCCAGCAGCTCCAACCCCTCCTTGGGAGTGGTTGCGTCCGGATAGTACCGCGCGGATTTTCCAGGGGAATTTCCCAGGGATGTCTTCAAAGTGGAATCAGTTTCGCGCCGGTTTAAGCTCCGGTCACGCACGCGGCGTACCAGATTATAGGCTCTGTCCAGGTCTTGTTTACTGACTTCCGTTTCCGCAGGTATTTGCGCC
>CAMYFZ010000051.1 GCA_947255165.1 uncultured Varibaculum sp.
CGCGCGATCTAGCATTTCGTTATAAACATCAGGGGTTGCAATAGCCACGAGGGCCTCCTTTAAGATAGATTCCTTACCTGTTTTATTGTCTCACAAGGTCGAGGCGTGCGCAGGGCCTTGTGTCCCAAGGCTTTAAGGCTATTAGAGGACGAGATTCGGCAGATCACTAACCCCTACCACCCGCACGCCCGCGGCTCTGACTCTATTCTTCGTCCGCTTCACTCCCCACCGCAACCTGATGTCACAGCAGAATCCGGGCTATCGCGATGCTGAATCACCCACGCCCACATAGCTACTGCTGCGGCCGCCCCTACATTTATGGAGCGGGTGGAGCCATACTGGGTAATCTCGTAAACCGCGGCGCATTCAGAGAGCATTTCCGGGCTTAAACCGTTCGCCTCGGAACCAAAAACTAGACAGCACTCGGCCGGTAAAACCGCATCTTCTAAAGGCTGAGAGCCTTCCACATTGTCAATCCCAATCAGGGTGACCCCGGCAGAGCGCGCCCAATGCGCAAAAGATCCGGCGTCCGGGAAATGGTCTACATGCTGATAGCGATCGGTTACCATCGCGCCCCGTTTATTCCAGCGGTGCGCACCTACGATATGTACCGAGTTAGCCCCGAAAGCGTTAGCCGAACGCACGATGGAGCCAATATTGAAATCATGGTCGAGGTTTTCGATGGCGACCTGGAAAGGGAAACGCTCGCTATCGAGGTAGTCCCGAACCGCGCCCCGGCGCCAATAACGAAAACGATCTTCCACATTGCGCCGGTCGCCTTCCGCAAGTAGCTGGGGATCCCAATGGTCACCTTCCGGCCAATGGTCAGGCCCTCCAGGCCAAGGGCCAACTCCGTTTCCCATGGGCTTAGACTTTAAACCGGTCACGCTGCAGGTAACCCGTGAAACGGCACACTAGGGAGCGGGGAGCCTTCCAGGTCAAGAAGCTCATGACCTTAAATATCGCAGAAGGTACCGAAATAACTTTTCCGCGCGCCAGATCATTTAATCCCTGTTCAACTACGTATTCTGGGGTTAGCCGGGCAATAGTGGGCACGTCCTCGATCTTGGTGGTGATCTTGCTAAAGAAACCAGTATCGGTAGTGCCGGGCTTTAGCGCCATTACCTGCACCCCACTGCCTCGCAATTCTTCTGCCAGGGCGCAACTAAAGATCTCTACCCAGGTCTTATGAGCCGCATAGGTTCCCATAGCGGTCCCGGAAGCTACCGAAGACACATTCAAAATCGCACCCCGCCCGCGCTTACGCATCCGCGAAGCCGCGGTTTGTGACAGCAACATCACCGCGCGCACCATTACGTTTAGTCCGCGCACCTGCTGAGAGGCAGAGCCGTCTACAAAATCTTCTGCCAGGGCAAAACCAGCGTTATTAACCAACAGTGAAATCGGACGCTCGGGGGAGGCTAAACGCCGCGCCACCGCTTTTAGGCCTGCCTGTGAAGCTAAATCGGCAGGCAACACTTCGCAGGTTACCCCGTAAAAGTCTTCAATGCGTTGCGCCTGTTCCAGCAAAACATTTTCTCGCCGCGCCACCATCACCACGTTGTGACCGCGCCCTGCTAGCTGGTTACAAAACTCGAGCCCGAGTCCACTGGAAGCTCCGGTTACTAAAACCCATGACATCTTTTAATCCCCCTCGATCCCTAAATCTGTCAAATCTAGCGCCGCCAGATATTTCCAGCCGGCTTGGTTAACTTTTTCTTTAGCCACATCGCCGCGATCAACTACCACCGCCACGCAGAGCACTTTGGCTCCTGCTTTTTCCGCTGCCTGCGCTGCCTGGATGGGAGATCCGCCAGTGGTGGAGGTATCTTCCACGATCACCACCTGTTTACCAGCGATGTCGGGGCCTTCTACCTGTCGACCCATCCCGTGATCTTTGGCTTCTTTGCGCACTACAAAAGCATCAATATCGAGGCCACGTGAGGACGCAGCCTGCATGATCGCAAAAGCTACTGGATCCGCCCCCATAGTTAGCCCGCCGACCGCATCAATATCTTCGGGCAAGTAGCCAGCCTCTTCTAGCAGATCCAAGAGCACATGCCCGATTAATACCGAGGCCTCATGATGCAAGGTGGAGCGACGCAGGTCAATATAAAACGAGGATTTCTTTCCGCTGGCGAGCGTGAAATCGCCATATTTAACTGATAGCTCTTTGATTAAGGAAATCAGGCGATCTTTTTGAGAATCATTAGCGGTCATGGCATTCAGTTTATCGGTTTTAGAACCGATATGGTTAGCACATGAGGATTGCAACTTGGAACGTTAACTCGATCCGCGCCAGATACGAACGGGTGAGCGCACTTTTAGAGCGCGAGAACTTAGATGTATTGGCGATACAAGAAACCAAATGTCGCCCGGACCAGTTCCCCTATGAGCCTTTCACCGCTGCCGGATACGAGGTCGCGGTGCATGGGGCAAACCAGTGGAACGGGGTGGCGATTATTTCTCGAGTGGGTCTGGACGACGTGCAGCAAGATTTCCCGGGCCAGCCTGCCTATGGGAACCCCGGGAAAGAAGCGGTAGTGGAACCGCGCGCCCTCAGCGCCCTGTGCGGCGGGCTGCGAATTTTTTCCCTCTATGTTCCCAATGGTCGCGAGCTCTCTCATCCGCACTATCGCTATAAACTTACTTGGCTAGCTAGGCTCCGCGAGTACGCGTCTTCGCTGCTTCAGGCGGATCCGAAAGCACAACTAGCGCTAATGGGCGACTGGAACATTGCCCCCTTTGACCAGGATGTGTGGGATATGGAGGTTTTTGCGGGCGCCACTCACGTGTCTAAACCCGAACGCGAAGCTTTTTTCGCTTTCGAAGATGCCGGTTTCACCGAAGTTACCCGCGACCTTTTTGATGGGTACACCTATTGGGACTACAAACAGTTGCGTTTTCCCCGAAATGAGGGAATGCGTATAGATTTCGCTTACTGCTCCCCCGCCCTAGCAAAAAAGGTCACGGGAGCGCAGTCTTTGCGCCAGGAACGCAAAGGCAAAGGCGCCTCCGATCATGTGCCGGTGATTTTAGAGGTAGCCCCCTAAAGCCCTTTAAGTTCCAATCTCGCGGAGGGCGCGGTTTAACTGCGGCCACAGCCGCTTATGGAGGGGGCCGAAGGACTCTTGCCCTAAGAAAGCTGCCCCCAGGTGGGCTGCAGGGTCAATCCAGAGGAAAGACCCGGATTGTCCAAAGTGTCCATAGGTCTGTTCGCTAGAGCCGGGTAGCGTCCAGTGCGGGTCTTTTCCGGCGTGGATTTCGCAGCCTAGTCCCCAAGCATTATCGCGGTGAAAGCCATAGCCAGGCACTACCCCAGGTAGCTGCATTTCATCACTGCTTGACCAAGCAGAAAACAGCTTTGGAGATAGGAACCGCGGACAGGCGGCCTCGTAGGCAAAAGTAAGTAGTTCTCGCAGGTTGCCATGCATTCCCCAGGCAGGCGAACCTCGCATTTTGCGTTTTATTCCCAGGGGTGAAAACACCATTTCCGCCGCCCAGGTAGCGAAGGGAACTCCGCTACGCTGAGCGAGCAGCTCGCCCAGGATTTCATATCCGGAATTGGAATATACCCTGCGGGTTTGGGGGACGCGGCTAAATTCCCGTTTTTCATGGTCCAATCCGCTGCGGTGAGCAAGCAGGTCAGCTACTGTTACCGGGCGGGAATCGTCTACTCCCGGTATCCGGGTTAAGGGCTGATCCAGGTCGAGGATGCCGTTTTCAACGGCCCCTAAAATCGTGCGAGAGGTAACGAGCTTGGTCACCGACATCCACGGATATACTTTTCCCTGGTCACCCCAACTTCCTAGCAACTGGCAACTTTGCGGTAAAGACGCCGATTCAAAGGAAAAGAGGGCGCAGGAAACCGGGAAAGGAAACTGGGTAAGGACTGCAGCTACCGGGTCAAACGCCATCCTGGCTGATTCCTAGAAGGGGCGGGCAGCCATAACCGCGGTAAGAGCCGCCACCGCTTCACGCGGCACTACGCCAACATCCGCCAAGGTGTTGTATTCGTCGGTTTCCAGGACGTTGTTGATAACCAACCGGCCCAGCAAATCGATACTGAGAGCCTGATTTTCTTGCGCGTATTCGAGGTCGCTGGCCACCAGAATGCCGGAACGAACAATCTTGTCCAAGATGTCCTCGGGCACGTCCGAAAGGCCGTATTTCTCCATTTCCTGGGAGGAAAGGCTGATGTATCCCTTTTCCAACAGATCTTCCAAGGTAAATCCCGCCACCTGTTCGATTGCAGCCATCGCCGAGGGGGAAGCGAAACCGCTGGACATGATGGCACGAAGTGCCTTGGGGTTGGAAAGATCCACCTGATTAATAATCAAGTTAGTCAAGGAACCGACCACATCTACCCCGTCCCTGTTGTAGAGCCACTGGATATGCAGGCCGTACCATTCGGCCAGAAGGGAATGTGCCAGTGTCTTCGGGTCGGCGTCCTTGTTAATCAGGTCATCTTCTTGTAGCTGACTAAAAGCACTCGTCAGCACGGTTTGCAGTCCTTCAAAGCGGGCTGCAAAGTGATCATGTGCGGGGTGCACCTCGTTGGAGGCTTCCACCGACAGCATGCACTCCATTTCCACGATCGTGGGATTGGAACTGAGCTCGGTAGAAAGTTCGGTGAAGGCATTGAATACTTCGAAAGGCTGCATGTGCCGCATAGCCTGTACGTCGAAGTTAGAGCGATCCTCATAGCGCTCGATAACCGCCATGAGCAGGGCTTCTTTGGAGGGGAAGTGGTAGATAACCCCCGGGTGCGAGATACCAACACGGCGGGCCACATCGCGCATAGATAGACCGTGGTAGCCAACTTCCGCAATCATGTCTACCGTTGCGTCAAGTATGGCTTCACGTCGAGCCACGCCACCGGCGTAAGGCCCGCGTTCCCCGCTCTTATGTGCTGGTTTGGGCACCTGGGCATCCCCCTCCCTTTTGCCTACCACCTATTATCTTTTCTACCGTTAGGTACAATAATACCCAAGCTCTAACCAGGATACAGTTTTTCACCGCAAAGCACCTAACGAATCGGCGATGTTTTACAACAGTTGTCCCCTCTGAGAGTGTTATTCGACCCCCTCAGACCTGTAATTTGGCGAAAATTCGGTTAGACACCCTCACTAACAGGGCTTTCAGTAATAATAAGCGTGATCAGGTGGTGCCGGAAGAGTATCCCTCTTCCGGCACCACTTTAATGACGAGGTGTCACTAAACCAGCTGCAGGTGGAACCTTCCCGCCGGAGCGGCGTGCCCCTGCGGCACCTCCACCTTGATTTCGGCACCGTCCTCCCATTGTCCGGCCAACAGCCCTTGGGCCAGCTGATCCCCAATCTCGGTTTGAATCAGGCGGCGCAGCGGACGTGCTCCGAACGCCGGGTCGTAGCCGCGGTTAGCTAACCACTGCTTCGCATCCTCGCTAACTACCAGCTTCAAGCGGCGAGAAGCTAGCCGCTGCATAACTTGCGCTAGCTGCAGATCCACGATCTTGGCCAGCTGGGTGCGAGTGAGCGGCTTGAAGATCAAAATCTCGTCTAGCCGGTTCAAGAACTCCGGTCTGAAATTAGCTTTCACTGCCTCCATAACCAGACGTTCCTTCTCGTCCTCGCTCATATCTTTCTCGGTCAGATACTGCGAGCCTAGGTTAGAGGTAAGCACCAAAATAGTGTTGCGAAAATCCACTACCCGGCCTTGACCATCAGTCAGTCGCCCATCGTCTAACACCTGCAACAGCACGTGGAAGATTTCCGGATGCGCCTTTTCGACTTCGTCGAGCAAAATCACCGAGTAAGGACGCCGACGCACCGCTTCAGTCAGTTGGCCGCCTTCTTCGTAGCCCACATAGCCGGGAGGCGCTCCGATCAGACGAGATACCGAGTGCTTTTCTCCGTATTCGCTCATATCGATGCGCACCATCGCCGCGGGATCATCAAAGAGGAACGCCGCTAAAGACTTGGCAAGCTCGGTCTTGCCCACCCCGGTAGGTCCGAGGAAGAGGAAAGAACCGGTAGGACGGTTGGGGTCAGATACCCCGGCCCGCGAGCGCCGCACCGCATCTGATACGGCTTGGACTGCCTGCTCTTGCCCGATTAGTCGCTTACCGATTTCGCTTTCCATGTGCAGCAACTTCTCGGTTTCGGTTTGCATCATTTTCCCGGTAGGAATACCCGTCCAGGACTCCACGACTTCCGCAACCTCGGTGGGGCCAACTTTTTCGACCACCATCGCGTCGGAGCCATCGCTTTGCTGCTCCTGCTTTTCGGCAGCGGCAATCGCGGCTTGAATCTGGGGAATTTCCCCGTTCTGTAAACGCCCGGCGCTTTCCCAATCGCCGCTGCGCATTGCCCGCTCTAACTGGGTGTTTAGCTTATCGAGCTGGGCGCGCAGATCCCCGACCTTGTTGCGCGAGGCTTTTTCGGATTCCCAACGCACGTTTAGTTCGTCCAAGACCTGTTGTTCCTTGGAGATTTCAGCGCGTAAGTCGGCCAGGCGGGCTTTGGTCTGTTCATCTGAGCCTTCACTCTCAGAATCAGCCAGATAGGCTTCTTCCATTTTCAGCCGGTCAACCTGACGGCGCTTTTCGTCTACCTCCACCGGACTAGAATCTAGCTCCATCCGCAGACGGGAAGCGGCCTCATCAATCAGGTCAATGGCCTTATCCGGTAGGTTGCGTTCAGTGATATAGCGATCCGAAAGTTTCGCCGCGGCCACCAGCGCCCCATCGGTAATCGTAACTTTGTGGTGCGCTTCGTATTTGGGGGCAATCCCGCGCAAAATCGCTACCGTGTCCTCTACCGAGGGTTCTGCTACAAACACCTGCTGGAAGCGGCGTTCTAGGGCCGGGTCCTTCTCGATGTTTTGTCGGTACTCATCCAAGGTGGTGGCCCCCACCATCCGGAGCTCGCCCCGCGCCAGCATGGGTTTAATCATGTTTCCGGCGTCCATTGCGCCTTCGGATCCACCCCCGGCACCTACTACCGTGTGCAGTTCGTCAATAAAGGTAATGACTTCCCCGCCAGCGTTCTTGATTTCCTCGAGGACGGCCTTAAGGCGTTCTTCGAACTCACCGCGATATTTTGCTCCGGCAAGCATTGCCCCGAGATCTAGGCTAATCAGTTTCTTGTTTTGCAAAGACTGGGGAACGTCGCCGGTTACAATCCGCTGCGCCAGGCCTTCTACGACTGCAGTTTTACCCACCCCAGCCTCTCCGATTAGCACCGGGTTGTTCTTGGTGCGCCGCGAGAGCACCTGGATAACCCGGCGGATTTCTTTATCCCGTCCGATCACCGGGTCTAGTTTCCCGCTGCGCGCCACTTCGGTGAGGTCGCGTCCGTACTTTTTCAGAGCCTGGAAAGAGGCTTCGGGATCTTCAGAAGTTACCGGGTCTTTGCGAATTTCCTTGAGCTTTTCGCGCAAGGCCTGCACGCTGGCTCCCGCCTTATTTAATAGGCGGCTAACCTCTGTTTGCCCTTCGGATTCATCGGCGAGGGCGATTAATAAGTGCTCGGTAGAGACGTATTCGTCGCTAAGTTCGCGCGCCAGATCGCCAGCTTTATTAATCACTCGGCGCATGGCCATTGAGGTTTGTACTTCCCCCACGGAGCTCCCGGTGACGCTGGGTAGTTTTCCTAGCAGGTGATGCAAGGGCGCGTTAATTTGTTGGGTGCGGCTGGGCACCACCGCTTCTAGAAGTGCAAACGCAATCGAATCGGTTTGTCCTAGCAAAGCATTTAATAGATGTTCTGGCTCAACCTGAGGGTTGTTATTGGCTTGCGCGGTTTGCACCGCGTCCCCTAAGGCGGCCTGCGATTTTACTGTAAGTTTCGTTTCCATATTTTCCTCCCATATTCCCATCCGGGTGGGATGGGGTGTTGCTATTTAGTCCAACACCTCTAAAGTTGAGTTTATTCCACTCAACTTTATTTTTTAAGTTGTCTGCCTCACAAAAGAGGCTTTTTCTTAAAAAACAGAGAAGACCCTAACGACCGGCATAAAAAGGGGCATTAGCCCTAAAAAATTAGAACAGCTAAAAACCAGCTGTTTAGTGGCTACCGCGGCGAGCGACGAGCACCCAGACTAGCGATAATAGGAATTATTCAGTAACGCTTTGCGATTATCCCTACCACGTTTAACTGTCCAGACAATCCCCCAAATCAGTAGCCCTAGGCCGGTGAAGCCGATAATCGTGGGGAGGATAAATGCCCAAATCAACAAGGTAAAAGTAACATTGGGAATCACGTTGATGGCGGTGATCGGCGCTTTATCGGGCTGGGCACTCTTGCAGTCAATCACCAGTTTCCCACGAGTATGGAGATTGTAGCTGAATACCTCGTTGTTCTTGTCACCCCCGGCAGAGTTGGCGCTGAAATCTGCCCCCGCATCGGTTTCGGAGACAAGTTCCTGGCCGTTGATGGTAGTCTTACAGGTAACATCTGTATTTTCTGGCACCTCTACCAGCACGATAGTACGACCGTGATAGTCATCCTCACGAGTGATAACGCTATCGCCACTATGACTTTCCATATCGGCGCTGAGATTAAGCCCATACCCAAGTAGCATTCCAACGAAGGCGACCGGGGCAACCACGATCATAAATACGATTCCCAGCACCAAAACCGTGATCGGCACGGCGCGAGATTTTGGATTCTTGAGGGGAGTCACGGGATTGTCCCCGAGGCCCGAAAAGCTGCCTGGACCGATATTTCCCGGCCCTCCCTCATTCGGCATTCCCGCAGGCGCACGCCAAGAGTCAGCACCGTTTCCCCCATAACCGGGAGGAACCGGAAACTTCCGTTGCGGCTCCGGGAATGATTGGGGCTTAGAATACTCGCCCTCCGCTGGCTGCGAATAGCCACTTTGCATCCCGTAATTAGTGCCGTTTTCCCGATAAGTTTCGCCTGGACTCGGTATTTGTTGCGAGGAGGAAGCCGCGGGCCCGGAGGACGTCTGCGAGGAATCCTGCCCGTGCGAGGCGGGGGTTCCAGAGTGCAATTCGCCGTCCAAGACCCATTGTTCCTGTTCACTTGAGTGTGCGCCGTATCGATTTGGAGTTTCGCTCATACTTCCTCCCGTAGCAGTATTGCCTTTATTCTAAAGGCTAGCCCTGATTTCCATCCCAAATAACTATTTGTCCTGGTAGATAGGGTACCAATTCCTGTCCCGACACTTGCCTCGACCTTGGGAACTTAGTCAAAGGAGACACCTCCCCGGTGGGAGCTGCCGAAAACACTCTCCCACGTCCGCGTTCGTAAATAGTGAGCCGCTGACGCAAACGCTCATTTTCAGCCGCCAAACGAGTAGCCGCGCGTTGCAACTCTAGCACCCGCTTAATGCCTGCCAGGTTAATACCCTCTTCTTGGGAAAGACGCTGCACTTCTCGCAGTTCCGCAATATCTTCGGCGCTATAACGCCTCCCCCGGCCCTTAGTGCGCTTAGGGATAACCAGTCCGATGCGATCGTATTGCCGCAGAGTTTGCGGATGCATCCCCGCCAGCTCTGCGGCCACCGAGATCACATAGAGCGTTTCTACCGTGGCAGTCATTATTGCTCCTCAAGCTGACTGCGGGGATTAAAATCCGGGTGATCTGCGCGAATCGCTTCGCCCAGCTGCTGGGCAATATCAACTACCCGCCTAGAAGGCTTGCGCGGATTGACTATCCGCACGATAGCTACCACATCTAAGCCATCTATTCCTTTACCGCGCATACGCAGCTTAGTACCGCTATCGGCTCCGGCAGGGATCTTAATAGTTGCCTGTTTATCGCCTAGCAGGGGCACCTTCACTTTGGCACCCGCGAGTGCTTCGGCAGCGGTAACTGGCAGCTGCATCTGCAGGGCTTTCCCGTCGAACGCATACACCGGATCGGGGGTGACATGCACGGTCACTACCAGGTCACCATTGCCACCCGGACCGGGTCGTCCTTTTCCACGCAGACGTAATTTTTTGCCATCGCGGATTTTACTGGGGATACGCGCGGTTAGGCTCTTGCCATCTACCGTTAGCTTCATAGTGCTGCCCGCCATAGCGGTGCGAAAATCTAAGGTGACTTCCGCAGCTAGATCTTGCCCTTTGCCGCCACCGGAAAAACCGCCAGCTCTCGCCCCAAAAGGAGCGGATGCGCCGAAACTGCCGCGGCCGCCCCCAGAGAACAGAGAACCAAACATAGAGCCGAGGTCACCTTCGCCCAAGTTGATCCTAGCGGAGCCTCCCCCGGGAACGGTTCCGCCCCCAAACATAGCGCCGAATACGTCTTCGAAGCCTCCGGCCCCACCATGACCTCCGGCGGGGCCGGCGCTGAAACGGGCACCACCACCCGCCATAGCGCGAATAGCGTCGTATTGACGTTTTTGTTCGGGGTCCGACAATACCTGATAAGCTTCCCCGATTGACTTGAATTTCTCTTCGGCCGCTTTATCGCCAGGGTTCTGATCCGGGTGATATTTGCGCGCTAGTTTTCGGTAAGCCTTCTTAATTTCGGCCTGATCTGCCTTTTTTGACACTCCTAAGGCAGCGTAGAAATCTTTAGCTACCCAATCTTGTCCGGCCATGAATGCTCACCTCCTTCTTCCCTAATCCGGGTTATTTACTATTACTTTCGTTGCCCGCAGCACCTGGTCGCCCACTTTGTATCCGGGCTGGAGCACCTGGGCAATACTGGGTTCTCCCTCTCCGCCGCTTTGCGCCATCATGGCTTCGTGTACGGTGGGGTCAAATTCCTCCCCGTTACTGCCGTAGCGAGTCAAACCAAAGTTAGTTTCTAGGGTACTTTCCAATTTGTTAGCGATCGATTCGAAGGGACCTTCCAATTCGCCCGCCTCCCGCGCCGCCTGCACATCGTCGAGGACGCTCAGCAGCACTTGCAACACCGCTTTTTGCCCATCGGTCCGGTGGGCAGACATTTCCGTCTTGCTCCGCTTTACATACCCGGAGTATTCCTGCTGCAAATTATAGGTTTCGGCTCTTGCCCGAGCTAACTCTTCTTCTAGCTGTGCTACCTGGGCTTTAAGCTGTTCTACCTGAGCATTTGCGTCCTCAGATTCTGCTTTTTCCGAAGCACCATCTTCTTCTGGTACGGCTGCGGGGTCGCTATCAATTTCTTCCCCCAGACGCGCAGCTAAATCCGCAAAAGCGGCGTTTTCGTCTTGCTTATCGGTTTCTTCCGGTTTAGCGCTGGCAACCGGCTCTGACTGCGCAGAGGCGTCCGCGCTTACGGGAGTTGCTTGCTCCGGCGTGCCGGGGTCTTGAGGATCCGAGTCCTGCGGGGCGGAAGAATCCGCCTGATTTTCTGATTCTGGATCCGAAGTCGGATGCAATGGGTCTTTCACCTTGATCTTTATCCTCCGTTTCCCATTTTGCTCTTCCAAAATTCTTCCTCCTGCCGGTGGGGCGCCCACTTTCGCGAGCGCCCCAGACAGTCTGAGACTAAAGAGTTACTTGTCTTCGTCTTCTTCGTCGACCACTTCCGCGTCGATTACGTCATCCTCTGCACCGCTACCAGCATCCTCTGCAGTGGCCCCAGACTCCGCCTGACCTTGGGCAGCTTCAGCCTGGGTCTGCGCATAGAGGGTTTCCCCAATCTTTTGCGACTTGGTGTTGAGTTCTTCCATCGCGGTCTTCACGGCCTCGACGTCTTCACCTTCCAAAGCCTTCTTGACCTTATCGGAGGCTTCCCGTACCTCTTTGGCGATTTCCTCGGGCAGTTTCTCGGCATTATCTTTCAGCAGTTTCTCGATCGAGTAGACCGTCTGTTCGGCCGAGTTCCGCAAATCAGCTTCTTCACGCCGCTTCTTGTCTTCTTCCGCGTGCGCTTCGGCCTCTTTAACCATGCGGTCGATCTCGTCCTTAGAAAGCGCGGAACCTCCAGAAATAGTCATCGACTGTTCCTTATTGGTGTTCTGGTCTTTCGCCGAGACGTGCACAATCCCGTTGGTGTCAATATCGAAAGTGACCTCGATCCGGGGAACCCCCATAGGCGCGGGCAAAATCCCGGTGAGCTGGAAAGTTCCCAGAGACTTGTTATCGCGGGTAAAGGTACGTTCACCCTGGAACACCTGGATTAACACCGAATCCTGGTTGTCTTCCGCAGTAGAGAAAATCTCCGAATGCTTGGTAGGAATCGCGCTATTGCGCTTAATCAGGGTGGTCATTACCCCGCCCTTGGTTTCAATCCCTAGCGACAAAGGAGTCACGTCAATCAGGAGGACGTCACTGCGGTCACCCTGGATAATCCCGGTTTGCAGGGCGGCACCGCTGGCCACCACTTCGTCGGGGTTAACCGACTTATTGGCTTCTTTTCCGTCGGTCAGGGACTTGACCATATCGGCTACTGCCGGCATCCGGGTAGAACCACCCACCAGCACTACGTGGTCAATATCGGATACGTGAATCTTGGCGTCTGCAATTACCTGTTCGAAGGGCTTGCGGGTGCGTTCTAGCAGATCCTGAGTCATTTCCTCGAAGCGGGCGCGAGTTAGGCGCTCATCAAGGTGAACCGGCCCGGATTCAGCCATCGACAGATACTGCAGGGAAATCTGAGTAGAGGTGGCCGAGGACAGTTCCTTCTTGGCCTGCTCGGCAGCATCGCGCAGACGCTGGATCGCGATCTTGTCGTTCGACAAATCCACACCGGTATTAGTTTTCACCGTGCCGATTAACCAATCGACAATCCGCTGATCCCAGTCGTCACCACCGAGGCGGTTATCCCCGTTAGTGGCGCGCACCTCGATAGTGGAAAAGCCGTCCTCATCTTTCATTACTTCCAGCAAGGAAACGTCGAAGGTGCCGCCACCGAGGTCAAACACCAGAATAGATTCGTCCTTGTCGCTCTTCTCGAGCCCGTAGGCCAGGGCGGCCGCAGTAGGCTCGTTTACCAGGCGCAATACGTTTAGTCCGGCGATTTTACCGGCATCTTTAGTCGCCTGGCGCTGCGCATCGTTGAAGTAGGCCGGCACGGTGATTACCGCGTCCTGTA
>CAMYFZ010000052.1 GCA_947255165.1 uncultured Varibaculum sp.
GGTGGTGGCGGGAACCCTCGCGTTTTATCCCGCGAACTGGCAGCAGATAGCAAAAAGCAGGGCAGTGCAGATACGCCCAGAACTTGCCCCCTCCGCCTCGTCCTCGAAATCAAAAAAGCAAGAAAGTAAGGATAAAGACAGCCGCGCCAAAGAAGCTGGCGCGCCTAAAGGAATGAAACCGGTGGCGAAGAAGGTTCCCCGTAACCTGGATACCACCGGGTGGCAGATCGATTCCGAAACCGGCAGCTGTAACGCGGACGTGCTGATCATTGGCGATTCGATAACCGAGGGCGCAAGCGCCGCCATCAAGAAGGTGTTGCCGCAGGCAGCAGTGGATGGGGCAGTTAGTCGCCAGATTCAAAGCGGCCGGAGATACTTGCCAACTACCACAATCAGGGGATTCATCCTCGCGTCCTGGTGTATGCCCTGGGAACCAATGCGGCGCTGCGCGGTGATTTACTGGCGCAAAACCTGATCGACAGTGCCGAGGGCGAGCCCATGTATATAGTGACGATCCGCAATCCGTATCCTTTGCAAGATATGAATAATGAAGTGTTTAGCCGGCTGGCTAAGGACAATCCGAATGTGGGAATTATCGACTGGTGGGCGGCCACCGAGGGGCATCCAGAATACCTGGTAGATGATAGAACCCATCCCACCGAAGCCAGCAACGAGGTGCTCGCGAACCTGTACAAGCAAGCCCTGTGTGGGCGGTAGGGGGCTACCGCGAAGAAGCGAACTATCCGGAAAATCCGGATAGTTCGCGGAAGGGGCTTAGGCTACCACAGTTATCCGGAATTTCCGGATCACTCGTGAAGGTGGCCCCTAGCGTCGTGAAGGCGGCGCACATGGTGCTCATGCTTTGGCTAGGGCGCATCGGGAAATCACGAGAAAGTGTTTTAGCTTCAGCGGTTGAAAACTGTGGCTATACCAGAGAGAATGGCTGCCAAAACTGCCACCCCGACCGTGCCGAATAGCCATTTGATGACCTTTTCTCGGAGGCTAATGTACGGTTGTAAATCCTCGGTACCAGGGATAACCCACGCCCTGGTGTGTCCCACCCAGTATTCGTCTACCAAGAAACGGTCGATGAGGTTAGTGATGAATAAAATTGCCGCTATCTGCCAAAAGCCTGCCAGGAATCCTCGGGTGTCATTTATCGCATAAACACAGACCAGCGTGTAAATAATGTAGCCGGGAATGCAAATAGCTTTGAAAATCGCGCGACCACGTTTGATTTTATTATGCGTGGTCAATCCCAACTTTACGCACCGTTCCTGCACCTCGGGAGGGTAAAGATACACCATATTAACCGGGCTTTTGCGGATGCCGATGACGCAGAGCAAAATCAGCAGCGCGCCCAGCACCAGTCCTTCCAGGACAACTCGTAAAATCATCGTCACCTTCCCCCGATACGTCAGCCGGATTGGGCTTTGAACTCAAGAAAGTAGCCCTCTGACCTGACAAACTCCACTTTTCGACTTAAATAGTTTCGCTTATTTTTCCTAAATTTGAAAGGTACCGGATTTACTCAATACCTTTCTTCGCGCCCCGGGCTTTATTCGCGTTAAAAATGTTGTCATTGAGGCGTTTTCCGAGGGCGAGGCAGAGGCAGTCACCTTAGGAGACTGCTACGTCTGGGCAGCGCTGCGGCGCTCATACCTTGAGTGTGCCACATTGAGAATGCGCGAGTTTACTCAGCGGGGAAACCGGGAAAAGTACCGGGAATCTGGATGCGCTGGATACGGGGTGTGTTTTTATCTGAGGATATTTAATTGTTGCTAATTGCTTCTACCAGCAGGAAAGCCCTAATGTTTTGTGAATAATTGAAATCGTGTCCCAAATGACTTGCATCTGTCCCAAAGTGTGCCTACGCTTGTGTGTAACGAAAGGGGACGTCTTGAAGAAACGCAATGTTATCAATCTGATTAGATATCACGAAGACAGAAATGAATCTGCATTCCGCGCTGAGGCGTCAGAAATTGCCCGTGACTTTGAGGCTGCCGGTGACGCGGAGCTAGCTGCATATATTATGGCTCTCATTTCTGATGCTAACGCGTTTGTCCCGCAAGCTTTAGGGGAGGACGGGGGAGATTTTCTTCGTCGTTTTGAGTCTGCTTCAGCACCGTTGCCTCTCCCGGAGGCTATAGCCATGGACGTTACCGGTGTATGCAATGCAATCTCCCACAATATCGGGGTAAACAAGTTTTTGTTCCAAGGTCCTCCGGGTACCGGGAAAACCCAGACCTCTCGCCAAATCGCCAGAATAACCAAGCGTGAGCTTTATCTGGTGGATTTTAACGCGGTTATTGACAGCAAACTTGGACAAACAGGTAAGAATATAGGGCGTCTTTTCACGGAAATAAACGATATGCGGCACCCCGATAAGGCAGTGGTCTTGTTCGATGAAATAGATGCCCTGGCGCTTGATCGGGTAAATAACCATGATGTTCGGGAAATGGGCAGAGCTACTTCGGCATTATTAAAGGAACTCGACTCTCTAAATGAACAGGTGGTATTGATCGCCACTACAAATCTTTATGAGGCGCTAGATAAAGCCCTCGTCAGAAGATTTGATTCCATTATTGATTTTGGTCGCTACGACAGAGATGACCTGTTAGAAATTTCTGAAGTGATGTTGAGCGGATTGTTGGACAAGTTCAAAAATGTGGCTCGCAATGTACGCTTGTTCCGAAAAATCATGAATCAAATGCCGGAGATTCCTTATCCGGGAGACCTTGAGAATATGCTGCGAACCTCGCTTGCTTTCAGTAAACCCGGTGATCTATACGATTATCTGCGCCGTCTCTACTCCCAGGTCTGTCCGGGTAAATCTATCAAGGATTATGCAGAGCTGAGTCGGCAAGGTTTTACGTTGCGAGAAATTGAAGTGCTTTCCCAGGTGCCGAAGACAACTATTTCCCGGGAACTGCGGGAGGTGCGTGGTGAATAACCTGCTTCAGCTTAAAGGTCAGTTCCAAACCAAAGGTGCTCGGCGACCAGGTTTGCCTCAACTACCCAAGAATGGGGAAGTTACTGCCCAACACCTGTTAGATTTGCGTCAACAGTTGATGGAAATAAAGGAGTATTGGCAGAAAAAGCAGATACCCTTCAATCCATTGATCAGCGTTTACTATAAAAAAATAACGGCTAAAAGTAACCGGATTCGCCGCCTACTTGGCGGAGGCAGCTCTAAAGCTAGTAATTTCATTGTAGGAGCCTGCTTCGAGGGCAACTACCAGAACACCCACCATGTGATTACCTATTGTGTCAGCGAAACCACGGTTGATGAGTCCATCAATGTTTTGGATAGTTGCGCAGCAATTGTTGAGCAACACGGTGGCACTATCAATTATGAAATACTGGAGAAAATAAAAAAGACTTCCAAAAATAAGTGGATTTATAAACTGCCGAAGAGTAGCTTTTTCCAGGTAATCAGGGATGCTTATTTCGCTGAGCGTTTCGGCATACGTGCTCAGCAGGAGGCAGTTGACGGCTGGGTAGTTGTAAATCTTTACGATACCGGCTACAGCGATGTTCGCGATTTTCTAGATGGTTTGGGTTTAAGAGTCACGCCTGACCAAGTGTTGGGAAGCGCTCTCCGGCTGAGCCCGGAGCAATACAGTGTATTGATAGGGAAATATCCCTTCCTGGTATCGATGGCGATTTCCGATATCTCCGAATTGACCCCCGAAGAGTTCGATGAGGCGGGTATCAATCCTTTGGATATACCTAAAGCGGGTAATGAACCCATTATCGGAGTGATTGATACCCCGTTTGATGAAAATGTGTATTTTTCCGATTGGGTTGAGTCAATAAATCTGATTCCCCCTGAAATTGAAATACGACCGGAGGATTATGCTCACGGGACAAAAGTTACATCGCTTATTGTCGACGGTCCGAGTCTAGTACCGGACTTGGATGACGGTTGTGGTCGTTTCCGGGTGCGGCACTTCGGGGTCGCTACGGGATCGCGATCAGATTCGTTTGCATTCATGAGGCGAGTGAAAAGTATCGTGGAACAGAACCGTGACATTAAAGTATGGAACATTTCCCAGGGTTCTGTGCGAGAGGTAGCGCGTAACTTCGTGTCTCCCGAGGGCGCTATTCTGGATGAATTGCAATCTCGATTTGATGACATTGTTTTTGTGGTGGCAGGTACCAATCAAACGCAGGAACAACAACAGAAAATCGGGGCTCCCGCTGATTCGATTAACTCCTTAGTCGTAAATGCAACCTCATTTTCCGGTGAAACTGCCAGCTATTCCCGAAGTGGTCCGGTCTTGGAATTCTTCAAAAAACCTGACGTCTGCGCAGTTGGTGGGGATCAGGATATCCCCATGTATGCCTATGCAGGAAACGGGGGTTCTTGGGTACAGGGGACTTCTTTTGCGGCACCGTGGATAGCGCGGAAAATGGCCTATTTAATGCAGATAATGGGGTTTAATCGTGAAGTTGCCAAAGCGCTGATAATTGACGCGGCTGCGGGATGGGATTTTCGTGAGGATTCTAAGCGAGGCTATGGTCAGGTTCCCATTCGCATAGAGGATTTGGTTAAGTCTAAAGATGATGAAATTAAATTTGTGTTGACTGGGATGTCTGCTTCTTATGAAACTTATAACTTCGATATTCCAGTGCCAGTTGTGAATGAAAAACATCCGTATATTGCCCGTGCCACCTTGTGCTATTTTCCCCCGTGTGACCGCCGTCAAGGCGTGGACTATACCAGTACTGAATTGGATTTACACTTTGGGCGTATTGATGACAAGGATAGTTTGATAGCGGTTAACAATAACCGCCAAGGTGAAAATAATGATTTCACTACTGAGGGCACGGCCCGTAATAGCTACCGCAAGTGGGATAACGTCAAACATATCGGCGAGAATTTTCGTAATGGTCAGCGCGGTAGGAAGGCCTACAAGACGCAGATGTGGGGGTTGAAAATCCGCAAGACCACCCGGTGGGATAAGCCTGCGGGCGCCCCATTTGGAAATTTGCGGTTTGGGATAGTGGTTACTTTACGGGAAATGGGGGGTGTGAACCGTATAGATGAGTTCATTCAAAAATGTTCGTTGCGTGGCTGGATCGTACATAGCGTGGATGTGCAAAACAGGGTGGATATCTACAACGCCGCCGAGGTCGAGATAGATTTTAAAGAATAGCTTTTGCCTTTACAGGAAAAATGTGCCATCGGAACCCATCTTGCTATCGGAAACAATTCTTTGGGTTTAGCGGGAGAGGGTGAGAACCGCGCGGCGCAAACAGTCGGTTCAGACTCAGAAGTGATGATTTGCGAATGGAAAACCTCAATCGAAGGATGGTTAAGAAAAACGGTATGACGAAGAATAGTAAACCTAAAAAGAGCTTGGAACAAACCAGTTCTCGGACAATAATTAAGCATGATTCCGGGCAGTTTCTGGTATTCACCGCTCAGCCCGGCGCGGGTGTTGAAGTGCGTTATCAAGAGGGAACGATTTGGCTGACGCAAAAGCTGATGGCGCAGCTGTTTGATGTGGATGTTACCACTATTAACTACCATCTGCAGCAGATTTTTGATTCTAAAGAACTGACCGAAGAAGCAACTATTGGAATTTTTCCAATAGTTCGCCAAGAGGGCTCTCGCCAGGTAACTCGCCAAATTCAGCATTACAACCTAGATGCCATTATTTCCGTTGGCTACCGCGTAAATTCTATTCGCGCTACCCAGTTCCGTCAGTGGGCAACCGCAGTGCTTCGAGACTTTACTCTGCGCGGCTATGTTATTGACCGCGGGCGCATGGAGTCGGGGAAGTTTCTCGGGCATGACTATTTCGAGGAACTGCTCCAAGAAGTCCGCGAGATTCGTCTCTCGGAGCGCCGCTTTTACCAAAAAATAACCGACATCTATGCCACCGCAGTCGACTACAGCCCCAATGCCCCCACCACCAAAACATTCTTTGCTGCCGTTCAAAACAAACTGCATTACGCGGTTCATGGTCATACCGCTGCCGAGTTGATTGCCCAGCGAGCTGACGCCGCCAAACCACACATGGGGTTAACAACTTGGAAAAACTCCCCAGAAGGGAAAGTCCTAACCAGCGATGTTACCGTCGCCAAGAACTACCTAACGAAAGACGAATTGGCCGATTTAGGACGAATCGTTGAAGCCTACCTAAACCTGGCAGAATCACGTGCCAAGCGGCATATTCCCACCACCATGGAAAAATGGGAAGAATTCCTGAACCAAGTACTCACTCTTGATAGTCGCGAACTCTTAGAGAGCGCCGGGAATATCTCCAAGAAAATAGCAGACCATAAAGCCAAAGAAGAACTGGAAAAATATCGGGTAATCCAAGACAGGGAATATCAGTCAGATTTCGACAAGTTCGCTGCCAAAGCCTTGGAGGCCAACAGCCAACACGAGAAGCTAAATGAAGCGCCCTAGAGAGCGTCTAAACCGGCAGGTTGCTTAGGGGCGCTATCGTGGGGCGGTAATATCAGGGTATCTGTGAAGTGTTTTATTGGCGCGCAAGGGAGAGGGCTATTAGATGTCGCAACAACGCCTGCAACTTACTTGGTACAACAAGGACAAGGCTCTGATTCCTACCGAAACCGGCAAATATGGTTACACCTGGGTTGATCCCGCCGATCCGCGTTACTGTGAAACCCACACCCTGGTCTATGACGAACACGTTCAGGGTAAACAAACTCCCAAGAGTGAGGATTTCGAGTATTCTGAGCGTGCTGATCTGGAGCCGCAAGACGATAACTTGTTGATTTTGGGAGAGAGCGGGGACGTGCTGGAGGCGCTTACCCGGGTGCCAGAGTTAGCCGAAAAATATGTGGGCAAAGTGAAGCTGATCTATATTGATCCGCCATTCAACACCGCGCAGACTTTCGTCAATTACGAGGACAACCTGGAACACTCCGTGTGGCTGACCATGATGCGCGACCGCTTGCTGCATTTAAAGAAACTCTTGAGTGAGGACGGATCCATTTGGGTGCATTTGGATGATGTGGAAGTACATAGGATGCGACTGCTGATGGACGAAGTGTTTGGTGCCGCGAATTTTGTGGCTGAGGTTGCATGGGAGAAGGGAGATTCTCCAAGAATGGACGCCAATCAGTTTTCTGAAAGGCATGATTTTCTCCTTGTTTATGCAAAAGAACTGAATTGGTCACCTAATAAACTTGAATCAACGGTAAAGCTAGATTTTCCTCTGACTGACGCACAAGGGCGTCGATACCGTGCACCCGGGCCACTTAGGAAATGGGGCAAAAATAGCTTGCGCGAAGATAGACCTAATCTTTGGTATCCGATAATTGCTCCTGATGGAACTGAAGTTTGGCCGATAAAACCAGATGGAACAGAAGGCAATTGGCGTTGGAAAGCATCAACAGTAGAGGAAAAGGTCAATGACCTTCATTGGGAAGATAAAGGCTCTGGGCTTCAACCTTATGTGAAAGAATACGAGGACTCGGCACGTCTTTCGATTCCTCCCGAAACTTGGTGGCCTAACTCAGAAGCTGGTCATAACCGTGAAGCAAAAGCAGAACTTAAAGCCTTATTTTCTGACTTGAATGTGGTTTTCTCCACCCCTAAGCCCGAACGACTGCTTGAGAAGATTATCCACATCGGTACCAAACCAGGCGATATAGTACTAGATTGCTTTGCAGGTTCAGGAACTACGGCTGCTGTCGCGCAGAAGATGGGCAGGCGTTGGGTGACGTGTGAGCTGGTGGAGGATACTTTTAAACGCTTTACCCGTCCTCGGTTAGAGAAGGTAATTAACGATACTGATCCGGGTGGTATCACTCGCTCGAAGGGCGAACGGGTGGACGCTACCGATGAGGGTTTACCGGAGGGTTTAAACGCTGATGATGCGCAGAGGCTGACTTCTTTACTTAATAAGGCGATAAGTGAGAGCCCGGAGTTGAAGAAGTCGGCGGATATTCGGGCAGTCAAGCAGATGGTGAAAACTCGCCGCTCGAAAGATGTGGTTAATTGGCGTGGGGGTGGCGGTTTTCAGGTGGCGCATTTGTCGCCGGCTTGTTTTGATTACGATCCGCAGTTGGGTCGGGTGATGCTAACGGCGGCGGCGATTGGGCAGGTGTTTATTGAGTCGGTAGCAGCGAATCTGGGGTTCAGATTGTTGCATCCTGATGATGATTATGTGTTTGACGGTAGGCGCGGCAATTCTTTGTTGAAAGTGGTTGAGGGCGTCGCAACTGTGGAGGTTGTGGATTGGTTGGCCTCGCAGGTGCGGCCGGGTGAGACGATTGTGCTGGCTGCTACCAGCGTGATGGATGGGGTGCGTCAGCATCTACGGAAAGCGGTGAAAGGTTCACGGGTGGTTGCCGTGCCGGATGATGTTTTTTCTTTTAGCGCAGGGGGTGAGCGGTAATGGCGGGTCGGCTTAATATTAGTTTTGATTCCGACATGCTGGAAGAAATTAGCGCCCAGTTTGATTTGCGGGCTCCCAATAAAGAAGCGCTGCGCAAGCTGGTGTTTACTCTCGATGGAGATTATGACCCGGCGGTGATGCAGGTGTTGAATCTGGCGACCGGGGTGGGGAAGACCTATTTAATGGCGGCGTTCGTGGAGTATTTACGCCGTCAAGGGGTAGGTCATGTCATGATTGTTACCCCTGGTAAAACGGTACAGGCGAAGACGGTACAAAATTTCTCTCCGGGGTCTGCTCGGTATATTGCTGGTTCTGGGGTGCCTCCGCAGGTGGTTACGCCGCAGGATTATTCGGCGTGGGTGGCTCGCCAGAATGGCCCAGCGCAGCTGGCTTTTGGTCGCGAGGTGCCGTTACTGGCGTTCATTTTCAATATCCAGCAATTGATTGCACCCAAGTCCGAGGACGGGGATACTCATGGTGGTACCCAGGAGGCGATGCGGCGCAAGCCCCGCAGGTTTGATGAGAACGCGGGGGTGCTTTTTGATTACCTCAAAAATCTTGATGACCTGGTGGTGATTGCCGATGAGTCGCATCTTTACGGTACGAGCGCGGTAGCGTTTAATGCCGCTCTTAAAGAGCTAGATCCGGCTGCGGCTATTGGCTTGACTGCCTCGGTGGATAAGACAACAGATAAGGTTATTTTCGAGTATCCGCTGTATAAAGCTATTCAGGACAAGTATGTGAAGGCTCCGGTGTTGGCGTTCCGTAAGACGGGTTATGGCGCGGGTAAAGCCTCGGAGGAGCAGCAGCTGCGTGATGCGTTGCAGCTGCGGGAGATTAAACAGGCTTATTACGATGCTTACGCGAAAGAGCAAGAGCGCGGTCATGTGAATGCGGTTGCTTTCGTGGTGTGCTCGGATGTGGAGCACGCTACCCAAGTAACTGATTTGTTGCGTACCCCGGAGTATCTGGGTAAGGCTGATGCGGTGTTGCAGGTGGATTCTAAGCATGAGGACGAAGCAACTCAGCGTCTGCTCGAGGAGTTGGATCGTCCGTATTCGCCGGTGTTAGCGGTGGTTAGTGTCAATAAGCTTAAAGAGGGTTGGGATGTTAAGAACATCGCGGTGGTGGTAACGCTGCGGGCGATGGCTTCGGAGGTTTTGACCCAGCAGACGATGGGGCGCGGGTTGCGTTTGCCGTTCGGGAAGTATACGGGGGTGGGGCAGATTGACCAGTTGGATATTATCGCCCACCAGTCATTTAGTGAGTTGTTGGCTGCCGAGAATGTGCTGCAGCAGTTTGGTTTAGAAGAAGCGGTAGCCAACCAAGATGTAGGTAGGATGCGTGAGGCTATCGAAAGTGCCGGTAGCGAAATCTCTGCTAATCCTGTCGCCGTTGACGGTGATAGCGTCAGCCAGCCCACCGGGGCCCCGGTGGATACCACTTTCTCGTTTGTGAATGGTTCGCAGGTATTTGCAAGTCATGAAGGTTCGGTGTTGGTTGGTGAGCCGGGGGAGCCGGGGCTTCCAGGGCTGGGAGTTCGCACTATTAGCGAATCCGGGGTAGATGCCGCCCCGGCGTGGGAGCAAGTTACGATTGAGCGTAACCCTGAGTTTGCTGAGGTTAGTTACCAGTTCCCGGTGACCACGATTACCGTTAGCCAGCCGCCTATTGACTTGTCAGAGATTAGTGATGAGCAGATCGAGCAGGCGGCACGGCGGGTTACCTCTACAGGTGACGTGTTATTGCGTAAGGAAATTGTTGCCGTGTTAGGTAAGAAACTGCGGGCTGAAGATCGGGAAAGTGCGGAAGTAGACTCGCTTCATGTTAATGATGCTGACGCCCAAGAAGGCCTGGTTAAACTGGTGATGAACCTGCAACTGGTGCCAAAAACAGACCAGAATCATCGCTATGTTTCTACCTTCCTGGTTCCTAGTTTCATGAAAGGCGTGACTTTCACGGGATGGACGGTGAAATCACTGGCTTCTGCGCGTGATGAGCTTTCTAAGCTGGTGCAAAAACATATAGATGAGACGCTACGCGCCACCCGTGAAGTTTCCACCATTCACCCTAAAACCCTGCCCGGCTCGGGATACACCCTGCCGATGGGTGAAATAGTGCATGACCAGATTGACAGCCGTGAACAGTTTGTGCGGGGACGGGTTTATGGGGGCTGGTTCAAGTCTCTTTTCGCTGAGGAATCCTTCGACTCCTACACCGGTGAATATGTATTGGCCAAGCTGCTAAATACTTCGCCAGGAATCAAGTGGTGGCACCGTTTGCACCCGCAAGATGGGGCTTTCGTGTACTACAACTCTAAAGATCGTTATTTCCCAGACTTTGTTGCCCGCGACAGTGATGGCGTGTACTGGATTATTGAAGGCAAATCAGAACGTGGACGTGATGACGAGCAGGTGCAAGCCAAACGTAAAGCCGCAGAATCATTAGTGCGACGTTTGATTGCCGAGGACGCCTACGCAGATCAAAAGTGGGGATACCTAATCGCCTACGAAAATGACACTGCCCGCGCAGATTCCTGGGAAGACCTCAAATCCTACAGCCAACCAGTCACCAACGTTATCTAACTGCGGTATCACCGCCGTCTAGGCGGCTTCCATTCCAAAAGGCTAATGCCATTTCAAACGGGGAAAAGGTGTTGAAATCGGTTAATACGCACAAAGAATATAGAATTTACAGCGTGAATATTCCGGTGAAATATCAATCTTTGCTCGCACCTCCCGAACCGCGGGAAAAGCGGTACCAATACGGACGCTCGCTGCGCGATACCGTTCCCTTCAGTTCTTTGGCAGCCTGGGTGTCGCCGCCCGATCGCGACCCCATCGCCCTCATCCAAGACTCTCACCAGGGCAGAGTAGAAAATCTGATCCCGATTCGGGTAGGGCGGATGGCGTCTTCACCCTACGGATTCTTACGGGGAGCGGCGGTAGTCCAAGCCGCCGACTCGGCCGCTCTACCCGCCACCGGGATCCAACCGGTAGTTTGCGGGGACTCCCACTTGGGAAACTTCGGTTTTTATCGTTCCCCCGAAGGGGAGCTAGTAATTGACCTCAACGACTTCGACGAGGCACATACCGGCAGTTGGGAATGGGATTTGCGCCGCCTGACCGCCTCGATCCACGTGGCGGGGCGGGAAAATAATCTTTCCGAATCCAAATGCTCCGACGCGGTAGTCGCCTGCGTTAATGCCTACCGGGACGAAATCGCCTACCTGGCGGGCCGCCCCCTCTTTGAACGCGCTTTTAACCGGATTGACCTGGAAAAACTCACCTCGAAAGAGCTAACTCCCAAGTTGGTTAAAGAAATTGAGCGTGCCGCCGCCAAAGCAATGAAACGTACCTCGGATCGGGCGCTCCCCAAGTTCGCCCAAGAATCCGCAGGCAGCCTTAAGATAACCCCAGAACCGCCGCTAACCACCCAAATTCCCCAGGATGATTGGGATGCGGTGGCGCGCGCCCTCGACGAATATCTGCACACTATTTCCCCACAATGGGCGCGAGTATTAGGCGGATACACCCTAGTCGATATCGCGCAGCGAGTAGTCGGGGTAGGCTCGGTGGGTCTGCGAGCCTATATCGCGCTGCTGCAAGGCTCCACCCCCACGGACGTAATCTTCCTGCAGCTCAAACAGGCCCGCCGCTCGGTACTCGCCCAATATGTGCACGGCTCTAAAGAATGGCACGCCCACCAGGGGCAACGGGTGGTTGAATATCAGCGGGCGCTGCAAACCGTCTCTGATCCCCTCCTGGGTTGGGCGAGCGTAGGGGAGCATCAATACTACGTGCGCCAGTTCCGCAATATGAAAGGAACCGTGCCCCTGGATCGGCTGGGAGGCAATTCTTTATGCGACTACGCGGGGATCGTGGGGCTGCTGCTGGCGAAAGGACACGCGCGCACCCACGGCGCCGCTATGATTGCCGGCTACCTGGGTAAATCTGATAAACCGGGACAAGCCTTCGCCACCTTCGCCCGGTCCTACGCCGACCAGACCGAGGCCGATCACTCCGAATTCCTGCGGGCGATCAAAGACGGACGGTTGCCGCAGCCCGAGGGCGAAATGGGAAGTGCCTTCCGCGCGGGCTAGGACATATTAGGAGGAAAATGGCTGGTGCCGCACCAGCGCGGGGGCTTGGTTTTATCCGAGCAGGCGCGGTGGGCATAAGAATTCGGAAAATGACTGCGGTCTTTTTCCGAATTCTTGGGCGGGAGGAAAAACCAAGGCTCCGCGCGTAACCCGTGCCAGCGCTCCCGCCCGCGCCGTGTCCTAGTTCACCAGCGCCAAAATAGGATAGCCAGCAGCGGTGATGTTAGGCTAGTAAAGCCGTTACAAGCCGGCCACGGATGCGTCATG
>CAMYFZ010000053.1 GCA_947255165.1 uncultured Varibaculum sp.
TGAACCAGAATCAGCTGTGTTACCGATTACACCATACCCCAAGGGCTGCAAACCTCGGCTCGCGCCGGGCTGCAGTCATCTACTCTAACGCAGGCACTCAGGCTGCTTCAAATAAATTCCTTGTGTCACTAATCACCTGATGTTAGGCCTGTTCCAGGTGGTTTTGTAGTTTACGCAGACGTTCGATGCTGGCCTTTTTACCCAAAATCCCGATGGAATCAAACACCGGGATCGATACGTTAGAACCGGTGATCGCCATAAATAGCGGCTGGAAAGCCACGCGGGGTTTGAGTCCCATTTCTTCCACCATTACCTGGCTCATGGCCGCTTTAACTGCCTCCGGATCCCCAATGGTACCGGCCTCCCCTACTTCACCTTCTGGCAGACCGTCTACGACTTTAGCCGCGGCCTCCAGCACCTGAGGAGCATTATCTTTGAGTTTGCGTAGCGGTTTTTCTTGATATTCCACCTGGTCATCAGCAATAAATAGGAATCCGAGCAGGCTCTTGGCTTGGGAGAGCACCTGCATCCGGCTTTGGGCCAGCGGAGCTGCCTCCTCTAAAAGCTGTTTTTCCTTATCCGTTAAATCAGCTAGCTGCTCGGCGCTTACGAATCCGCCGGCGTGTAGATAGGGAACGATCCGCTCAGTGAAATCGCCGGTTTCTAGCATCCGAATATGGTCAGCGTTAATCGCTAAGGCCTTCTTGGAGTCGAAACGCGCCGGATTGGGGTTCACGTCCTCAATATCGAAAGCGGCAATCATTTCTTCTTTGCTAAATACATCTCTATCTGCAGATATAGCCCAGCCTAGGAGGGCTAAATAGTTCACTAGCCCTTCGGGAATCATCCCATTTTCCCGGTGCAAAAGCAGATTTGATTCCGGGTCCCGCTTGGAAAGTTTCTTGTTACCCTCCCCCATTACATAGGGCAGGTGCCCGAACTCGGGTACCCGATCCGCAATCCCTAACTCGATGAGGGCGCGATAAAGCACAATTTGGCGGGGGGTAGATGAAAGCAGGTCTTCCCCGCGCAACACATGAGTAATATGCATCAGGGCATCATCGACCGGGTTTACCAAGGTGTAGAGAGGATCGCCGCCGCCGCGCACAATCACATAGTCGGGAACGGAACCGGCCTGGAAAGTGATGTCTCCCCGCACCAGGTCATGGAAAGTAATATCTTCATCCGGCATCCGCATCCGCAGCACTGGCTGGCGGCCTTCAGCGCGGAAAGCAGCAATCTGTTCTTCCGTCAGGTTGCGGTCATAGCCGTCATATCCCAGATGCGGGTTACGACCGGCAGCTTTATGGCGGGCAGCGATTTCTTCGGGAGTGGAATAGGATTCGTAGGCGAATCCTCCGGCGAGCAGCTTATCTGCGACCTCTTTATAAATATCCATCCGTTCGCTTTGGCGATAGGGACCGTAGGGGCCGCCCTTGCCCACGCCCTCGTCCCAATCTAGTCCCAGCCAGCGCAAAGAATCTAGGATTTGCTCAAAGGATTCTTCCGAGTCGCGTTTGGCGTCGGTGTCCTCGATCCGGAAAACAAAAGTTCCCCCCGTATGGCGAGCGTATGCCCAGTTAAACAGGCAGGTACGTACCATTCCCACATGCGGGGTGCCAGTGGGTGAAGGGCAAAACCGCACCCGAATAGGGGAAGTAGCATCCGGATTCATACCTAAAATCTCCTTGCGTAAAATCATTAGTTCCCCTTGATTCTACTTCGCTCCCCGCCTGATTCTCGAACCTGGAAGCATTACCGCGGCTAACCTGATTCCCGATACTTTTCCCGCAGCCTCTTGAGACCGTATTTATGCGCGCCCTAACTGCTCTGGGAGCGTAGAGTGACGTTATGCAAGATTTTGATCGTTTATCCCTGCAAGAACTACGACGACGAGGATCTTTAAAATGGACAGGGAAGACGAGCGAGGGCGAGCCTTTATGGGGAGCCTGGGTTGCGGAAATGGATTTTGGAACCGCGCCTGCAGTTGCACGCTGCCTGCACCGCGCTATTGATGACGGTTTCTTTGGTTATATGCCGCCTGAACTGGCCAATGGTCTACGGGAAGAGACGCGGCGCTTTCTTGCTGATTCCTATGGCTGGCAGGTGAGCGCCGACGATGTTTTTATTTCCTCCGATGTGCTTTCGATTCTGCGTGCCCAAATCCAGCTGACAACTAAACCCGGACAGGCGGTGGTGGTACCTACTCCGGCTTATATGCCGTTTTTGACTATTCCCGCTCAGCAGGGGCGAGATTTAATCGAGGTTAAAAGTCGCTACCACCAGGGCAGGTGGGAGCTAGATTTTGAGGCACTCGAAAGCGCCCTCACTCAAGAAAAAGCTAAGCTGCTGGTACTTTGCAACCCTTGGAACCCGACCGGGCGGGTCCTCAGCGAAGCAGAGCTTCGAAAAGTGGGACAGCTGGCACTTGCCCATCAAGTAACAGTGTTTGCCGATGAAATCCATGCTCCCCTGGTGCTGACAGATAAGGCTCGCCATATTCCGTTTGCCAGCCTAGATCCTGCTTTTGCCCAGATTACGGTTAGCGCGCACGCGGCATCTAAGGGCTGGAACCTGGCGGGACTTCATTGCGCACAAATGATTTTGCCGCCCTCACCGCTACGTGATCTTTTTGAGCAGTCAGGGGTGACTACCCAACTAGCGATGGGCGCGACTCCGCTGGGAGCTTTGGCCGCTCGCGCCGCCTACCAAGAGGGAGGCGCTTGGCTGCAAGAAATCAAAGGCTATATTCGCGAAAATTTAGCTCGCTCCCGGGATTTGGCGCTACAGATTGCTCCCCGGCTGGAAATCCCGGAAGTGGAGGGCACCTACCTGTCGCTTTGGGACGCGAGTAGCTATTGCGAAAACCCGGTCAAGATTGCGGAGGAGAGAGCCCGAGTGGGGGTAAATGGGGGCGAGATTCTGGGTACCGGCTACCCCGGTCTGTTGCGACTTAACGCTGCTACCCCTCGCTACCTGTTCCTGGAAATGACCCGGCGCCTAGCTAGTGCGCTGCGGGAAGCAGAAAACGATTAGTCGCGCTGCTTGCCGGAGGCGTTAACGGTCTAGCGGTTGGCGCTGCGTACGCGGTGCACGCGGCGGCGTTTTTGGTTTAACGGTTCGCGCTAACCACCATATTTTCCATCTGCCCCACCCCAGTGATGGCGCTTTCTAGGCGCGCCCCGGGGCTTAGAGGTTGCGGCAGCTCGATTCCTCCTACGATCACTACGTCCCCCGGCAGCAAGGTCATCATGGAACTGACCTTCGCGAAAGCTTCGGCGGCTTTTAGCGGCAAGTCAGCACTGTTAGCGGAGGCAACCTCCTGCCCGGAAACGCTGGCGCTAATGGTGAGGCTATCGGGATCAAAATTGGGGTCCACCACAATCCAGGGCCCCACTACTGCCGAAGTATCCCAAGCCTTTGCCTGAGCGAAACTGATTTCTTCGCTGCCGCTGGCGCAATCTACCCCGATAGTCCATCCGGCGATTACTGACTCCACCTGCTCGGGGGTCACGTTTTTACAAATAGTTTTGGCGACCGCCGCTAGTCCTACGAATACGCGCGCCTCGTCGCCGCCCCAAGTAGGAATCGCGATGGGATCATCCGGGCCAATCACCGCAGTATTCGGTTTGATTGCCACCTGCGGCCACTGCTCTCCGCCCGCCGTTTTACCCGCCAGATTCGCGCAGCAGCTAACTGCCTTCGAGCGAGGAATAACCGGAGAGAGCAACCGCGCCTCCTCTAAGTTATAGAGCTGCCCGGAGGGTTCCGCCTTTTGGAATAGGGGGTCACCTTTGAGGGCTACTATCCGTTCACTTCCGTCCTCTAAAGCTCCGTAAATAGGGTGGGCATCAATCCGAAATCGCACAATCTTCATAGAGCCAAGTCTAGCGTCCTTGCTAGAGTAGGAAGGATGAGCAAAGGAGGAACGCGTGAGTAGCAATGCCCCGGAACCGGCCTGGCGACGCCTGATTTCTGCGATGTTCACTTCCCCGCACCCCAAGATTGCTCCTGGTGCTGACCTGGGAATTTGCATTGAATTAGATGGTAGTTTCCATCCTTTGCGTCGAGAAGTTTCTGGCACTTGGACCCGCAATCGTGCCAGTTGGCGTGACCTTTGCCAAACTAAATGGGAGTCGGTTTCTGCCGGTTTAGATAGGGCGCAGCTGAGCCATTTACGGCAGGTGGCTCCCCTATTAGAAAAAGCTCCCCAGCGGCTATCTTCCGAGGAGGCCGCGCAGGTATCGCCTGCTATCCGCTCTTTGGCGCGCGCCGGATTTTCTTTTGTACTCGGCACCGAGCCCCTCACTCCGCTGCGTTTTTCTCCGATTCTGGCGCGCCCTTTCCTGGATATTTGCGCCCCGGGTGACGTGACGCTGCGCTTCGGGATTGATTTTTCTGCCGGTAAAGACCCTGCCCAGCGCACAGTAGCCGCTACCTGTGTGGCGGCCGGTTTAGAACTGGTGGCCAGCGAACAGCTGGAGTGTTTTGCTCTTTGGGATGATCGTTTCGGGGCGCTTAACCGAGTGTTGGGGGCGAAACCGGTGCGGGTGCCACAAGCAGATTTAGCGGATTTCTTGTTGCAAGACTTTCCGAATCTCAGCGATAGTTTCCCGGTCTATTCTTTGGATGACAGTTTTGAGTTCCCTAAATATCGCTACCTGCTGGAAGTGGGAACTTCTCGGGCAGAGGATCTTTACCGGATTCACTTGCGGGGTATGCGCGAACTCGGGGGTGAAAAGATTGAAACCAACGCCTTGCCAGTTCAGATTGCGCAGCTGAAAACCCAGGTGACGAAGTGGCTGCGCCGCCAAGAAGGGGTTTTCACCTTCGATAGTTTCCTTTCTTGTCCCGCTCACCGCATTAACCAATTGCTGGATGAGCTGGAAAACGCTTTTGACAGACAGGATTTAGAAGTTAACCGCCACGGAATTCCCCGTTCATTTTCGCAAAGGGGCGGAGAGATCATCGTGGATTTATCCCCCAACACTTACGGCTGGTTTACCCCGAAAGTGCGCTTGCATTTAGATGACCGTGACTTTGGGGCCTTAGAGATTGCGCAGATTCGCGAGCGCGGTGGGCTAATCGATGCCGATACTTACCTAAGCGAAGCAGATCTGGATCGGCTGACGCTGCTAATTGAGCGCGCTGGCCTTAATCGGCGCGGTATTCACCCGGCGATTATTGACCTTTCCCAGATTTTGGAGGGCACGCAGGCGCAGGTTCGCGGCCTGGAAGCGTGGAAGTCACGCCAGCTAAAGTTGCCGCCGATAGCCCCGCCCCACACCGCTAAGCTGCGCGAATATCAACGCACGGGGGTGTCCTGGTTGCTGGCGCAACTATCTATTGGGCCCGGAGCAGTGCTTGCCGATGAAATGGGGCTGGGAAAAACTCTGCAGATTCTAGCGGCGATTAAATCCCTATCCGCCGGCGATCCGGTGCTGGTAGTGGCGCCAACTTCCGTGATTAACGTTTGGGAGTCGCAAGCGCAACGTTTTTATCCCGAGATGGAGGTGCGGGCGCTGCGTAGCGGCACCGATATCGAGGACGGTTTCCGCGGCGCAGATTTAGTGGTGACCTCTTACGGGTTGCTGCGGCGTCACTCCGAGACTTTTTTAAAGCCCCAGTGGCAGGGAGTGATTTGTGACGAGGCGCAGCTGGTGAAGAATCCGCGTACTCAAGCCTGGCGCGTTCTTAATGATTTGGATCGAAGGTGGACGATTTGTGCTACCGGCACTCCCCTAGAGAATTCTTTAGCGGATTTGCATGCGATTTTATCTTTGGCACAACCGGGAACTTTGCTTTCGCGGGAGCAGTTTTCTGCCCTGCAGCTGCGCGGGATCGACCAGGTGCGCTCGCTGGTGGCTCCCTATATGTTGCGGCGCACTAAAGCTGAGGTAGCACCGGATTTGCCGCCGAAGATTGAACAGGTGTTGCGGGTTGATTTGGAGCCGGGGCATATTGCCGCATATCGCCAGCTAGAAGCCCAGGCGCGCCACCAGGTTAGCGGGTTGTTGCGCTCCGGGGACCGCATGTCGATATTGGCGGCACTGACGGCGCTGCGGCGAGCGAGCTTGGATTTGCGCCTAGTGGGAGGACGAGCGGGGATAACCAGCGCGAAAACTAACGCCCTGGTGGAACAGTTACAGGCGATACCCGGCCATAAAGCCCTGGTGTTTTCCCAGTTCACCTCCTATTTAAAGTTAATTAAAGAGGCTTTGGATGAGACGGGAATAAAAACTGCTTACCTGGATGGGTCTACCCGGCAGCGCGACCAGGTGGTTAAAGAGTTTTCGGAGGGAGACGCGCAAGCATTCCTGATTTCGCTGCGGGCAGGCGGCACCGGACTTACTTTGACCGCCGCCGACTATGTGTTTGTGATGGATCCGTGGTGGAATCCCGCGGTGGAAGAACAGGCAATCGACCGCGCCCACCGCATTGGGCAAGACCGTCCGGTTAATGTCTACCGCCTGGTGGCGAAGGGAACCATCGAAGAAAAAGTCTCCCAGTTGCAACAGCGGAAGCGCGACCTCTTCACTTCGGTAGTTAAATCTTCCGGTTCCCTAACCGAACTAGCCAGTTCCCTGCTTACGGATATTAACTAGCAGGTCACCTTTTGGGGCTAATGCCCGTTTTTAGGGGGCGCTTAAAAATTGGAGTGAGCCGTTGCCCCCCCCAGAGGGGCAACGGCTCACTTGTCTCAACTAGATTGCGCTCTAGTTTCTTGAGCGGCGGCTATATAGCAGGAACCCGCCTGCCATCGTGGACAGCAGAGCCGCCAGCAACGCCAACTGCGCGGTGCTACCGGTTTTCTCCAGCGGGTTGCCAGCTGTTGGTCCCGCCACCTTAATGATGAGCGTAATGACTTCGGAAGTTTTATCCGGATAGGTCACTCGCACCTTCACTGGGTAATCACCCGGCGCCGCATTTGCGGGAATCTTCGCAGTCACCGCACCCGTATCAGGATCCACCGTCACCCAATCTGGCCCACTAACCTTGCTATAGGTAGTACCTGTCGGCAACGGTTTGCCGTCTCTATTCTTCGGACCCGGAACCTCAAGGCTCGTCCCCGCCTCACCAGGCTTCGGATCTGAATACTTCGGATCATAAATCGTGTTTTGGTCAGGCGGGTTCACCGTAAATGTGAAGGTGGATGAAACCGGAGCTCCGTCCTCCCCGATAGCGGTTACAGTCACCGTCTGCGGACCGTTTGTCGGCTCCGTGGGAGTTCCGACGATCTTTCCTTGTGTCTGATCGTAGGTCAAACCCTTGGGCAAACCGGTAACTGTTATCGGATGGTTCGGATCTCGATGCTGCACCTCAATGGGAATAGGCGTCAGGGGATCTCCCTGCTTTCCAACCTGGTTCGGTATCGGGGTAATCGTCGCCGAGGCTCTGGGTTTCTGCGTCACCGTGGCTTTGGCAATAGCCGTATCCTGGGTACCGTCCTTGTACTTGACGACAACTTTAATGTTGTAGTCCTGTGGGTTCGCATCAAGTCCCGGCGTCATATTGATGGCACCGGTGTTCTCATCGACACTGACCCAATCCGGCATTCCGTCCGCTTTATAGAACTTGGTGCCGTCAGGCTTAGGTACTTCAGTGCCGTCCTTCTCCTTGAAAATCGGAGGATTAGTGGTCTTGGTTTGACCTTGTTCGATAACCTCTGTTTCGCCGTAGATCGGATTCGGCACCGGTTTATATTCAGGTGTCACCACTTCGGTTTGACCGTTCACTTTAACTATGGCGGAGGCGGTTCCCTTTGAGCCGTTGCCGTAGTTAATAACTACCGGTATCTCGTGGTTGCCGATGGTGGCATCCGATGGAATAACCCAGGTAATGGCACCCGTGTTGGAGTTAATGGTTGCTCCCGTCGGAGCACCTGCTCCCAGAGTATAGGTGGTTCCGGTAGGTGGCGTACCGGCAGCGTTAGTAACCGTGTCCTTGAAAGTCGGAGCCGGAACTGTCACGGTGTCTATGCCGCGAGTGCCTTCCTTAGTTCCGTCGTACTCGGGGGTGAGACGCTGCTGAGCGGTACATCCGTCGGTATCTACCGTTGACGAGGCAGGAGTATCCGGGCACTTATCATTCTCGTCATTAACCCCGTCATGGTCGCTATCCGCAGCCGGAACCGGGGGCTTGGCATTCACGTGCACCGGCACCGTGACATCGTCGAAGGTGCCGTCGGGATAGGTGACATGAATCACCGCGTTATAGTCCCCTGCCGGGGTGTCTGCCGGCGGTTTAATCGTCACCGCTCCAGTGTTGGGATCGACCGTAATCCAATCCGGACCAGAGGTCTTGGAGTATGTAGTCCCATTGGGAAGCGGGTTACCATCCGCATTCTTAGGCGTCGGTAACGTCTGGGTGCCACCCTGGTCAACAGGCGGGGCATCCTGATACTTCGGATCGTTGCCATTCGAAATCGATGCCACAGAAACCTTGGCATTAGCGCTGAGGGTGCCGCCGTTATCGGGGAAAGTCACTTTCACCGGAATGGACACATCACCCAACGCCTGGTTCGTAGGCACATCCCAGGTGATTGCTCCCGTGTCTGGATCCACCTTGATATCGCTTGCGCTCACGCCGCTGGGCAGGTGATCCGTGTCCAAAGCGTACTTGGTGCCAGCCGGCTCCGTGTTGGGAGCTCCGTTGATGGCGTTCTTGTATGTCGGTGCCGGGACAGTAACGCTAGTCCCTGGAGCGACCTTCTGCGAACTATATTCCGGCAGGTACTTCTGGTTCGCGGCGCACCCGTCGCTATCTACCTTCAACCCCGGGTTAGTGCCGGGGCAAACATCCTTAGTGTCATCTACCCCATCCTTGTCGGTATCCGGTTTGGGTGCCGGGTTAATAGTGATAGAGAAAGAAGTGGAAACTACTTTTCCATCCTGTCCTTTGACTTTCACCGTAACCGGGTAGGTTTTCGGGTTTTCCAGAGGATTGCCCGCATCGTCCACCGGGTTAACCGTACCGGTAATGGTGCCGGTATTCGGGTCATAATCCAGCCCCGCGGGCAATCCTTCGAAGGTGGGTGGCTCCACTCCGTTAGCGATTTCTACCGGGATCGGGTTAATTGGCTGTCCGGCAGTCCCGCTTTGGTCAGCAATCGGCGTGATAGTCGCGGGTTTATCCGGAGGTGTAACCGTGTATTTGAAGGTCTGGGTTACTTCTTTACCGTCCTTACCTACAGCTTTAATGGTGACCACGGAGGGATCGCCGCTGGGGCTGGCTGTCGTGGGAGTACCGGTAATTTGCTTGGTCGCAGGATCGAAAGACAGCCCGTCAGGCAGTCCGCTCACCGTTAGGGTGCCGGGCTTGATGTTTTCTGCACTCACGGTTATAGGGGTGATTGCCTCTCCCGCCTTTGAGCTTTTATCGCCGGGATTGGTGATGCTGCCAGCTGGAGGCGCCGGCGCGTCATTCACTTTGAACGGCGCATTTGCTGTCTTGGTTCCACCACTATTGGGATATGTGAGCTTCACCGGGAGATTGTAGGTTCCGGCAGCTGTCGTCTGGGGAATGTTCCAAGTTACCTCGCCGCTATTGGGATTCACACTCACGTCAGAAGCGTTCACGCCAGCAGGCAGGTTAGTGGTGTCCAACTGGTAGGAAATGCCGCTGACGGGCGGGGTGGTGGAGGCGGGAGTGGAACCGAGGGTGTCTTGGAACTTCGGCAGTCCCGAACTGGCGGTAGCCCCAGGATCCGAAGTCGTAGTCTCATAGCTCGTATCGTACTGCTGCGCATAGGTACAGCCGTTAGCCTGCACCGTGAGACCGGTGGGAGTATTGGAGCATTTATCTTTATCATTTGCTACCCCATCACCATCGTCATCCAGGGGAGCTTGGATAATGAAGGGAACACTCGCAGGTTCTGAAATTTTGACGGATCCTCCGCCAGCAATTCGCTTGGAGTAAGTCATTTTCACCGGGACCGAAATGACGGTGCCGTCCTCACCGGCGGGGCTCTTCCAAGTAACCGCCCCCGTCGAGGGATTAATGGAAAAATCATCCTCATTTAGACCGGCCTCGGTCATCTTTGCCTTGTCGAGTTCGAAAACCGGATTATAACCCTCAGGCAATGACGGATCCTGCTCTACCTCGTCAGTATCTTTCTTATCGAAAGTAGGAGCCGCAGAAGTTGCTTCCACGCCCACCTTGGTTTTGGTCTGCTGGTAATTGGCATCGTAATCCGGCAGCACCGCCAGGAAGGAATCGGTACCTAAAACTACTACGTCTTTCCCTTGCTCATCTACCGAGGTCAACACCGCGTTATACACAGTGTTTTCCTTCAAATCTACCGGGACTTTAAACGGACAAGATTTTAAAATACCGCTGTTGTCAGCTGTTAAGTCGCAGCTTTCTACCTGCTTCTCACTGGGGTCGTACCAGGTGATTCTATATTTATTGCTATCAATCTTATTGGCAGGAGCCAGCCCCTCGGTAGAGGTGTTTACCGTGGTACCCGGGGTGGCGGCATGGGTACTGGTGTCATATTCCAGGACATCAAAATAGGTCTCTACCGGCACCAATCCCAGATTCAAGTCATCCCACTGTTCATTGGAGCCAGCAAAATTTCCGGTGACACCGAACGGCTTGAACATAGCCGAGCCTTGGCGGGTGTCGAAGAAGTTGTTGCCGCGCCACGGATCCATGTATCCGATACCCTCTGGCTTATCAACCAAAGAAACGTTCAAATAGTCCCAGTTCACGTGCTTCTGGTCATTCCTACCAATCCCTTCCCAGGATCCGGTGTCGGGATCAGGCGCAACCTCGCCGCAAGTTCGTCCCGCCGGAACCGTCTGGCAGCTGCGTTGGTTATTACCCCAGCTGCCGTTGAACTGCAACGTGTAGGTGCCATCTGTTCCGGTAGTGGCCTGCACGGTTTCTGCGATCCACTTACAAGACCCCGTGTCTTTAGGGATTTGTTGCTGGATGTATTTTTGTAAGTTGGCTTCATCCTGGGCATCCCACCGGGAAGTAACAGGAGTGGTGGAGGCGGAGGCACGGAAAGTGTGATTCTGAAAAATCGCGGCTTTGTTGTCGGCGTAATACTTTTCAACTTGTTTCACGGCACAATCGCTCAGGTAAGACGCCCGCACCTTCTGATCCTGTGCTACCTTGTCACCGGCAGGATTATTTAAATCCAACCAACGCGCCGAGCCCACGCCCTGCACCCAGTTCCAGTAGACCTTACCGGAGATATGACCACCTCGTGAACTCGACAGAGTGTTGGTGGTGTTGACGGTGGCGGCGCTAGTCTTGGCGGGGTCTTGTTTCTCCACAAAGAAGGTGTCCGCGCCCTTGACACCGTAGGTGTTACCCCAATAGGCGTTACCGGTGGAGTCCTGAACTATACCGTCCGGAGAGGGACGCTGACCGTATCCCCAGAATTGGTTGAGATTTTCGCGATCCGGGTTGATGACCCAAATCTGGATTTTTTCGTTATACATTCCCCCCGGATGCAAACCGACTTCACCGTCAAAAGTACGTTTCACCCCATTAACATCGGTGTAGGGCAGCATTTTTATCTTAAAATTACCGTTGACATCGGTGGTGCCCTTGTAGATGGGCGACGCCCACCTGCCTTTGGACTTAGAGCCTTCGCTCCACTGGGCGTACACCGTCACATTCGCCAGTCCGACCCCCAAGTCTGCGGTGGCAGAAATATTACCGGTAGCCGGTACTGCCAGTAGTTTCTTGACGGAACCGGAGACGGTTTTGGCGTCTATGGGAGACTGCGAAGAATCAATGGCATCCCGGAATTTCGCTGGAGCCTCTGCGTAAGCTGGCTGCGAGGACGCTCCGAACATCACCGCTACTATTCCTAGTAGCACTAAAGAAAATCCGGCGCTGACAGCCGCTATTTTCTGGATCTTTCGGCGACTGTTATCGCGGAAATTTGTGGTAGTAACGAGGGAAAGCAAATGCCTCATTGCTCTGCCTTTCTGTCTACTCAGCTGAATCGCCCTAAACCTATATATAAAGGCAAAGTTCAACCGCTCAGCCAATAACCCGACATTTTTCAACATTCTACCCGATAGCCCTTTAAGAAAGTAGCGAGGATAACCTAAGAAACTACCTCCCCGGAGCGCGCTCCCTAGGGGAACAGTGCCGAACATTCCTAAAGCAACACTACGAAGTCTCGTCAATACCCGTTTGGAACCACAACTCGTGGGGAGAGGTTTTATGCGCCGGGAGCTGAATTCTGGTTCCTCCCCTAGCGGGGGGCAAGCTTTCTCCTAGAAGATTAAGAGGAAACAGAGGAAAGGAATAGCTATGAAGACCTTGGAACTATTACAGGATCGCCGCTCCCGTTACCATTTGGAGAGGAAAATCCCCTTAAGCCACCAGGAACTGCTGGATTTGATTGACGAGGTTACCGCGCAGGTGCCGGATGCTTTCAATATGCAGTCGCAGCGACTCCTGGTAGTTACCGGCGAGAATCAAGACGCCCTCTGGAATCGGGTTTTCGAGGTTTTTGAAGGTAAAGTTCCGCGGGAAAAGATCGATTCTTTCCGCGCTGGTTACGGCACTATTCTCTACTTCTATGACCAGGAAGTCACCGAAGAAATGGCGGGCAAGTTCACCACCTATGCTGACAAGTTCCCGCACTGGGCAGCGCAATCCCTGGCCATGTTGCAGTTTTCGCTGTGGGTAGCGCTCCGCGAGGCGGGCATTGGCGCTTCGCTACAGCACTACAATCCGGTGATTGACCACGCGGTGAAGCAAATGTTTGACCTGCCCG
>CAMYFZ010000054.1 GCA_947255165.1 uncultured Varibaculum sp.
AGCGTTTCACCAGGTGTTTTCCGGCATGAATAATCCAATCGGGGTTAACCCGGGCCACGTTGCGGGCAAAAAGCCGGGAGGTTTCTACCAGTTCGGCAGCCATTACCCAATCGAATGTGCGGTTAGAGAGCCCCGAGCCTGGCCAAATCGTAAACCGGGCGCCGCGCGGAGCCAGGTACTGTTTGGCGCGCTGGTCCCAGTTCCCAATCCCGGAAAGCATCCCTACCAGCAGAGAACGGTGAATAGCATCCGTGTCAGAATATTTCGAGGTGAGGTTTTTGCAGGCCGCAATCAGTTCGCGAAATTCCGGATCTGGCTGATAGCTCGAGCGGGATGGTTTCGCCAAGGGGCGGGCGCTAATTCCCAGTTCTTTTAATAGTTGCCGCAGCTGGTTAGTAAGATCTTGCCATTCGCGAGTACGCAGGTAATGCAGAAATTCGCGCTGACATATTTTCCGGAAGGCGCTCCCGGATAGATCACGGGATTGGGTGCGCAGGTAGCGCCAAAGATTCAGATAAGTCAGGAAATCGGAACTGGAATCCAAAAAACGGGAATGAGCTTGATCGGCGGCTTCCTGGTGTTCTAGCGGGCGCAGGCGCACATCTTGCATTGAAAGCGCCGAAACTATTACTAGCGCCTCTGATACGCAGCCGCGCCGGTCAGCCTCTATCAGCATCCGGGCTAGACGAGGATCAATCGGCAACTTCGCTAGTCGTTTCCCCAGTTTGGTGAGGCGGTAACCCGCTGAGTTTTCGTCTCGCTCGGAAAGGGCACCCAGTTCGTAAAGCAACTGTTCCCCGTCACGGACTTGCCTAGGATCGGGGGCGTCGATAAAGGGAAAATCGGCCACTTTCCCTAGGTTTAACGAGGCCATCGCCAAAATCACTGCCGCCAAGGAGGTGCGTAAAATTTCTGGTTCGGTAAAACGGGGACGCTCCAGGAAATTTTCTTCCGAATACAGTCGGATACAAATCCCGTCGCTAATCCGTCCGCAACGCCCCGCCCGCTGGCGGGCGCTAGCTTGAGAGACTTCTTCAATCGGCAGGCGCTGCACTTTGGTGCGTTGGGAATAGCGAGAAATCCGCGCCAGACCGGGATCGATTACGTATTTTATGCCGGGCACAGTTAGCGAAGTTTCCGCCACATTGGTGGCCAGCACTATCCGCGGATAAGGATGGGGGGCGAATACTCGTTGCTGTTCTGCCGGGGATAGCCGTGCAAATAGCGGCAGGATTTCTACTGCGCCTGGAGCGGTTGAGCGCTCCCCGGCGCGCACGTATCGGGAACCTAAATGCGCGGCGAGGGCGGCTTCGGTGTCCCGAATATCTCGCTCACCTGGCAAAAACACCAAAATATCGCCGGGTCCGCAAGCAAAGAGTTCATCAACTGCCTGGCAGATTCCCTCGGTCTGGTCTTTTATTTCACCGCGGGTGGCTCCTTCTTTCTGTTGGTGCGGGAGGTGCTTACGGTTTTCTTCGAAGGATTCCTCATCGCCCTCTGCGTCCTCATCCGTGCTATCGGAGCCATCCAGGGGGCGGTAGCGCACCTGAACCGGGTAGGTGCGCCCGGAAACCTCAATAATCGGGACTGGGGAACCGGGGCGGGAAAAATGCTCGGCAAAGCGCTGAGAATCAATAGTTGCCGAGGTAATAATCACTTTCAGATCGGGGCGGCGGGGCAGCAAGCGCGCCAAATACCCCAAAATGAAATCAATATTCAGGGAGCGTTCGTGGGCTTCATCCACGATGATAGTGTCATAGCGTTTCAGCAGGGGATCGGTGCGGATTTCCGCTAGTAAAATCCCATCCGTCATTAACTTGACCATGGTTTTACTAGAGACCACGTCAGTGAATCGCACCTGGAACCCGATGGTTTTTCCCAGGTCTTCTCCCAGCTCGTGGGCTATCCGGGTAGCCACTGAGCGGGCAGCAATCCGGCGCGGCTGCGTGTGTCCGATTAAAGCTCCGCGTCCTCTGCCTAGCTGTAAACAAATTTTGGGCAGTTGCGTAGTTTTCCCGGAACCAGTTTCCCCGGAAACTACTACCACTTGGTGGTTGGCGATGGCTTCGGCGATTTCTTGCCGCCGCGCACTAACCGGAAGTTCCTCGGGGTAGGAGATAGTAGCGGGCGCATTATTTAAGGCTTTTGCGCGGTTACGGGCAGGACGGTTACTCTTTTCGCGCGGTTTTTCGCGTCGCTTAGCCCGCTGATCCGGCTCGCTAGCTGCCTGTTGCCCGCTCATCGCCCTCCCTTACCGCTGTAAAGCCAGTCTAACAATCCACAAGGCGAGGGTAATTTTCTGCTTCTGATTATTTTGCGAATCACTCGCTATTTCAGCGCGGGAAGAGTTTGATTCCAAGGAGTTGGAGGGGAGCGAAGCCTGGTAATAATCAGCAGATATTTAAAGACTGCATGCGTCCATAAGGCATGTTCTGGCTCACAGTAAAATAATTTTTAAAAATTAGCGTTAACTTATTAATGAATATCAGTTAAATTGTTCCAGTTGGTAGAATTTTAAATTAATATAAAGGTACTTTAGTCCCGCATTGGGGCTCAGTAGTTTTGCCTTTATGAAAATATGAAAAGATTCTAAAATAAAATATCATAAAAATCCTTGCGAGGCGCTAGGTGCTCTTGTAAACTTAGTTCGTGGCATGGCTGCAAAGGCCGGCTTGTAAAGTACGTAAAGGTGCGTACGAGCCTCACCGCCTCCGGGGCGGGGAATTGCGACTAAATAAAAGAGTTTTGGACTATTGCCGTCTGAAACTTTTTACTTTTCAATATGTAATTGAAAATCTAAAAATTGGTCTTTTAAATGGTAATTTCCATTATTTAATAGATCAAAATATTTTCTTCAGCGTCGAAGAAAAAAGGGTTTTATTCCGACCCTATCAATACCAATTTCCTCAGGGATAACTTGAAAGGAATCATTATGAAACTATTTGGAAGCGGCGAAGTTGCTGCCTTGGACCTTTCCCGGGGTAGACGCGTAATGCTGTTGGTATTAGTATCAATGGCCAGTTCAATGATTTATCTACCTCCATATATGAAAATAGTGTTTTATGACCCGTTAATGAAGGCATTGAACTGTACAAATGCCGATCTTGGGGTATTGACATCTGCATATGCGACAACTGCCTTAATTTGTTATCTGCCTTCAGGGATAGTGGCCGACAAATTTAGAATGCGAACTCTAAATGCTGCTGGATTAATTTCCACTGCCGCCCTAACATTTGTATTTGCCCTGCTTCCATCTGTTGGTACCCTGATGCTGGTTTTTGTGGCAATGGGGGTCACTACCATCTTGGTTTGGTGAGGAGTGCGCTTCAAGCTGGTAAGGCTGATTTCGGAGGAAGAATCCTATGGTCGCAACATTGGCGTTTCCTACGGTATATATGGAGCCGTGGGCCTCGTTTGTGGCTTTTTACAAATGGGAATTATTAGCCTGTTCGGGAAACAGTTCGACCTAGCAGTTTCAACCACTCTCGCAGTAATCGGGGGGTTGCTGCTACTAATGGGGATTCTTTCGATTTTCCTGGTACCTAAGTTTGTGGGGGAGATCGGATCTGCAGAGGCATCTGGTTTCGACTTTTCGATGGTACTGACCGCCCTGAAGATGCCGGTAGTTTGGTTGTCCGCCGGAACCATGTTTTTCGTTTACTTCTATTACACCGGGGTTGCTTACACTACGCCTTACCTGCAAAACGTACTTGGCGCATCTCTGGTTGTAGTATCTTTCGTCTCTATCGTTCGTACTTACGCGGTAACCCTGATATCAGGACCAATCTTTGGAGTAATCACTAAACGGATAGGCTCTCCTTCAAAGGCCATTATTGGGGGTTCTGTGATCGTAGTTTGTGGGATGCTTTGCTTGATGCTTCTGCCCCACAAAGCTAGTTTCGCGGTATTCGGGGCTATCGTTACCATTTTGCTTGGTTTTGTGGCTAATGGTGCCTACGGTGTTGCTTCATCCCAGCTATCGGAGGGTAAGGTTCCAATCTCAGTTTTCGGTACAGCTACAGGTCTCCTCTCAGTTATCGGTTTCGCCCCTGATACGTTCTCTTCTACGTGGTTTGGGGTGCTTATCGATAAACACGGTAACGGAGCATATCCGCAAATTTTCTTGATCCTCGCAGCTTCAGCTCTACTGGCGGTGCTATTTGCTGGTGCCCTGCTACTTTATGTGCGTAAGAATAAGGTCAAGCTGGAACAAGTGGAAGAAAAACTCGGAGAATCCGCCTTAGAGGACGAGGCCCATTCAAAGAAGAACAACTAAGGAGAAGTTATGGTAAACAAACTTGATGTACCACATTTGTGGTCGCAAGAGACTGAGCGCGCGGTAGCAAAGCAAGAAGAATTAGCAAAGGGAGTCTATTCCACGGATCAGTCCTTTGAAGAAATGAGGATTGCTTACAACAAGGAACGGGCATACTGGAACCAAAATCCCCCTGAAATGGTGGACGTACGCGATGACACGGTCCCGACCGATACAGGCGAAGTTAGAATCAGGCAGTACCGACCGGTTGAGGCGAAGACGCTTCCCTGTGTCATGTTTTTCCATGGCGGCGGCTGGGTGCTGGGCAATCTTGATACCCACGATCGAATGGCCAAATTAATCGCCAAGGAAACCGGTGCAGCTGTGGTAGCGACTGATTACTCGCTATCGCCAGAAGCTAAATATCCGCAACCGATCGAAGAGGCAGTAAAGGTTTTTCATTATTTGCAAGAAAACCATGAAGAGTGGGGAATAGATCCACGGGATTTCTCAATTACTGGGGATTCCGGCGGGGCACATATTTCTCTTGCCACCTTCTTGGCCTTGCGAGAGGAAGGAATAAACCTTGACGATATCCGCTCATTGCTGCTGTTTTATGGGTGGTTTGGACTAAATGACTCAGTAAGCGCCCGCCTGCTAGGTGGCTGGTGGGATGGACTCACCCAGGATGATTTTGATTTCTATAAAAGTTTAGCTTTGAAGGATATGTCCGAGACTAAACAACCCTACGTTGATCTTTTCCGCAACGATCTGACCAAACAGATGCCTCCAGTATATTTGGCGGCCGCAGAGCTGGATCCTTTACTGGACGATTCCCGGCTGCTCGCGAAAATACTGGAAGCGAATAAGTTACCAGTGCAGCTAGATGTGTTTGCAGGGACTATCCACGCCTTTTTGCATCATTCCAGGATGCTGAAAGCAGCGAACGAAGCTATCGAAAATGCGGGTAAGTTCTACCAGAAATTTGCCCGGTAAAACCAGAGGTTTCTTGGGCACTGGAAAACTTTCCAGTGCCCTAGAAACATCCTAATTGAAAGGAGAGATCATTGGAGTTCTCACTGAATGAAGATCAACAGATAATGGTTGATGCTTTTCGCGAAGTTATGGAATCTAGAGCTTGGGAAACCTATTTTCACGAATGCGACCAAACCCATACCTACCCGGAGGAATGGGTCAAAGCTATCTGCGAGGTTGGTTTTGACCGGATAACGATTCCCGAGGAATATGACGGTCTAGGTTTGGACTGGGTCACCATGACCGCGGCCTATGAGGAGCTGGGGCGCTTGGGAGGCCCCACCTACGTCCTCTATCAGCTACCGGCGCTAGAGACCGTTTTGAATAACGGCACCGACAAGCAAAAGGAAACTGTTCTTGCCTACCTGGGTACCGGTAAGCAAGTACTGAACTATGCGATGACTGAACCGTCAGCGGGTTCGTCTTTTGATGATATGCGGACCACCTACACTCGCCGCGATGGGAAAGTTTACCTAAATGGTCACAAAACTTTCCAAACTTCGGGAATGCACGTCCCTTACATGGCGGTAATGGCATGCGACAGTGAGGACACCAGTAGATACACCGAGTGGTTTGTAGATATGTCTAAACCCGGCATAACCAAGGAGCCACTAGAAAAACTCGGTCTCCGCATGGATTCATGTGCCGAGCTCTATTTTGAAAACGTTGAACTAGAGGAGTCCGACAGGTTTGGAGAGGAGGGAGGTGCCTTCCGTCGTGTAGTCGGTGATTTTAACCTGGAGCGCTTCTTAGTTGCCTTAACGAATTACGGAACGGCTTATTGCGCCTATGAGGACGCGGCGCGGTATGCCAACCAGCGTGAACAAGGAGGTAGCACAATCGGAAAGTACCAGTTGGTTCAACTGAAGTTTGCTGATATGAAAGTAAAACTAACCAACATGAGAAATATGCTCTATGAAATTGCCTGGCGTCACGATCAAGGTTTGCTCGGACGCGGCGAGGGTTCTATGGCTAAGTACTACTGCTCGCATGCAGCATTCGAAGTGGTAGACGAGGCTTTACAGGTACTGGCGGGAATAGGTATTGCAGGTGAGCATCGAGTACAGCGGTTCTGGCGTGATTTACGGGTAGACCGGGTTTCTGGCGGAACCGACGAAATGATGATTCTGGACACTGCCTTTATGGCGCTGCGTCCTTACCGCTAGGGGAAAGAAATGAATACAGAAAAGCCTTCATTCGGAGCGCTTGATGATGTAAGGGTTCTGTACTCCGCAGTCGAAATTGCCGCGCCAACCGCCGCAGCAATAATGGGTGAGTGGGGAGCGGATGTGACCTGGATGGAGAATATTTGGACTGGTGACTCCATGCGGGACACCAAGTGGGTCAAAGAAATGGAACGGCGAAATATGCGCTCTCTTTCTATCCATCCCTTTACTTCCGAAGGCAAAGAGGTACTCCTACGGCTTATCAAGGACACCGATATTTTTATCGAGGCATCTAAAGGTCCGGTATGGAAACGTAAAGGAATTACCGATGAGCAGCTGTGGGAGGTCAACCCCTCTCTAGTTATCGTGCATGTATCAGGTTATGGTCAGTGGGGTGACACATCAAGAATTAACACCGCTGCCTATGATCTCACGGTAGCTGCTTATGCCGCTTTGATCGCGCAAAATGGAAGCCCCGAACAGCCTATGAACATTGCTCCTTACGGCGCGGATTACTTTAATGCCTTGATGATTATCGCCGCCAGTTTGGCAGCCTTGCACAAATCGCGATTAACAGGGCAAGGGGAAAGCATTGACGTTGCCATGTATGAAACTATTCTTCGCGTTGGAACCTACTACATGATGGATTACCTAAATGAAGGGATAACATACCCGCGTCCTGGTGCCCGTCATCAAAACCTTTGCGCTATTGGCGAGTGGGAATGTAAAGATGGTTTCATTGGCCTTTGCGTATATGGAGTGCCTCAGAACAAATATCTGCTTGAGACAATTGGGCTGGGCGATTTATGGGGCAGTGCCGACTATCCCGAGGACACGTCTGCCCTATGGTTGGACAGTCCGCAGGCTGATTTGATTCAGAGAAAGTTAGAGGAATATCTAAAAACACAGTCTAAATTCGAGGTCGAGAAAGATTTCTCTGCCCACAAGATTGCGGCGCAGGTGGTCAATGAGTTCGATGATCTACTTAGTGAGCCTCATGTTAAGCAGAGAGAATGCTTTATCGAATGGGATAACGCGCAAGGACAGGTAATCAAGGGATTGAACACTGTCCCGAAGTTTACTAATAATCCTGGTGGTTTCTGGAGGCCGATGCCTGCTTTGGGCGCCGATTCCAGATACGTATTGGAACGCGCCGGGTTCAGCGCGGAAGACATTGAACGTTTTAAACAGTCCGGCAATATTCGATTCGATGGGGAGTGAACAGGACACGGCCCAAATTGTAGGCGCGCGTAATGATTCAGCTATGTTTGACACCGCTAAGGAAACAACGATTAGGGATATCTGGCGACAACAGTGCAGTGCCTTCCCTGAGCGTCATTTCTTAGTATTCGTCAATACTGACACTCAAGAATCTGTGACCTACAGTTATCAAGAGTTTGATCATCTTACCGAGCAATTCGCGGCCTTGCTTGGCGAGCGCGGGTTAGGAAAGGGGGATCGTTTATGTGTCTATCTAGATAACTGCGTCGAATTTCTGGTCGCGCTACTTGCTGCTCCCAAAAGTGGGGTGGTGATCGTACCAGTAAATGCAGCTTCGACAGTTAAAGAGTTTTTCTACATTGTTAACAAAACTCGGCCAAGTCTGGTAGTTACGCGACGAGACTACTATCGACAAGCAGGGCTATCCGATTTTTCTCCCCCAGCCATACTGATAGATGATCATGGGGAGAACTCTTTACTAGGTGAGCTGGAAAAAGCTAATAAAACAGCGCCGGCAATGGAGGTCGAACCGCTTGATCTCTGGGAGATCATGTTTACTTCCGGTACTACTTCGTCTCCCAAAGGAGTAATGCTTACCAACGCTAATGCAGTTTTTTCTGGTTTGTATGTGAATTGGGAGTTGAGCATGACTTATCGAGACCGCTACCTGACCTCGATGGTGGTTTCGCATGTCAACTTCCAACTCTCAGCGCTAGCCCCGGTGATTACCGCTGGTGCAACGCTGGTTTTACAGTCTCGCTATTCCGCAAAACGATTTTGGGAGGAAACTCGGGTTCGTCACGCGACATTAGTGCAGGGTATGGCCATGATCGTGCGGACAATGCTCCGCCAGCCGAAAAAGTTGGAAGAGCAGGAGCACTGCGTGCGAGACATGCACTATTTTCTGCCCGTAACGATTGGGGAAAAACAAGAATTTTGTGCTCGATTCGGGGTTACCTTATTGAATAACTATGGGTTAACCGAAAGCCTAGTTGGGGTAATAACTGATTGGCCTCACACAAAGCGACGTTGGCCCGCGATTGGCAAAGTTGGCCCTACTTATCAGGTACGTTTGGTGGATTCACAGGGAGAGGAAGTTTCAGGTAAAGAGGGCGGTCGTATCGAAATTCAAGGAACTCCCGGAATTAATTTGATGGCAGGTTACTGGGAGGACCCGCAAGAAACTAGGCGAGTACTCTCTAAGGACGGATGGTTAAGAACTGATGACTATGCTTTGCAAGATCGGGACGGATGGTACTACTTTCTAGGGCGGGACTCGGATCTTATTAAACGAGGTGGGGAAAATGTGTCTGCGGCAGAAGTCGAAAATGTTTTAATGCAATGCCCAGGGGTGCGGCAAGCAGCAGTCATCGGAGTGCCGGATAGTATTCGGGACCAGGCTATCAAGGCATTTATTGTATTGGAGTCAGGAGTCAAATATAGGCAAGAGGAAATCATTAGTTACGCGCAAGAAAATCTTTCATATTACAAAGTTCCCAGTTTGGTGGAATTTCGCAGGGAACTCCCGCAAGGAAATTACGGCAAAGTTGCAAAGAATAAGTTGGCCTAAAACAAATTCAAAGGAGAATCATGGCTCGCATAAAAACAGAAATGGTAGGCAAAGAGTTCGGTCCCTTCATTCGGGACTACAATTTCCGTGATCTTGAGTTATTCGCCTTAGGATGCGGAGCAGGTATTGATGGAAAAGAGGGACTGGAATATTTAAACGAGGGTGATCCCCGTTCCCCCAAGCTCAAAGTACTTCCCATGTTCGGAGCAATGCTGATTGTCGATCAAGAGGTAACTCGCACTATCGATTATGGGTATAACTATGCCGGGTCTTTGCATTGGGGTTTTGATATTCGCTTCGAGCAGCCAATTACCAAAATGTCCGACCGCTTAGAAACCAGAGTAGTACTGCAAGGCCTATTTGATCGGGGTGAAGGAAGAGGTTTGCTAGCGCAACATGTAGGAAGAACCTATGACTCAGACGGTAACCTTCTTTTCACTAACGAGTCCTGGGATTGCCTCATTTATGACGGTGGCTGGGGTGGCCCGAAAGCACCAAAAGACTTGGTTGAGATGCCCGAGCGTCCTGCCGATATCGAAGTTACGGAACGCATTCCCGAAAACCAAGCTCTAATCTATCGACTTTCCGGTGACTGGCATCCTCAACACATTGACTGGGAGTATGCCAAGGAGAACGGGCAGCCGCGTCCTATTTTGCACGCAATCTCATATGCCGGTATGGTCATGCGCCACGCCATTGCGCAATATTTCCCAGGAGAACCGGAGAGGATAACTCGCTTCAAGACGCGGATTACCAGTCCGGTACTTCCGGGACAAGTTCTGAAGACTCAGTTGTGGCAGGTAGGATCCGGAGAGTTGAGATTCCGTCTCGTTGATGAGGATGCGGAAGTAACTGGCGCAAAACCCCATTTGAACTGGGGAATTATTGAGTTTAAGTAAGAAAGGGTGTCGCTGATCGGGGGTCGTGTTCCCGGGTAGGAATCTATCCCGTGAAACTGGCTACGAAACTAGGCGTTTATGGTCAGAATGGAGGTCTCGATGCAAGGAGAGTTGGTCTTCTACCACCGATTCCGCGTATTCGTGGAACTCGGTTTTGAAGCAATCAATATTTGCAGGATCCAGGCAAAAAGCTCGCATCAGAACCGAGCCCTCAACTGCATCCAACAAACGAGTGATCGACTGGTCGCCGGGAATAATTCCTGCTTGTTTAAACTTCCACAGTTTGCTGCGCAGCTGAGAAATCGGTTGATCGTAGGTAATCGAATGAATCTTGGCGATCACCGGTTGATCGCTGGAAGCCATTTCCACAAAGATTCGGCGCACGGCCTGGGAAAATTGGCCAAAGTAGAGATCCAGTCGGTACTCAATTTCATCCAAAAGGAGGTCTTGGACGGTGTCACCAGTAGGAACGTGTTCGTTAACTAGGTGCTCGAACGCGGAAATCAGCAGGGTTTCGCGGTTACGGAAGCGGTTGTACATGGTGGATTTTCCTACGCCAGCTTCTTTTGCCACCTGGGTAAGATTGAAACCCGCCCACCCAGATTGTCCATATACCGTTAGGGCAGCGCGAAGAATTTTTCCATCAGCAAGTGTGTCGCGGGGGCGACCTATCTGGGGCTTCGGTGTCACCAGATCCTCCTCAAAGTGGCTAGCTACCCTCACCGTAGCACAGGAAATGCACGTTCTGGCGGAAAAAAATTTTATTACCAAACTAATTGTAAAAACGAAAAACCCGCGATGCAAGAGCGAGGTAGCAGTGTCATTAGACGGGCTTTCCCGTAGGCATGCCGTCGCGAAAGCATCACCTATGGAAGGAGAAAAACGTGAGTATTGTAGTTGCGTATAAATACGCGGCAAACCCACAGGATGCACTGGTAAAAGACGATGGAGAAGTCGATTGGAGTCGCGTTAAACCGGCACTTTCAGATTATGATCCGGTAGCGATAACTGTCGGTCGTAGTTTAGCTGATACGGTAGGTAGCGATTTGGTGGGAATCTCTGTCGGTGGCAAGAGCGTAGGTTCGTCTATGGCAAAGAAGACAGCCTTATCTCGTGGATTAGATAGGGCATTGGTTGTCGCGGACGAGGAGACCGCCAGCTGGAACGCAAGTAAAACAGCATCTGCTTTAGCTGAATTAGTTGTAAAAGTTCCGGACGTGGAACTGGTGCTAACCGGGGATTCATCAATAGATGAGGGGGCGCGCATCACCTCCGCCCTTATTGCTGGCTATTTGGGTTGGCCTTGTTTCCAAGATGTGTGCGCCGTGGAGCCTGCAGAAGCGGGTTATCGCGTTAGTCAAATTGAAGCTGGAGGTGTAAAAGTTCTCGAGGTTTCTACTCCAGCGGTGTTGGCTATGAGTTCGGATGCGGTAACGGTAAAACCCCCTGCGATGCGGGAGGTGTTAGCCGCTAACAAGAAACCCTTAGAGGTTGTTTCGATCTCAGACCTGGATATTGCCTCGATCGAACCAGAAATTCTAGGCTCCAGCAAACCAGAATCTAAGACGCGTAAACAGAAAATCTTCTCTGGCGAGAATGCAGCTTCCGAGTTGATTGCTGCACTACACTCCGAGAACGTTCTTTAGGAAAGGAAAAGAAATGTCTGATACCTGGATTATCGCTGCCGGTGGCGCAATTTCTTCGCTGGTAGAGATGGGTGAGAACTATGGCGGGAAAATTAATGTGGTACTGGTTGGAGATGCGGATATTAAAGGCGTGGATCGGGTAATTCATATTCCCAAAGCTCCCGATCAGCCGGTAGAAACTTTAGCTCCCGCAGTGGCAGCTAGTGTGCAACCTGAGTCGGAAGATATTATTCTGGCTGGTAACACCGCCGGCGCGCGGGTGTTAGCTGGTGCGGTAGCCGCAAAGCTTGGGGCTCCGATATTTTTCGGGGTTCGAAAAGTTATTCCCGGTGAAATAACCGTTGCCCGCTACGGGGGAATAACCTTGCAAACTTACCGAATCAACGGACCGGCCGTAGTAGTCATGGATGGGGGAACTGAAACCGAGGGAGATACCCCAAACATTGAGGAGGGATCTACTGCTTCTTACGAAGTGCAAGTACTTTCGGTAGACAAAACTGAGAACGTAAAAACTCCTTTGGGGGCGGCGCGTAGGGTTGTTGCTGCTGGTAGAGGCTTTAAAAATGCTGAAGACTTAAAGCTGATAGAACAGTTCGCAGACACTATAGGTGCCGAGGTTGCCTGTTCACGTCCGCTTGCTGAAGGAGCTGGTTGGTTAGAACGTGACCGTTACGTAGGAATCTCTGGGCAACATATTACCCCCGAGCTATATGTCGCTGTTGGAATTTCAGGGCAACTCCAACACGCTGCAGGAATGTCTAATGCGGATACCGTGGTAGTTATCAACAATGACGAGCAGGCTCCATTCTTCAAACAGGCAGACTACGGTATTGTTGGGGATTTATACGAGGTACTACCCGCCCTGACGGAGGCAGCTAGATAAACATGAGCGTGGAATACGATTTCGATGTCATTATCGTAGGCGGCGGCGTCGCC
>CAMYFZ010000055.1 GCA_947255165.1 uncultured Varibaculum sp.
CTTTCGCGTCGCCAAAGAGCATATCGGTGTTCTCGTTAAAGAACAGCGGATTTTGTACCCCGGCATAACCGGGATTCATCGACCGTTTAAACACCACTACCTGATGGGCTTTCCACACTTCCAATACCGGCATTCCCGCGATTGGGCTACCCGGCTTGGTGGCATCGGGATTAACAGTGTCGTTAGCTCCGATCACCAACACCATGTCGGTGTCCGGGAAGTCATCGTTAATCTCATCCATTTCTAGCACCACGTCATAGGGTACTTTCGCTTCTGCCAGCAGCACATTCATATGTCCGGGCATCCGTCCGGCTACCGGGTGAATCCCGAAGCGCACGTTTACTCCCGCCTCTCGCAGCTTGGCAGTTAGATCCGCTACCGGGAACTGAGCTTGCGCCTGCGCCATGCCGTAACCAGGGGTAATAATCACGCTGGAGGAATCCTTTAGCGCTTGGGCTACCTCGGCCGCACTAGTTTCGGTGTAGTCACCGTAATCGGTATCGCCGCCCTTCGCCGGTCCCCCATCCGAACCGAAGCCTCCCAAAATCACGGAGATAAACGAGCGGTTCATGGCTTTACACATAATGTAGGACAGGTAGGCACCAGAGGAGCCCACTAGGGCGCCGGCAATGATGAGCATATCGTTGCCCAACATGAAGCCGGCCGCGGCCGCGGCCCAACCCGAATAAGAGTTAAGCATCGAAACTACTACCGGCATATCGCCGCCGCCGATGGCTGCCACCAGGTGCAGCCCCAGCACCAGAGCGATAATAGTCATCGCGATAATCGCTACCCACTGCATCCAGGTTAAGGTCATAGCGGAAGCGCTAAGATGCGATCCGCGCACCATTACCCCGATGAGCACGATAGAAACGATAATAGCGATAGCGTTTAGCCAGTTACGACCCGGCAAAGTCAGGGGCGCACCCTTAATCTTTCCGGACAGTTTCAGGTAGGCAATGATAGAGCCGGTAAAGGTAACGGCACCGATGAAAATCCCTACCCCTACTTCCCCGAGGTGGAAACCTACGGTGGAGGGGGCAATCGCGGTGGCTGCATCTACGCCCGCTTTCTTGAACTCTCCGGGCATATGGATGAAAGTGTTGTAGCCAACCAAGACTGCCGCTAAACCTACGAAGGAATGCAGCATGGCTACCAGTTCCGGCATGCCGGTCATGGGAATAGTTTTGGCGCGCCACAGTCCGATAATCGCGCCCGCAATCATTGCTACCGCTATTAAAAGCGCAGTTACCAAGGTTGATTGATAACCGGGAGCCCCCGCGTTATGTAGCGCCACCGCGATGGTAGCGACAACTGCCACCAACATTCCGATCGCTCCGAAACGGTTACCGCGCAGGGCGGTTTCATTCTTGGATAGACCCGCGAGCGCCAAAATAAACAGCAAGGCCGCAATCAGGTAGGCAATATTTTGCCCCCGGCTAATCAAAAACTCGGCCTTGGAAGCACTGGCCACCAGGGTGGGTGTTACCGCAAATAGAACATTACTCATTTCTTACTTCCCCTCCCCTCGGAACATGGCCAGCATTCGGTGAGTGACCGAGAAACCGCCGAAGATGTTAATTGAAGCCACTAAAATTGCCAGGAAACTCAGCGCTGACACCACCGGGTTAGCGCTGCCTACCTGCAATATGGCGCCCACCAGAATAATTCCGGAAATCGCGTTAGTTTCACTCATTAGCGGAGTGTGCAGCGAGTGGGTGACGGCAGTAATCACATAGAACCCCACCACAATCGCCAGCATCAAAATGAAGTAATAGGGGATTAGCGGCTTGGGAGTGGCGGCAATCAGGGCCAGTCCTAAAACTATCCCTACCGTTGCCCACAGCAAACGTTTACGCTTCCCCGAAGCTGCTTCCTCAGCTTTCTTGCGGGCACTCGCTGCGGCATCCTCTACCGACTCCTTCTTGTCGGGAGCAGCGGGAGCCGCATGCACCTGAATAGGAGGAGGCGGGAACATATTTTCCCCGTCCTTGGCGACCGTAATCCCGCGGACCACTTCATCTTCCATATCGAGGACGTAGTTACCGTCTTTTTTTGGAGTGATCAGCTTAAACAGGTTAACAATATTTTGTCCGTATAGCTGCGATGACTGCCCCGGTAGGCGTCCAGCCAGGTCGGTGTAACCGATAATGGTCACCCCATTTTCGGTAACCACCTTTTCGCCGGGGCGGGTCAGCTCACAGTTACCGCCGCCAGCGGCGGCCATATCCACGATTACGGAACCGGGAGCCATCCCGGCTACAGCCTCTTTAGTGATTAACAGCGGAGAGCGGCGGCCAGGAATATTCGCGGTGGTGATTACGATGTCATTTGCTGCTGCCTGCTCGGTGTAAAGCTTGGTGGCGGCGTCGGCTTGATCCGCGCTCATTTCTTTGGCGTAACCGTCATCCGATTTTTCTTGGGCAATCGGGATGGGTACAAAGGTTGCCCCCACCGATTCGGCTTGTTCGGCGGTTTCGCTGCGCACGTCAGTGGCACTAACCTGGGCACCCATAGAGTTGGCGGTGCCGATAGCGGCTAAGCCAGCCACTCCCACGCCGATCACATAGACCTTGGCGGGCGGAATTTTTCCGGCAGCAGTTACCTGACCGGTGAAGAGGCGACCGAAACTTTCTGCCGCCTCAATAACCGCGCGATATCCGGAAACATTCGACATGGAGGAGAGCACATCCATGGACTGCGCCCTCGAGATACGCGGAACCGTATCCATCGCGAACCCGGTAATACCCCGTTCTACCAGGGCATCTACGGTCTCGGGGTGGCGACCGGGTGCCATCCGGGCTATTAAGAGCGCTCCAGATTTAACCAGATTCAGATAGTCAGTGGGGGGTGTATCTAGGACGGTCACAATATCGGCCTGCCAGGCGGCCTGGGCGTCCACGATTTCCGCTCCGGCTTGCGAATACTGCTCATCTAGATAGGCGGCTTTTTCTCCCGCCCCTTGTTCCACCAGGACTTCATACCCTAGTTTGATGAGTTTCTTTACCGTATCCGGAGTGGCGGCGACCAAAGTTTGGTCTGGCGTGGGCTCTTTAGGAACTCCAATTCGCACAGTTACTCCTTATAGTTTTGGTATTTCAAATACCAATACATTTTTATCCGCGTTTTAACAGTGGATAACTTATTTTTAGCGTACTCGGCGCCTTTTACATGCGCACTCTAAGTCCAGCTAATAGGATGGTACCCGGCTGAGGGGAGATAAAAAACTATTTTTCCGGCGTGGCCTGCTTAGATCCAGGTCCTGGCCCTTCCAATCCCAAGCGTTCTCTGTCCGGTGCTTCCACCAGTTCACCGCGACGAATAGTTAAGTCTTTAGGGGCACTAATTCCTAGTCTCACCGAGTCCTTATGTGACTCCACCACCGTGATAACGACCTGGTCCCCGATCACGATCTCTTCTCCGCGTCTGCGCGTTAGTACTAGCATCCTTGCCTGCCTCCTAGATGGTGATTAAAAACTATTTCCCGAATCTGGAGGATTCTCTCCTGCCACAGATTCCAAGATATCTTCGCTGCTATCTAAATCTTCATTTTCATTTTCGGGAAACTTTTCCCGGATCAATTCTTCTGAGCGTGCCAGCTGATCGGCCAGTTTGTCAGGGTCTTCTTCCTGCCCGATGAGGGCGGATAAAGTCGAGTTCTGATTCGCGAACTTTTCACGCTGCGAGGGCGCGGCGACCGATTCCAAGTTACCTTCCCAACTTTGGGCCCGTTCGCGCAGCACCTGAGCATAGGAGACCCGCTTGGCTCCGCGCACTCGGTGCAGTAACACATCTAGATCCCGGTTTATCTGATCATCTTCCCACCGGGCTTTTTCGGCGAGGAGGGCGCGGGTATCAGCTAGTAGGGCTTCCAGCTCGTGATCACTGGGCACCTGCCGCTCCCGATAGGTCATTGCGCTACCTCCCGCTGTTTATTCCCGGTTGTAATTGTAGATTACGCCCGCTAACTGCGGAGAAGAACTGAGTTAAAAACGGGAGATCGCGCTTTGCTGGACACCCAAAAAAATTCTGATTTCCCCGCTTGGCTGGGGTAAAAGAACCTTTCGAGAGTGCCTTTTAAGATGCTCGCACTAGTAATAGCGGGAATTTTTCCCAGTATTTTCTCCCAGATGCTCAGATAATTATTGCTTGGACCAGGCAAGGACTCTAAACTTGGGGTCACTGGTAACTTTATTTGAGAAGTTCACTTAACAATTTGCCAAGAGAGTCGGGAGAAAAATGTCGTCTCCAAATTATCCCTATCCCCCCAGTAATCTGCCGCAGACAAATCCGCAGCCCGGATTATCGCCCGCCGCCTACCCAGTTTCTGACGGGAATGGATTTAATGGCCAATACCCCTACCCACCCGCTGGGTACCCCGGGGGTGTGCCTGCTCCCCAAGCCGGAACCGACCTTTCTTGGCTGGGAAACAGCGTGAAACGAAACCGCATTTGGTTTATCCCCTTCGCTATGTTTTTTGTCTTGGTGGGATATATCGTGCTTACGGTCTCCAGCTCCGATTTATCTAGTGGTTCAGATACCGCGAGAGATGCGGCGATGGGTACCGGTTTATTATTCCTATCCTTGGGGCAGGCGCTGCTGGTTGCCTACGTCTTGGCAACCACGAAACAAGTAGGTGGCTTTACCCGCGCCACTGCTTGGGTGGCAAGTGGGGTAATCACCGCGGGATGGCTTTGCGTGCTGATAAATATCCTCCTCGGAACTTTGGAAATCGGAGCGTCCAACAACATGGCTGCCCTAATTTTCTCAGTGTTATTCGTCCTGGCACTTCTGGGAGGAATGATTACCGGATCGGTGTTAGCTAGTAGACCTACTGAACCTATTTCCCCGGCACCAGCGCTTTTAATCAGTCTATTTTTGTTACTAGCAGCCACTACTACCCCGGTGGTTCACGCAGTAGGCATGATTTTATTGATCGTTGCTACCGCCTGTTCGGTGATTAAACCGCGTCCGGCCTACTTCGTAGCCCTGGGAGTAAGCGGAACTTTAGGACTTGCCAATTTCATTATTGGTTTGGCCTCCCCGGCTGCCGCTTGTTTCTTAGGACTTAATAGCAACTACCACGGAGTAAGCCTGTATGGCTTACTATTCGGTGCACAGCTAGAAAAAGTTGGCTGGATTTATTGGATTATCGGCGGATTAACTTGGGTATTTTCCGCGGTGGTCCTGGCAGCTTGTATCTTGGCAATCTATCAGACTATTTCCCGGCAGCCAGTCACTGACTTAACCGAAGTATTTAAAAACAACTCGCAGCCGAACCCGTATTCGGGGTATTACCAGCAGGGGCAATATCCTGCCTACCCCTACCCCCAATCCCCTTACTATGGGGAACAAGTACCGCCGGCAGGCCAAAGCGGACAGCCGCAGCCCTATCAGCAGTTCTCTGCGCCAGCGCAGCAGTCGTTTATGCCCCCTAACTCCCCGTCGGGTCCGCAGCCACCACTGAACCAATAAGGCATTGTAGGGGTCTATGCTCCCGTACTCAGCAGACAACTTCCCTATTCAGCCCCTAATGGAGCATTCTGTTATGGCGCTGATAGGTGCGGCCGCCATGATAGTGGTGGCCGCAGTGCTGGTGGTATGGACTATGGTTTTTTACCAAAGCGTGGACCGCTCCCCCATCCTCACTTTTAGCGGACGCCGTCAAGAGAATTTATGCCGCCTGCTTACTGCTTATTGCCAACGTCTCCTGGCTTTAAGGACTGACCCCAAATATTCGGCTTTAGATGCTGCTTCGCGCCAGTACGTCCTCGGGAGAATCCTCGAAAATCTGTGCGCACAGTATTACCGCACCGCCGGTTGGATTAACTATCGTCCGCAACAGCTGTTAGCTACTGACTGGCCCGAGCTGGCTGCGCTTATTTTGGCGCTATCTACTCCCGGACAGATCCTAAGACCAGTGCCCCGGCGCCTTCCCGGTCAAACTGGCGCACAAATCCACAGGTCGGCTCCCGACCAAGTCGGCGCTAATCTACCCCCCAGTGATACCTACGCGCTGGATGCCGCGATTTCTCAGATTAATTATCGCCGCCAACTACACGCCCAAGCTTTAACCACCCGTCAGAACTTGGTGATCAAGCCGCCACGCAGATCCCGGTTTTGGATAGTGCCAGTAACTTTAACCGTGCTCTGTCTGCTAGTTATTTCCGGGCTGCAAACCCAAAGTTGGGTAGGGGAACAACAGGCGGTAAAAGCAGACCGCCAGGGCGATATTTCCCGGGCCCAAGATCTCCGTCTCCGCCAAGCCGATTCCCGCCTACTAGCCGATCGATGGCTGGTCAATTACAACCTGGGAACCACCTATCTAAACGCCGGCGACCTGCAAAATGCTGAAAAATATCTTTCTCGCGCTGGCCAGAAAATGCCTTTCTTGCTGGAAGCAAAAATGACTGAACCCCAAGCGGTATTGGCCGGCTGCCAAGTTAGCTACAACCGAGCTTTAGTGATGGTTAAAACCAATACGGAACCCGAAACTAAAGATTCTCTAGTCCAAGCCGCTCAGATGCTGGTTTACTGCAACCAGAAGGCCTTGAAAACCCGTCAAAAATACTGGAAAACAGAGGGACAAACTCCCGCTAATAGTCAGGTTTCCTCCAATTTGAAGCGGGTAGCAAAAGATACTGATCTCCTCCTAACCCAGATTAAAAAACAAGGCGGCAGTGATTTTAGAATCCCGGCAGCTTCCTGGTTTGAAGATTTTGGTTCCTAAAATCCTTCCTTAGTCCCCAGATTTCCCTACTTTCTGCGGGTTTGAGGCAGGCGCGCGTTTGCCTAACTAGCAAAGTCCTAATTATCCGGATTAACCGGCAGGCGCCTTGCATGGCGGCAGAGGCGACTTTCAATTTAAAATCTTTATCCGATTTGGCTGCACTAGCGCGCCCAAACCACCACAATTGTAACTATGAAACGGATGAAGTACTTTTGGTGGGGTAAACACCCCGGCTTCATCGTAGCTATCTGGTTGATAGCAGTCACCATTTCTATGGTGGCGGTTTTTTCCGGGTTCGGGGGAAAACCCTTATTTGAACGCTTAATCACCCCCCAGCCGGCCAGTCCCGCATCGCCCTCAGCAATTGGGAAGGATCTTTACGAGCGAGCCCACGGAGATACTTATCCGGTAACTGCAGTAGTGGAAGTCAACAACCTAGAAAAAAATGCCGACCAGATCGCGAAAATACTGCGCCCCTTACACGCCGACCTCTTAAAGGTAAACAAAGTGAAGGGGATCGCCGATCCTTTTATTGCTTTTGACCCCCAACTTCCGGCGGGAAAAGAGGCGCAGGTAACGACCGATAAAGCCCTAGCGCAAGCCCTGGCGCAAGGCAGAGCGCAAGCTGAGCAAATTGCAAAAGCTAAGGGCGCAAGCCAAAGTCAGGTGGAAAAAGCTGGGCAGCGCGCCGAGAGGGAAGTCAAAAAAGAGTTTGCAGCCCACCTGCCCTCAGTGTGGGATACTATCCAGTCCAGCCAGCTAAAACAGATGATCGCAAAGGACGATAAAACTTTCCTGATTAATGTGCAGTTAGAGGCAGACGGGTATGATCAGGTGGATACCGATGCCCGTGACCAGGTAGCCGCGGTTTTAAGTGAACTTCCCGATTATTTTGCCGGTTCCGCTATTGATGCCACGGTAAACCTGGTCGACAATACCGGTTTGCAAAATGCCGCTAATGGGCAGGTAAAAGCAGATATGCTGCGCGGAGAAGGAATTTCTATCCCGATTTCTCTGCTGATTATGGCGATAGTTTTCGGGGGGATGTTAGCCGCCCTCATGCCCCTGATCGGAGCGGGCGCCGCTATCGGTATTACCCTGCTTTTGATTTTGTTACTGACCTACCTGATCACCGTGGAATCTTTCGTAGTCAATATCGTCTCTTTCTTGGGACTGGGATTATCGATTGACTACGGGCTACTAATCGTTTCCCGCTATCGAACTGAACTGCATAAACGCGGCCTACACGGTACTGAAGACACCTTTATTTTCTATCCTCGTCTGATTCAACTCCTAGTTGGTTCGCGTAGCGAGGACGAAAATAAGATGCAGATTCACTCCTACAAGCGCTACCGAAGCGAACTAATCGCCGCGCGCCAACCCTATATGCAGGCGCTAGATAAAACCATGGACACTGCCGGAGCTACCGTATTCTTTTCCGCGCTAATCGTGTCGATGGCGATTTTGGGGCTTTGCATTTTCCCGCTACCTTTATTGCGCCTTATGGGCATGGGCGGAGTTGCGGTAACTATGTTGGCGATGATTTCCAACATGACCCTACTACCAGCACTAATGATGCTTTTTGGGCCGAGTTTGGCTGCGCCCTCTTCCGTTGCCACCTGGGTAAACTGGGTGCGCCGCCATATTTTACGCAAGCCTTCTACCCGCAGCGAGGACGACCCCTCCCCGGTTTTCCGAAAAGTTTCCACTTTTGTAACCCGCCGTCCTTGGCCGGTGCTAGTAGTAGTCACCCTGATTCTGGTGGTGATGTCACTTCCTCTTTATCATCTGGAAATGCGTTCTTCCGCAGTGGAATCAATGCCGCGCTCTATCCCCGAGATTGGGGCGCTTTGGGATATGTGGGATCGTTTTCCCGACTCGGCTAACCCGCAAATCCGGGTAGTCGCCAAAACCACTCCCGACCAGCTACAAGAGTGGGCTGATAGGCAAGTAAAACCGCTTGCTCACGTAAAACGAATTCGCCCTGCGGAAGATCTAAAAGTTGATGGCAAACAGTACGCCGCTATCGATCTTTACACCAAAGAAAAAGATGCCTTCGCCGCGCAAGTGAAACAGGAAATGCTGGAGGTGCGAGATTTACCGGCCCCCTTTAAGACTTGGGTTACCGGTCAATCCGCCCTGCAAACAGATTTTCAAGACACTTTGGCGCAGTATGCCCCTTATGTGTTTATCGTCGTCGCCCTCTCCACCTATTTAATGCTGTTCTTAATGACCGGGGCACTGTTACTCCCCTTGCAAGCCCTGGTGTTAAACATGGTGTCCTTAATGTCTTCTTTAGGGATCGCGGTTTGGGTTTTCCAATATGGTCACGGAGAGAAGCTTCTCGGCTTCACTTCCCTGGGAGCGGTGGAATCTTATGTTGTTGCAATCGTGTTTTGTTTCGGTTTTGGCTTGTCAATGGACTATGAAATGTTCCTAGTTTCCCGGGTTAAAGAAATCTGGGACGAAACCGAGGATAATAAACGGGCAGTTCGCGACGGACTCACCCATTCTGCCTCTACCATTACCTCCGCAGCCCTGATCTTGCTAGTAGTATTTTTAGGTTTCACCACCGGCGGTATCCAGGCAATTAAACAAATCGGGTTCACCCTGGCGGTAGCGGTCGCTCTCGACGCTACTTTAGTGCGCATGGGACTCGTGCCCGCGATTATGGCTATCTGCGGACGGGCTAACTGGTGGGCTCCTAAATGGCTACGATCTTTCCATTCTCGCCTACCCCTGCCAGGACACTAGCGGAGGGCGTGGGCTAAGTAGCGCAAAAATTCGTGCTTACTCACGAGCTGGATTTCCGAACTTGGACAAGCGTCCGAGGAAGGTTAAGGGGATAGTTGCAGTTGGCCCGTTACGATGTTTAGCCACAATAATATCTGCCTCCCCGGGACGATCTTCCTGATTGTAAACCTCGGGGCGATTTAGTAGCATCACCACATCCGCATCTTGCTCTAAAGAACCAGATTCTCGCAGGTCAGAAAGCATTGGTTTATGTTCTATTCGCTGCTCTGGTCCCCGGTTTAGCTGGGCAACTGCCACCACCGGGATTTCGAGTTCCTTAGCTAGCAGCTTTAAAGAGCGAGAGAATTCGGCGACTTCCTGTTGCCGGGACTCTACCCGTTTGCCCGAACTCATCAACTGTAAGTAGTCCACCACCACCAGTTTCAAATCACTTTGCTGCTTAAGCCGCCGGCATTTAGAACGTATTTCCGGCATGGTCATATTAGGAGAATCATCTATATAGAGCGGAGCCTGATCGGAGCGGGAAAGCACCTGCGCTATTTTGGTCCAATCTGCGTCCTCTAAGTCCCCGGCGCTCAGACGTGACATGGATACTCCTGATTCCGCAGAAATCATGCGGCGAGAAATCTCAGTGCCATCCATTTCTAGACTGAAGATTACCGAGGTCATGTTGTGATGGATGGCGGCGTTTCGGCAAAAATCAAGCGCCAGTGTGGATTTACCCATCGCTGGGCGAGCTGCCACAATCACCAATTGCCCGGGGTGTAGGCCATGGGTGAGGTTATCTAACTGGTAAAAACCGGTGGGAACCCCGGAGGCCATGCCCCCATTTTTTTGCAGTTCTTGCAGTTCGTCAACGGTTTCATCCAGGTACTCAGTGATTGGTCGATAGTCCTCACTGTCGCCACGTTCACTGACCGCATAGATTTCACTTTGCGCCTGGTTTATGAGTTCATCCACGTCCCCGCCATCAGCAGCGTAACCTAGCTGCACCACCCGGGTACCCGCCTGCACTAGAGAACGCAGCTGCGCCCGCTCTCGCACAATCCGAGCATAAAATCCGGCATTTGCGGCGGTAGGTACCCCGGAGATCAGCTGGTGTAAATAGGGGGCGCCCCCGATTCTTTCCAGGTCACCGCGGCGCTCTAACTGTCCGGCTACCGTCACTCCGTCTACCGGTTCGCCGCGCCCGAATAGATCCAAGATGACTTCATGAATAGTCTGATGTACCGGACGGTAGTAGTCTTCGCCCCTAATCGTCATCGTTACATCAGCGATCGCATCCTTAGAGAGCATCATCGCTCCCAGTACTGACTGTTCAGCGGCGATATCTTGCGGAGGGGTACGATCAAAATCTGCCATCTCAACCTCCCAGAAACACTTTTGGGGCTCTTCGATTGTGCCATATTCCGCCGCTATAATCAGAAAGCCGACTGTTGAAAACCCCCTAAAACTAGTGCAGAAAGTATTAAAAACCTGTGGAAATATTGGCGGAGAATGTGGGTAATTATTAGCTCCCAGTTTATAAACCGGTTACAAACTGGGAAACTACTAACGGAGTTATTCACAGATTGTGTATAGGAAATAGGGGAAGATTCGTGGAAAAGTCGAAAAAAACCAGCCTCAACCGCAAGATTTTGGCTTTGGTTTTACCCGCCCTCGGATCTTTAATCGCCGAACCGCTCCTCACTATGGCTGACTCCATCCTGGTTGGTCACGTGGGTACCTTAGAGTTAGCCGGGTTAGCTATCGGTTCGACCGTACTTACCCTAGTAGTGGGAATCTGTGTATTTCTTGCCTACACCACTACTGCTGTTACGGGCAGAGCCATTGGGGCTGGTAAACGCGCAGAAGGTTTGCGTCTAGGTATCCAGGGAATGTGGTTAGGCGCACTTTTAGGGGCGATACTAGCGGTCGTTTTAATAATTTTTGCTCCCCAAATCATTGGATTGTTCGGGCCAGATCAACAGGTGGGATTTTTTGCGCGCCTCTATTTGATGGTATCGGCCCCGGGACTCATCGCTATGCTGTCAGTGTTAGCCGCTAACGGAGTATTACGTGGTTTATTAGATACCCGCACTCCCCTTCTGGTTACTACCAGCGCTGCGATCCTCAACGTACCGCTGTCTGCATTATTAATTTTCGGATGCTCCTGGGGGGTAGCGGGGGCGGGAGCCGGCACCGCAATCAGTCAGTTCTTCATGGCTATCTGGCTGTGGATAGTAGTGGCTAAAAAACTACGCCGGGAGGGCGTATCGGCCCGTCCTCACCTAAAATTAGTTTTTCGTTCCGGGCTGCACGGAATTCCCCTGGTTTTTCGCTCGCTATTTCTGCAGGCTGCCATCGTGATCACTACCTGGCAGGCAGCTCGCTTGGGCGCAGTTACTTTGGCCGGCTACCAGATCCTAAAAACCCTGTGGACCCTAGCGGCTTTCGGTTTAGATGCTTTGGCAATCGCCGCCCAGGCATTACTTGCCAATGCGCTCGGGGAGGGCGACAAAGAAAAAATCCGGGTTCTCATCGCCCAGTTAAACCGCTGGGCCCTGTTGTTTGGAGCTTTTATTGGGTTAGTGTTTGCACTTACCTCTGGCCTATTACCGCACCTATTCACGACCGATCCTAGAGTATTAGCCATTTGTGTCCCTGCCATTATCGTGGTGGGTTTAGTGCAGCCCTTGGCGGCGCTAACTTATATCTATGACGGTTACTTAATCGGGGCCGATGATACTAAATACCTTGCCGGAGCAATGGCGGTAGTTTTTATTACCTATCTCCCGGCGATTTTACTTGCTGGTTTTTTGCCTGTCGGTGCCCCCGCTTTAGCCGGAATATGGGCTATCTACGGAGTCATTTTTATTGGCGGGAGGGCGGCCTCGCTGTGGCTGCGCATTCGCACCGACGCTTGGCTGTAGCTGAGCGCCAAATATTACCTGCTTCCTGCTTTGCAGATATCTAGTTTTCGACCCGCTAATACAAAAGTCGGGTAACCCAAGCATTAACCTGGGTCACCCGACTTTGCTATTAGTTAAGCGCTACCTAGTAGGCATTTACCTACTTGCCGCCCTCAACATTTACAAACAGTTTGGCGCTAATATCTTCATGCAAATTGATTTGAA
>CAMYFZ010000056.1 GCA_947255165.1 uncultured Varibaculum sp.
TTGAAGAACACGAAATCGATGCCCGCGAAACCAAGCTGGGTCTAGAAGAAATCACCCGCGATATTCCGAATATTTCCGAGGATGCCCTCGCGGACCTTGACGAACGTGGCATTATCCGCATCGGCGCCGAGGTGCAGGCTGGCGATATCTTGGTCGGGAAAGTAACCCCCAAGGGTGAAACCGAGTTGACCAGTGAAGAGCGCCTGCTACGCGCCATCTTCGGGGAGAAAGCCCGCGAGGTGCGTGACACTTCGCTGCGCGTTCCTCACGGTGAATCCGGGATTGTGATCGGAGTTCGCGAGTTTAACGACGAAGACGACGAACTACCTCCCGGGGTAAAACATATGGTGCGCGTATACGTAGCGCAGCGCCGTAAGATCACCATTGGCGATAAAATGGCTGGTCGTCACGGTAACAAAGGTGTGGTTTCCAAGATTTTACCGATCGAGGATATGCCTTTCTTAGAGGACGGCACTCCGGTTGACATTATTTTGAACCCCATGGGTGTACCTGGTCGTATGAACATCGGACAGGTCCTGGAGTTCCATTTGGGCTGGATTGCTCACCAGGGTTGGGATACTTCCCTGCTGGCAGAAGAAGGCGCCAAGTGGATTGAGAAACTCCCCAAGGAAGGTTTGCAGGCACCCGCAGGTCAAAAGGTGGCCACTCCGGTATTTGACGGTGTGGAAGAGGACGTTTTGACCGGACTACTCGGTTGCACCCGCCCGAACGCGGACGGGGATCGCCTCATCAATGCTGACGGTAAAGCCCAGCTATTTGATGGGCGCAGCGGGGAACCGTTCCCCTACCCGATTTCGGTGGGCTACAAGTACATGTTGAAGCTACACCACCTGGTAGATGACAAGATTCACGCTCGCTCTACCGGACCGTACTCGATGATTACGCAGCAGCCCTTGGGTGGTAAAGCCCAGTTCGGCGGGCAGCGTTTCGGTGAGATGGAAGTGTGGGCGATGGAAGCCTATGGTGCGGCCTATTCGCTGCAGGAACTGCTCACCGTGAAATCGGATGATATTACCGGCCGCGTGAAGGTCTATGAGGCGATTGTTAAAGGCGAGGATATTCCTCAGCCTGGCATTCCGGAATCTTTCCGCGTCCTCATACAAGAAATGCGCTCCCTCTGCCTGAATGTAGAGGCCCTGGACGCCGAAGATAATGTGGTGTCCCTGGCTGAAGACGATGACGGTGCTGAGCGTGCCAGCGAAGAGTTGGGAATCAATATTGGCTCACGGCCAAACCCCAATGTTTCTTTGGAAGAAATCTAGGCAGCAGGGAAGAGAAGGTAAGAGTCGATTATGGATGCAAATAAATTCGATCAACTACATATCGGCATGGCGACCGCCGAAGGCGTGGCTGAATGGTCATTCGGGGAAGTCAAGAAGCCGGAAACTATTAACTACCGCACCCTAAAGCCCGAGAAAGACGGTCTTTTCTGTGAGCGGATTTTCGGCCCTACCCGGGACTGGGAATGTGCCTGCGGAAAATACAAGCGCGTGCGCTACAAGGGCATCGTTTGTGAACGCTGTGGGGTAGAGGTAACTCGCTCTAAAGTGCGCCGCGAACGCATGGGACATATTGAACTGGCTGCCCCGGTTACCCATATTTGGTATTTCAAGGGCGTGCCTTCCCGTTTGGGTTACCTGCTGGATCTAGCACCTAAAGACCTCGAGAAAGTTATTTATTTCGCGGCCTATATGATTACCGAGGTCGACGAGGATGCCCGCCACCAGGATCTTCCGAATCTGGAAAACGAGCTCAGCTTGGAAATACAGCGTTTGAATGAACGCTACGAGGCCAAGATTGTTGCTCGCCAGGAAAAACTGGAAAAAGATTTGGCGGCACTAGAGGCTGAAGACGCCAAGAATGCCGAAAAGGAAAAAGTGCGCAAAGCTGCCGATAAAGAAGTGGCGCAACTGCGGCGGCAACTGGATCGGGAAGTTTCTCACCGTGACGAGGTCTTTACCCGCTTTAAGGAACTGCAGGTAGGCGACCTTGAAGGTAATGAGCGGCTCTACCGCGACTTGGAGATGCGTTATGGCATTTACTTCAAGGGCGATAAGGGTGCGCAGGCAGTCCAAAAGCGTCTGCGGGACTTCGACCTAAAGGCCGAGGCTGAAAAGCTGAAAGAGGAAGTGGAAACCGGTACCGGTCAGCGCAAGACCCGCGCCCTCAAACGGCTGAAAGTGGTTTCTGCATTCTTGCAGACCGGAAATAGGCCGGAATCGATGGTACTAGATCGTATCCCGGTGATTCCTCCGGACTTGCGCCCCATGGTGCAGTTGGATGGTGGTAGGTTTGCGACCTCTGACTTGAATGACCTGTACCGTCGGGTAATTAACCGTAATAACCGCTTAAAACGACTGCTGGATTTGGGTGCTCCCCAGATCATTGTGAATAACGAAAAGCGGATGCTGCAGGAATCTGTGGACGCCCTATTCGATAACGGCCGCCGGGGACGTCCGGTGACTGGTCCGGGTAACCGTCCCCTGAAGTCACTGTCCGATATGCTCAAGGGCAAACAGGGGCGTTTCCGCCAGAACCTGTTGGGTAAGCGGGTTGACTATTCCGGTCGGTCTGTAATCGTGGTAGGCCCGCAGCTGCGGCTGCACCAGTGCGGTCTGCCCAAGCAGATGGCTCTGGAACTGTTCAAGCCGTTCGTAATGAAACGGTTGGTGGAACGCCAGGAAGCCCAAAATGTTAAGGCCGCCAAGCGGATGGTGGAACGCCAGCGCCCGCAGGTGTGGGACGTGCTCGATGAGGTCATCACCGAACATCCGGTGCTGCTAAACCGCGCACCTACTTTGCACCGTCTAGGTATTCAGGCTTTCGAGCCGATCTTGATTGAGGGTAAAGCGATTCAGTTGCACCCGCTAGCTTGTGGGGCGTTCAACGCGGACTTTGACGGTGACCAGATGGCAGTGCACCTGCCGCTGGGGGCAGAAGCTCAGGCGGAGGCGCGGATTTTGATGTTGTCCTCCAACAACATTTTGAAGCCTGCCGATGGCCGTCCGGTAACTATGCCCTCCCAGGACATGGTAATCGGCATTTACCACTTGACCTCGGATCCTGATCCTTCCCTTCCGGTTCTGACCGGTAAGGACGGAAACCCGATCACCCCGAAGTTCTCTTCGCTAGGTGAAGCCATTATGGCTTTCGATCAAGATCGCCTGGATATTAACGCTACTGCTTTGATTCGTTTCGAGCCCGGTACGGTGCCGCCCAAGGATTGGCAGGCTCCGGAAGGCTACGAAGAGGGCGATCCGGTAGAGTTTGAAACTTCGATTGGGCGTTGCTTCTTCAATGAGGCGTTGCCGGTTTCCTACCCGTTCGTCAACGAGCAGATTGACAAGAAGGGGCTTTCTCGGATTGTCAATACTTTGGCAGAGCGCTACGACAAGGGTAATGTGGCGGCCTCTTTGGATGCTTTGAAAGAGACCGGTTTCCACTGGGCAACTTGGTCCGGAACCACTATCGGCTTCGCTGACGTAGTGGAACCGCCGGCGAAGGCGAAGATTCTCGCCGAGTACGACGAAAAAGCTGCCCAGGTGCAAGAGGATGCGGATCTCGGTTTGATTACCGGCCAGGATCGTTACAACGAACTGGTGGATTTGTGGACCGAATGTACTGCCAAAGTTGCCCAGGCGATGCGGGAGAACTTCCCGGCTCGCAACCAGGTGAACCGGATGGTTTCTTCTGGTGCTCGTGGTAACTGGGATCAGATCCGGCAGATTTCCGGTATGCGTGGTTTGGTGGCTGACCCGAAGCAGAAGCTGATTGAGCAGCCAATTAAGTCGAATTACCGTTCTGGTTTGTCGGTGCTGGAATACTTCATCGCTACTCACGGTGCGCGTAAAGGTTTGGCTGATACCGCGTTGCGTACTGCGGACTCGGGTTATTTGACCCGCCGCCTGGTGGATGTGTCTCAGGACGTTATCGTGCGAGAACAGGATTGTGGTACTCGCCGCGGCCTAGTAATGCCTATTGGTGGCGTTACCGAAGATGGTCACGTTTACAAGCTGGATATCGTAGAGACCACCGCTTATGGGCGTACCTTGTCTAAGGACGTTACCGATAAGGACGGGAACCTGGTATTTGCCAAGGGTACCGATGTGGGCGACGCCGAGATTGATGTGTTGATCGAGGCGGGGGTCACCGAGATTCCGGTGCGTTCCGTTTTGACCTGTGAATCTGAGGCTGGTACTTGTGCGTCTTGTTATGGACGCTCGCTGGCGACCGGAAAACGGGTCGATATTGGTGAGGCTGTCGGGATTATCGCTGCCCAGTCGATTGGGGAGCCTGGTACTCAGCTCACGATGCGTACCTTCCACACCGGTGGTGCTGCTGGTGCGGCTGATATTACCCAGGGTTTGCCGCGCGTGCAGGAGCTTTTCGAGGCTCGTACCCCGAAGGGTGAAGCTCTGATTACGGAGGCCGCGGGGCGCGTCAAGGTGGTTGATGAACCGGGTGAGCCGCGACATCTGGTCGTGGTGCGCGATGATGGTCAAGATGATCTGATTATCGACGCTCCTCGCCGCATGAAACTGATTGTGTCTGATGGCGACCATGTTGAGGTTGGCGAGCAGCTGACTGAGGGTCGCCTAGATCCGAAGAAGGTGCTGCGCATTTTGGGTGTGAATTCTACCCAACGGCAGCTAGTGACCGAGGTGCAAGAGGTTTACCGTTCGCAGGGCGTGGATATTCACTCCAAGCACATTGAAGTGATTGTGCGTCAGATGCTGCGACGGGTAACCGTGCTCAAGTCTGGTGACACGGAACTGTTGCCGGGTACTTTGGTGGATTCGATTCGATTCCGCTCGATTAACCGTAAGGTTGTTTCCGAGGGCGGGGAGCCGGCTGCGGCTCGTCCGGAACTGATGGGGATTACCAAGGCTTCGCTAGCTACCGATTCTTGGTTGTCAGCGGCTTCCTTCCAGGAGACTACTAAGGTGCTAACCGATGCGGCCATGGCTGCAAAGAAGGACCCGTTGGTAGGCCTGAAGGAGAACGTGATCATCGGTAAGTTGATTCCGGCGGGTACCGGACTGTCAATGTTCCGTGATGCCAGCGTGGAGCCTACCGAGGAAGCGATGGCCAAGATGGGTTGGTCTGCTAATGACTTCAAGATTCCCGATAGTGATGACGACTTTTTGGCCGGCATTAGTTTTGAGGACTCTTTCGGTCTGAATCTCTAATCTAAATAGTTCAGTTCCCATGGGGGGCTTGTCTAGCTAGAAAAGCTAGACAAGCCCCCCATGATTTTTACCTGCGGGTTTAAGGGTCGGCATGCACTAACTGTCAGTTATGACGAAGCTCTCAATAAAAATTAGATTATCACCTTGCTTTAATCTTACCGCTTGGTAGAATTTCACCATGAATATGAGTCGGAAAAAGAATATATTGTTGGCCACCTTAACTATGGTGGGCTTGGCTCTGGGGGGACTGTTTGCGGTCTCTGGTAGCCAAAATGTGCAGGCAGCAGACCGCACCCCCACGGTGCGCGAATGCCGGGTAATGCATAACCAGGTAGCTAAGGGACAGCCGATCACCAATGTGGATACCTTTTTGATTGGTGCCACCAGTGCTGACTCCTATACTTTGTCGCTGTACCTGGGCAACACCAAATTCCGCCCGGCAATTGAGGCCGCCACCAAGATGTGGACCGAACGCAGCGGCGGGAAGATTAAGTTCAAATTCGTGGATTCGATGGATAATCGTCCGGTACGGGTAATCGATTCCCCCTATGCCGAGGGTAAGGCATTAGGCACCGCCTATGCTGCGCAAAGACTCATGTACCTGCGTCTAGATCGCAGCGGTTGGCTCACCCAAGTTTCAACTGTCACCCACGAGCTGGGACACCTTTTGGGTGTCGACCATACCTGTAGGGGTGATTTGATGGCGTCTGGTATGGATGGGGTTAAAGATTTCAACAACCCGATTCAAGATGCCGATGTGGCTTTGGCGTTGCAGGCCTTGGAGAAGCATTTAGGTTACCCGGCTGGATCCGAACCGGCTCAGCCCAGCGTAGATCCGACCACTGAGGCTCCCCAGCCGACCTCGGATCCGCAACCCAGTGAAACCGCTCAGCCTAGCGTAGATCCTACTACCGCAGCTCCCGAGCCCGGTCAGGAGGAAAAGCCCACCACTAAACCTACGACTGAACCGGCTGAACCTGCGGTTCCTAGCGAAACCGCGCAGCCTAGCCCGGATCCGACTACTGCGGCTCCTCAGCCCAGCGTAGATCCGACTACTGCGGCTCCTCAGCCGACCTCGGATCCGCAGCCCAGCGTAGAGCCTACTACCGCTACCCCGGAACCTACCTTTACTGAGGCACCGACTCCGGATGATCCGCCTACTGCGGTACCGGAGCCGACTACGCAGCCGGATAACCAAGCTGATAATTCCAATAGCTTTGTGGTTAAGGTACGGGTGTTCTTTGTGCGCGTGTTCTCTTGGATCGGCGGATTATTCCGCTCGATCTTCTCCTAAATCTCTATAACTAAGTTGAGCCCGCTGGATTCCAGCGGGCTCAACTTATAGCAGTTATCTAGCGGCTATACTTTCTGTCGGCTTCCTGGGCGCCGAGCTCGGCTTCAATCTCGTGAGAGCCGTCCTTGCGCAGCACCGTGAGTTTTACTTTGTCTCCCGGGTTATACCAGCGGACATATCCCGTCAACGCTACCCCGGAGCCCACCTGATGATCATCAATTTTGGTAATTAAATCGCCCTCTTTTAGGCCGGCCCGATCCGCGCCCGATCCGCGAACTACTGTGGACACCCGGGCCCCCATCCGGGACTCGCCCCCGATCTGGGCAACTGCCGTGTCAATGGTGACTCCCAGCATCGCATGAGTGACTTTCCCGGAGGTGATGATTTGATCAGCTACGTTACGCACTAGATTCACTGGAATAGCGAAACCGATTCCAATCGACCCGGCTTGGCCCCCATTTCCAGATCCCAGGGAAGCAATCGAGGAAGTAATGCCAATAACCTTCCCCGAGGCGTCGAAGAGGGGGCCACCAGAATTACCGGGGTTGATTGCGGCATCAACTTGGATAGCGTTAGTAACTACCTGCTGACCAGCACCGGAACGCTCGTTTAGACCGGGAATTTGCACTCCCGAACCTTCTTCCGATTGCGTAACCACTACGGGGCGATCTAGGGCAGAAATAATCCCGGTGGTGACCGTGTTTTCCAGCCCCAAAGGCGAACCAATGGCCGCTACCGGCTGAGCTACCCGCAAACCGGTAGAGGATCCTAACGCTGCCATCTGCAGATCCTTGGGAGGATTCACGAACTCTAATACCGCCAGGTCAGTAGAAGTATCGGATCCTAAAACCTTGGCGTCATATATTTTTCCGTTAAATAGCTCTATCTGGACCTTTGCCCGGCCTGAAATAGCAGAAGCTATTACGTGATAGTTGGTAATTACGTGTCCGGCCTCATCAAAGATCACCCCGGAACCGGTCTCTCCAGAATTGCCGGAAGCCACTTGGATGGCTACCACCGAGGGCTGCACCGCTTTGGCTACTGCCTCCCAGTTAGTGTTCTTGGCACTGGCTTGAACTACCGGAGCCTCGGTCGCCACTTTCACTGGAGATTTACCCAGTGAGGTAGTGCGGGACCCAAATTCGGAAGGCAAAAGCCATACACACAGGGCAGCAGTCACCGCGATCGCAATAGTTGCCAGCCATCCAGGGCCGCGTTTAGTTTTTTCTTTACGTTTGGTGGGCATGGGGGAGGGTTCCCAGGCGGGGTGCTCTGCGGATAAAAATGCTCCCTGCGGGGAGGCGGGGTAGGGAGTATCGCCATAAGGATTCGCCTCGAAGGCAGCGCTAGTTCCGCTCCCGGACTCGAAAGAGCTATTTGGTGCGAACTGGGGCGGAAAATCAGCGGTATTTCCTGCCTGTTCGGGGCTAAAGTCGTTGGAGAAGAAGTTTTCGTTTTGCGAGGAAGATGGCTCACCAACCCCGGAGTTATAAGGGGAGGAATATTCCGTTGACTGGGCAGCGGCAGCGGAAAAACCGGTACCGGCCTGGGGACTGGCGTCACTAGGGGAGGAGGTAGCCGCGCCGCTAATCGGCGAGGTGCCCGGTTGAATACTGGTGATTCTACCGGTTAGTTCCGGTTGCCCGTCCTCGCCCGCGTCCGCGCGGTTATTAATATTGTCGTGGCTCCCATAGCTGCCTGCCGGAAAACTGTTATTACTGGGCTCGGGGATTTCTCCGGGCCAACCTGCGCTTTGCCAGTCGTCCATCTCCCAGTCGTCCAACGGGTTAGTACCGTCTTGGGGTCGGGTCGAATCATTGCTGTTGGTCATGAATCTCGATCTCCTCTTATCTGCTGTGTCCCCATATTGACACGATGAACTGTTGCGACTCTGGATGTTTTCTGGGTGTTTTCTGGATGCCTAACTGGTTCCTATGTTGAGCCGGTATGTTAACTGCAGCCTGCAGCTATCAGCAGCTACTGGTTTTAACGCGGGCGCCGCTTTTTGCGATTCTGCTGGTTGGGGCGGTTCTTTTTCGGTTTCTTTTTCTCTTCCTCCATCGGTTCCTGCCCTTTTCGATTCCAGCGGGGATTCTCTAAATGCCTATCCTGCATCTGCTCGCGATACCAGGTGGGAGCCAAACGGGTACCCCGGGAGGGCGAAAATCCCAGCTGGCGATAGTAGGCGCGCAGCCAAGCCGGACGCACGCCCTCCGGATAGTAGAGGTTAGTCAACCCCCAAATAATTCCCACCAATCCGATAAGTGCGCCGACTAAAGAAACAGTGAGTAGCAGGTAATTCCAGGGGCGCGGGCTGGCGCTCGCCGGCAGACTCGCTCCGATCATCAAGAAAAACAGCCCCAGTGCCGGTAGGAACACCAACATCCAGCGCTCATCCATAATCAGGATGCCAGAGCGAGAAACATCCTTCTTTTGTTTCGGGATCCAAAAACGGGCTCTTGCGCTGCCGAGACGAACCCAGACGGAACCGGCTAAGAGCAACACGCCCATAAGTAAGGCAATAATGTGATTCATGAAACTAGCCTAACCCGTTTGGAGGCTTTGCAAAGATCCCGGCCAAAAGCGCCCGCGAGATTTATTCCTAATCTGCGCGAATGTAAAAACCGCCAGCGGGCTTCCCCGAGGTATTAGAGATACTGGCGAGCCAGTTGCACCGTGTGGGGGCCGTAGGAACCGCCAAACAGATTGGCGTGTACTGCCAATATATGGAGCTGGTGCAAACCGATGCGTTCTTCCCACCCCGCAGCTAAGGGGGAAACCTGGTTATATCCCTGGTAGATTTCCTCTAGATAGGGCTGCCCGAAAACTCCCAGGGCCGCCAAATCGGTTTCCGCGTGTCCGCCTGCCGGAGCCGGATCTATCAGCACCCCCACCACTTTGGGAAGGGGCTGCTCCGAGGCAGCGCCCCGTCCTGCCAGAGCAGGAAAATGTTTTAAAGCTCCCGCGGGTGCCCACATTACGTTCCCGGTCCACAGATCACCGTGAATCCGCGCCGCCCGCGAGTTTACTAGCTCCGGTTCGGGAACATCGAAGATTCCATCGCGTAGGCGCTCAGCTAGCCGTTCTAAAACCGCGGCCCCCGCGCTGTCAATAGAGCCATTAGCGAGGGCAGGCGGCAGATTCGGCAAAATCCGGTGATCAGCGAAAAACTCGCCCCAGCTTTGCCCATCGTCCTCGTAGATTAAATCCATTCGGGAGCGTCCCATAAAGCCGGGACCGGAATAACCCAGAGGCGGCTGCCCGAACCAATCTGCTCCGCCCGCGTGAGTAATCGCCAAGGCTGCCCCGAAAGCCCTCGCTGCTTCGCTGGTGATAGCGGTAGAGGGAATCAGTTCGGTATCTAAAAATCCGGGTCCGGAAGCCGCGACTTTCACCACGTGCGCCCCGCCTTTATCCATCGGCTCAGCCAGCCACTTTAACCCCAGTTCTTCTAGTTCCAGAGCCTGGGGATGGCGATTATCAACCTTGTGGTAAACCTGCTCACTCATAGCCCTATTGTGCCAGCCAGGTACCGGTGTGGGCTAGCTCGCCAGATTTGGCGATAAATACGCCTGGCAGTCTAGGCTTAAAGCATGACTCCAGAAGAACTAAGTGCCCTAATCCGCCAGATTCTTGTCACCCTGGCAGCCGACACCGGTTTAGATCCGGATGCTATCCCGGAAACCGTGAAAGTTGAGCGTCCCCGTTCGCGCGATAATGGCGATTGGTCAACAAATGTGGCTATGCAGCTGGCAAAGAAAGCAGGTATGGCGCCGCGCGACCTTGCCGCCAAGATTACTGCCCAGCTTGACCAGGTAGCAGGCATTTCGAAAACTGAGGTGGCCGGGCCCGGGTTCGTAAATATCTGGCTGGGAGCCGCCGCTGCCGGGGCGCTAGTGTCAACGATTTTGCAGGCCGGGAAAGACTACGGGCACAGCGAAGTTTTGAGCGGGCAAAACATCAACGTGGAATATGTGTCTGCCAACCCTACTGGCCCCATCCATTTGGGGGGAGGACGCTGGGCGGCAGTAGGCGACACCCTCTCCCGGATTCTGGCGGCCAGCGGGGCGGAGGTTACTCGCGAATACTATTTCAATGACCACGGCGCCCAGATCACTCGCTTTGCCAAGTCGCTTTTGGCGCGGTGGCAAGGCAAAGAGGTGCCGGAGGATGGTTACGGCGGGCAGTACGTCCTCGATATTGCGAGTAAAGTAGCAGCGCGCGCCGCTAAAGAGGGCGTGCAGCTAGCGGAGCTGCCGGAAGCGCAGGCGGAAGAATATTTCCGGGAAGCCGGCACCACCTTGATGTTTGCCGAGATCAAAGAGTGTTTGCATGATTTCCGCGCCGATTTTGATGTTTTCTTCCACGAGGACGAGCTACACACTTCCGGGGCAGTTACTGACGCGATCGAAGAACTGCGTTCCCGCGGCGTCATCTATGAAAAAGATGGCGCTACCTGGCTGAAGTCCACTAAATATGGGGATGATAAAGACCGGGTGATATTGAAGTCGGATGGCGAACCCGCCTATTTCGCAGCCGATATTGCCTATTACCGGGACAAACAGTGCCGGGGAGCCACCCACGAAATCTTGATTCTGGGCGCTGACCACCACGGATATATTGACCGCATGTATGCCATGTGTGCAGCCTTTGGGGGCAAGCCGGGTCAAAGCCTAGAGATCATTATCGGGCAGATGGTGAATCTGAAAGAAAACGGCGTGGAAGTGAAAATGTCGAAACGCGCCGGCACGGTCATTACTCTAGATGACCTGGTAGATGCGGTAGGAGTCGATGCTGCCCGCTATTCGCTGGTGCGAGTCTCGATGGATTCCACTGTCGATATTGATCTAGATTTGCTGCGCTCCCACACCAATGAAAACCCGGTTTACTATGTGCAATACGCGCATGCCCGCACCTGTTCGGTGGGGCGCAATGCCGATGAAGCCGGAGTGAAAGCTGATGGTAAATACGATGCGTCCTCGCTCTCTAGCCAAGCAGATAAGGATCTGCTAGGGATTTTGGCGCAATACCCGGCAGAGTTGAAACTGGCTGCGGAAGAGCGCGAACCCCATCGGATCCCGCGCTACCTGGAAAAACTGGCGGCTGGCTATCACACTTGGTACAACCAGTGCCGGGTGATTCCCCGCTCCGGCGAGGAAATAACCGACGCGCACGTGGCGCGCCGGCACCTGAATGAGGCCGTGCGACAAGTGCTAGAAAATGGCTTGGATCTTTGCGGAGTGGTAGCTCCCGAGCGGATGTAATGGGAAGATAGGGGCATGGCAACCGTACCGACCACTAAGGCTGCGCGCGAGGAAGCGATCCGTGAAATCCTCAGTCAACAGGAAATCTCTAGCCAGTCACAGCTGCTTACCCACTTGGCTGAACGCGGAATCCCGACTACCCAAGCTACTTTGTCGCGGGATCTTTTAGCTTTACGAGCCACCAAAGTGCGTGCTACCAGCGGTAAAACTATCTATATGCTGCCGGAGCCCTATCCGGTGCGAGTGCGGCGGGGACAGGAAGATCCCGGTAATGAAAAGTTGGCGAAATGGTGCCAGGACCTGCTGGTATCTTCCGCAGTGGTGCATAACCAGGTAGTGCTGCGCACCCCGGCGGCAGGCGCCCAGTTGCTCGCAGGCGCGATCGATATGGCGTGGTTTGATACTGTGCTCGGCTGCATTGCCGGTGACGATACTATCTTGGTCATCTGCAAAACTGACGAAGATGCTAATGCCCTAAACGAGCTGTTCATGCAGTTCGTTACCGATTAGTTTGCGATGCAATGAGCGTGGGGTCTGGGTTTTATCCGAGTGGGTGCGGTGGGCATAAGAATTCGGAAAACGTCGCTACGTTTTCCGAATTCTTGGGCGGGAGGAAAAATCCAGACCCC
>CAMYFZ010000057.1 GCA_947255165.1 uncultured Varibaculum sp.
AAAACCGCGCAAGCAGCAGAAGCAAGCTCAGCGAGGCGAAGCGCTCACGCTAGAGGAGCAGGAGGTATTAGACGCGATTCGCGTCCGTGCTGCTGTCCAGCAGAAGGTGAATGAACTGGAGCTGTAATCACCTCCAAAATCACCCACCCATAACACCCGCCATGTGGAGAAAAGCATCTTAATTTTCCGGGTAATGAGAGTGGTTTTGAGAGTAGATTTACTATTTAGCTGGAAATCCTGTTGCCCTAAACAGTATTTTACCAGCGCATTTGTCGGGCTGACAGGATTTGAACCTGCGACCCCTTGACCCCCAGTCAAGTGCGCTACCAAACTGCGCCACAGCCCGTTACCTCCCCGAGTTTATCCGTGCCTGGCAGTATCCAGCAAATCACCAAGACGTGATTCTTAACGCTTACGGAGTCCTCACTACCGTCCTTAGTACCTCTGCCCCTAGTAGACTGGGGGACGTGAGTGAGCAACTGGATCTGCGCCGAGCAAAAAAACCGTTTAAAGTGCAGGCGCCCTATAAGCCGTCCGGGGATCAACCCCAGGCGATCGCGGAGCTCACTCAGCGGATCAACAACGGCGAAAAAGATATTGTCCTGCTGGGAGCAACTGGCACCGGCAAATCCGCGACCTCTGCCTGGCTGGTAGAGCAGGTACAGCGGCCCACTTTGATAATGGAGCCTAATAAAACTTTGGCTGCCCAAATGGCGGCGGAGCTGCGGGAACTTTTTCCCGATAACGCGGTGGAATACTTCGTTTCCTACTACGACTATTACCAGCCGGAAGCCTACGTACCCCAATCCGATACCTATATCGAAAAAGATTCTTCTATCAATGACGAGGTCGAGCGGCTGCGTCACTCTGCCACTAACTCTCTGCTTACCCGCCGGGACGTAATCGTGGTGTCTTCGGTTTCCTGCATCTACGGCTTGGGTACTCCCCAAGAATACGTGGCACGGATGGTGCCCTTAGAGGTGGGTATGCAAATAGAACGGAACGAACTACTTAAACGCTTTATCACCATGCAATATACCCGCAACGATATGGCGTTTACCCGGGGGACTTTTAGGGTGCGCGGAGACACGATCGACATTATTCCCATGTACGAGGAAATGGCGATCCGCATTGAAATGTTCGGGGATGAAATCGATTCTTTGGCAACCTTGCATCCCATCACCGGGGAAGTAATCGAGGAGGAAGACTCGGTGTTTATTTTCCCCGCCTCCCACTATGTAGCCGGGCCAGAGCGGATGCAGCGCGCCCTAGACGGGATTGAGGAAGAACTAGGCGAGCGGCTGAAATACTTCCATGAACAGGGAAAACTCTTAGAAGAACAGCGTTTGCAGATGCGCACTACCTATGATCTGGAAATGATGCGAGAGATTGGAACCTGCGCAGGCATCGAAAACTATTCCCGCCATATCGATGGGCGTGGTCCGGGCAGCCCCCCGAACACCCTCCTCGACTATTTCCCCGAGGACTTTCTGCTGGTAATCGACGAATCCCATGTGACGGTTCCCCAGATCGGAGCCATGTTCCACGGGGATATGTCCCGCAAACGCACCCTGGTGGATTACGGTTTCCGTCTGCCTTCGGCCATGGATAACCGGCCTTTGAAATGGGAAGAATTCCAGGAACGGATCGGGCAAACCGTTTATCTATCTGCCACCCCGGGCCCCTATGAATTGGAACGCTCCGATGGGGTAGTCGAACAGATTATTCGCCCCACCGGGCTGGTTGACCCCAAGATTGTGGTTAAACCCACCGCGGGTCAAATCGATGACCTGATGGAAGAAATCCTGGTACGCACCGAAAAGAATGAGCGAGTATTGGTCACTACCCTGACCAAGAAAATGGCGGAGGATCTCACCGAATACCTGGCGGAGCGGGGAGTATTGGTGGAATATCTGCATTCGGATGTAGATACTTTGCGGCGAGTGGAACTGCTGCGGGAACTGCGGATGGGGCGCTTCAATGTGCTAGTGGGGATTAACCTGCTGCGAGAAGGCCTGGACTTGCCAGAAGTGTCTCTAGTTTCAATCCTCGATGCCGATAAGGAAGGGTTTTTGCGGTCGACTACCTCCCTGATTCAAACCGTAGGGCGCGCTGCCCGAAACGTATCCGGGGAAGTCCATATGTATGCTGACCAGGTCACTGATTCGATGCGGGCGGCAATTGAGGAAACCGAGCGGCGGCGCGAGAAACAGATAGCTTACAACCTGGAACACGGGATTGATCCCCAGCCGCTGCGTAAGAAGATCGCGGATGTCACTGATATGTTGGCGCGCGAAGAAATCGATACTGAATCCTTGCTAGGCACTGGATATCGGGGCGCGGGTAGTGGGCCTGATGCCCAGACCCGCCGGGAAACCGGGCAGGATGTACGGGCACGGCTAGCAGATAAGAACGAAGCTAGTCTCGCAGATTTAATCGCGGAGCTCACCTCTCAGATGCAAGAGGCCGCCCGGCAGCTACAATTCGAGGTGGCCGCGCGGCTGCGAGATGAAGTGCGCGATCTTAAGAAAGAATTGCGGCAAATGCGGGAGGCGAATTGAGCGAAACCGAAAAAGGTCACGGCCCCTCTACTCAGGGTGACGCGATAACTCCTCCCTTTCCCGCGTCGGGAGACACACAACCAGCATTAACGTCCTCGGTAAGTGGGGAAGAGCTTAGCGAACTACCAGAAGGCGCTTTGGCAGGACTCGGCGAGGACGAGGTCGCTAAACTTAAGCAGGCCGGACTGGTTAACCAATTCACCCCGCGCGCTACCCGCACAGTCCGGCAGATTCTGCGCGCCAATGTGTTTACTTTGTTTAATGCGATTCTGGCAAGCTGTATCGTAGTTACCTTGATTTTCGGTCATTGGGCAGACACCGTTTTTGGGATCGTGATGGTGGTCAATGCGCTCACTGGCATCATTAGCGAACTCAAGGCCAAAAGGGTGCTGGAAAAAATCAGTATTCTGCAAGAAAACCCGGTGATGGTGGTGCGAAGTGGGGTAGAAAAAGAAATCTCTCCTCGCGAGATTGTGCAGGGGGACTTTTTGCATTTGCGACGGGGAGACCAGGTGCCTGCCGATGGGGCTGTAGTTGCCACCAGCGGCCTCTACCTGGATGAATCTAACCTTACTGGGGAGTCAGTTCCGAGGGTACGATCCAAGGGCGAAGAAATTTTTTCCGGTGCCGCGGTGGTAGCCGGAGATGGATACGTAAAGGTTAGCGCGGTTGGTAGCCACTCTTGGGCGAACGAGATGGCGCTGCAGGTTAAAAAATTCCAGATGGCACATTCGGAATTGGAAGAAGGAATCAACAAGATTCTGAAAGTCATCACCTATTGTTTACCGCTGGTAATCGTGCTCCTGGGGGCAGCACAAATTCGTAACCTGGGGGGACTTGACCAGGTTAACTGGGGGAATATCGGACCGGTAGTTGTGGCGGCAGTAGCGGGAATCGTGGGGATGATTCCTCAAGGTCTGGTGCTGCTCACCTCTATAAACTTCGCGGCGGCCTCCTTAAAACTGGCGCGTCAAGGGGTGCTGATCCAAGAGCTGCCGGCAGTAGAAGTCCTGGCCAGAGTAGACACTCTTTGTCTAGACAAAACCGGCACCCTTACTACTGGGGAGATTGCGGCGCGCGGCTTCGCCCTCCCCGGTGAAAATAAACTAGTGTCGGCTGGTGATTTAGCTGCAGGGGCGCCCGCCGCCCTGCAAGCTTTGACTCGCGAGCGCGAAAATGACACTTCGGCAGCTATCTATGATCGGATAGTTACCGATTTGGAAACTATGCCGCCGGCTTTGGAGAACCCACTGCTAGTGCCCTTCGATTCTGCTCGTAAATGGTCAGCGGTGGTCAGTGCTGGTAATACCTGGGTACTGGGAGCGCCCGAGATTATATTGGCAGCTGACGGTCCCGCGCTAGAACAAACCGCAACCTGGGCGGGGCAAGGCGCGAGGGTGCTGGCGTTGGCACAGGCTAAAAATCAGGAAATCGACCCGGAGCATCCCGCTATACCATCGGGATTGCGGCTGAGCGCGTTAATAGTGCTCGCCGAACGCCTGCGCGAAGATGCGGCGCAAACCTTGGACTTTTTCCGCCAAGAAGGGGTAAATGTCCTGATTATTTCGGGGGACAACCCGCAGACAGTGGCGGCCTTGGCCGGGAGAGTGGGGATTAAGACCGAAGGTTTTGACGCTCGCGAGCTACCGGAGGACGCCCCCGGGATCACGCGAATCCTGGAGAAACATCGGGTATTTGGCCGGGTTACCCCGGAACAAAAACGCGCCCTCGTGCAAGCCTTACAGGCCGCGGGTAAAACCGTGGCGATGACCGGAGATGGAGTAAATGATGCTCTGGCTTTAAAGGATGCAGATTTGGGGATTGCCATGGGAAACGCTGCCCAAGCCACCAAGTCCGCGGCGAAAGCAGTACTGCTAGATTCTAAATTCTCGGCCCTGCCCCAAGTGTTAGGGGAGGGACGACGCGTACTGGGAAATATGGAGCGGGTATCTACCTTGTTCCTGTCAAAAACTACCTATGCGGCCCTGCTAGCACTCTTAGTCGGGATTTTAGGTATTCGCTACCCTTATCTGCCCCGGCACCTGACCCTGATCTCCTCTAGCACTATCGGAATCCCCGCGTTTTTCCTGGCGCTTGCGCCCTCCAACCGCCGCTACCGTCCCGGTTTCTTGCGTCGGGTGGGCCAGCTATCCATACCTGCGGGGTTACTTTGTGGATCCACTTCGATTGGGGCCTACCTGTGGTTGGGGCGCACCGAGGCAGCTACTTCGGCGGCCACTATTGTGCTGGCAATCGGGGCATTGGGGTTACTGGCTATCCTGTCTCAGCCGCTGCGCAGTTGGCGCGGAGGCCTAGTTGTAGCCATGATCACCCTAGTAATCGCGGCGATTACGATACCGGTGGTGCGAAACTTCTTCGCCCTAGAAATCCTATCTTTCGCACAATGGCTGGTCGTAGTTATCTGCAGCGCCATTTCGCTCACCGGACTAGCGATTATCGGCACCTATTGGGAAAGGCGTCATTGGCCGGATCACGGTTCGGGGTTAGGTCTAAAACACGTTAGAATAAGAAAGTAAATCTGGAAGGGGAGTACTTCCATTAACAGGCCAGTCGTCATCACGGCAAACTTGCCCGGCTGGTTGGGCCTGAAAAGGCGGAAGAAGACCTGAGCATAGACAACGCCAACGAAATGGAGAACGCTGCATGGGTCTGATGGCTGCGCTTAATGCCACCCCTGGCTACGAGGTAATTCACTGGTGGAACTGGCTGTTGCTGGCGGTGATTATTCTGGCGCTGCTGATAGTTGATTTCCGCGGACACGTCAGCAAAGCCCACGAACCCACTATTAAAGAGGCCGCTATCTGGTCCGGTATCTATATGGCGATTGCGGCCGCCTTCGGGTTAGTAGTGTGGCTGCAATGGGATCTGAATCTAGCCGCACAGTATTGGGCCGGTTGGATCACCGAATGGTCGCTGTCCCTGGATAACCTGTTTGTATTCATTATTATCTTGAATGGGTTCAAAGTTCCCCGCGCCTATCAGCAAAAAGTGATCATGCTAGGAATCGTGATCTCTATGGTACTGCGTCTTGCATTTATTCTGATCGGCGCCGCTTTGATCAATGAGTTCGCCTGGATTTTTTACCTCTTCGGTCTGTTCCTGATCTACACCGCGATCAGTCAGGCGCGGGAAGGGATAACCAAAGAGGACGAGGGGGATTCTGCGGAAGGGTACCAGGAAAATAAGTTCACTACCCTGGTGCGGCGGGTGCTACCGGTCTCTGAAGGTTTCCGGGAAGCTAAACTGCTCTATCGCCACCGCGGGAAAACCTATGTAACTCCCATGTTCTTGGTGATTATCGCGATTGGATCTGCGGATCTAATGTTCGCGTTTGACTCTATCCCCGCGATTTTTGGCCTGACAAAACATCCCTTCATTGTTTTTGCCGCTACCGCTTTCTCTCTGATGGGGCTGCGGCAATTATTCTTCCTAGTTGACGGGCTCTTAGAACGTCTGGCGTTCCTACATTACGGCCTGGCCCTAATCCTGGGATTCATCGGGGTAAAACTGATTATCCACGCCGCTCACGAAGCCCCCTTCTTGGGCATAGAAAAATGGGCGCAGGTGGTCCCGGAACCTTCTATTGGCTTTTCGATGGGCTACATCCTAGTTGTCCTCGTAGGTACCGCTCTGCTGTCTATTTGGTACTCTCAGCGCCACCAGAAAGCTAATCCGCAACCGGACTAAACACCAAAAAGTTTCGGCTCGGATACCTGCTAGTTTTGCTAGCAAACTTAGGTAGCCGAGCCGAAAATTCTATTGACGATGCTTACTTTTCGGGCAGGTACTCGTTAGTCCAAGCACCCTCCACGTCCGCTAAGGTAGCGGTGGTAAAGCCGTTTTCGCTCATCCAAGTGGTGTAGGAACGAATCACTTCCGCATCCATCTCGCCCCAGCGCCCCGAGGGTGCATGCCAGGAAGGTGCCATAAATTTGAGGGACGCGGTCAAGGTATCCTCTTCGCTAGCGCACATAGTAGAAGCCAGAATGTCTACGGTTTCTGCCTGATGGTCGCGGGCAAAATCGTAGCCGCGGCCAGTGGCAGCCAGGAACGCCCGTACCTGATCTTCGTGGCTACGCAGATAGTTTTCTTCCACGCACAGGAAATAGGCATGGTGGGGAGTAACTCCCATTTCGTCAAAGGATAGTTGGACTACCTCGGAGAATGGTTTACTACCCTGGTAGGCTTCCCAGCCTAGAACATTGAAGATGGCGTCATATTTGCCTTTTTCAACTGCGCGAATATCGGGTTCGAAAACTCCGGGATCCACGACATTCACCTTGGAAAAATCTCCGCCATCTTTTTCGACGGCTTCCACCACCATCTGGATGAGCCGTTTAACCGGCGGAATCGAGACGGTTTTTCCTTCTAAATCTCGAAAACGGTGAATCCCCTTCTCCTGGAGAGTAATCACCCCACCTAGCTGGTTTTGATTAAAGGTAGCGACGGCTACGAAGGGGTGGTCGCTGTGGCGGGTCTCCAGCAGCTCCCCTAACCTAATGGAGGCAAACTGAAACTCTCCCTTGGCTGCAAGTTGTGCGGGGGTGCCGCGATCAAAACCGTCCCAAGAGATATCAACATCGAGTCCCGCCTCTTGGTACCAGCCTTTTTTGCGGGCCACGAAAAGGCCAGCGTGGTTAGGCCAAGTAACTACATATTCCAAGCGGATTCGGGTTAAATCCATTTTTTCTCCTTATTTAATTGCCCCAGAGGGCGTTTTCGATTTCTTGATAAGCGGTCACAAATTTGGGTGTGGTACGTAGACCGGCCCGGTGAGTAGAACTTCCGGTCGCTGAAGGTGAGTCTGCCGATAAAAACTCGGCACGTTCTGGAATCTGAATCGCTACGTCCGCGATGATGCGGCCCGGGCGCTCGGACATCACCAACACGCGGTCAGCTAGGGTTACTGCCTCGGCAATATCGTGGGTGACTAGCAGGAGGGTTAAACCGCGGCTGCGAGTGGCTTGCCAGAGCCAACGTTGCATTTGAGCACGGGTTATTTGATCGAGAGCCCCGAAAGGTTCATCCAGGGCAATTAAGGTCGGTTTGGCGAGCATAGTGCGTAAAAAAGCTACTCGCGAACGCATCCCCCCGGACAGCTGCGCCGGGTAGGCACGGGAAAATTGTTGTAGGTCAAACTGAGCGAGGAGGGCGCAGGCACGCTCGCGGGCTTCCCGGCGGGTTACTCCCCGGATACGTAAGGGGAGGGCCACGTTATCTTCAATCGTGTTCCAAAAAAATAGTCCGTCGCGTTGCGGCATCAAGGCGACTAGGGGATCTGGCACAGACCAAGAAATTTTTCCCTGATTTGGGGAGCTGAGACCGGCGATTATCCGCAGCAAAGTAGATTTTCCGCAACCTGACGGTCCCACCAGGGCAGTAATCGTTCCTTCAGTGATAGTTACCCGCACGTCCTCCAAGGCAATCAGGGGCGGGGTAGTAAATTTCTTGGTTACCTCTGATACTTCTAGTAGGCTCATTTTGCCTTCTTCCAGGGGATTAAGATGCGCTCGGCCAGTTCTACCAGCAGATAGGCCGCTAAGGTCATCAAGGTCAAGATTCCGGCTCCGAAGAACACTAATTCTGTTCGGAAAGATCCTTGGGCAGTGAGGAGGTAAATCCCCAAACCATTTTCTGCCCCCACGAACTCGGCGGTGGCGGCAGTGGCGGGACCGTAGGTGACCGCGATGCGCAGTCCGGTCATAAAGTCTCCCAGGGCTGCCGGCATTCGCAGATGGGCGAATATCCAGGCGGGGGAGGCTCCCAGAGAGCGCGCCACATCTATCTGGTCGCGCGAGGGTGCAGAGAGACCTTTAGTGAAAGCCACGATCAGTGGGAAAACCCCAAACAAGGCCACCAGGAGGATTTTCGAGGTCATACCAAAGCCGAACCAGATAATCAGCAGGGGAGCGATGGCCACTACAGGAATCGTTTGGGAGATTACCAGCAGCGGCATCACCGCTTTACCGAATGTTTTCGCCCGCCACAGGGCGAAAGAAATCGCTATCCCGGAAATAATCGCTAGCGAGGTACCCGCCAGTACTTCAATCAAAGTTACTTGCGTGGCTAGCGAGGCCGCCGGCCAGTCTGCTATCCCGGCTTTTATAATCACGCTGGGGGCAGGCAGCAATTTGGGGTTAACTTGCCCCAGACGGCACACACCTTCCCACAGTGCCAGGGTCAGCAGGACCAGACCGGCGGCGACTAGACGCGAGCTATGTTTCATTTACTGGTGGTTTTGGCTAGGAATTCGTTGGTTACTACCTCGGGGGCGGAAATCTTTTGACTGTAGGGTTTTCCATCTCCGTCAGCAACCAGCTTTTGCTCAATAATGAAGTCCAAGTAGCTTTGCCACTTGTCCATATCGGCGTGACCGACAGTGCCGGCCGCATCTGGCCAATACTCTTTGGAAAGTTTTTCCTGGGAGGCATTAACCAGTTTGGCATCTAGCTTTGCCTGCGGATTAGCGTCCATCAGGATCTTAGCGGCCTCTTTGGGGTGGTCTATCGCCCACTGGTAACCTTTCTGGGTGGCTTGCACGAAGGCGCGCACCAGCTGCGGATTATCTTTGATTAGATCTGCGCGAGTGGATATCCCCAACAGAGCGGGGGTAGTAGGCACCCCGTACTTTTCGTAGTCAAAGTAGCGTAGCTTATAGCCGGCTTGCTCGGCCTCGATCCCTTCCCAGGTAGATAGGAGTTCCGCAAAGTCGGCGCGTTCTTGTTCTACTGCCTGCAAGGTTTGGGCGCCGGCGACTACTTTTTTGAAATCTCCTTTGCCGCCGTCCTTTTGAATCAGCATTCTGGTGGCAATATGTTGATAACCGCCGCCGAATTCAGCGAGGGTTTTACCGTCTAAATCCCGGGGACGCTGGATAGCGGCCTTATCCAAGAATCCCACCATATAGGAGGATTTGGGTTGCAGGTTGAACACCATTTTGATTCCCAGGTTCGAGGCTTTTGCGGAGGCGATCGAGTCGGTTCCGGAGAACCCGAAATCGGCGCCTTTGGCAGCCATTACTGATTCCACGCCACTCTTAGAAAAGCCCATTACCTTTACGTTTAGTCCCGCTTCCCGGTAAAAACCTTTTTCTTGGGCGACATAGATCCCAGTGTGGTTAGTGTTAGGAGTCCAGTCCAAAATAACCGAAGTGTTCTTTAATTCAGGATCTTTGGTTGCTGAACTAGATCCGGTGGAACACCCCGCCAGGGTTAGGGCTAGAGTGCAGGCTAAAGCCGTAGCTATTTTGCGCATGCTTTTTCTTTCGCTAGTTGATTGATGGTTGATAAATATTTTTTGCCTGGTTCGGTCAGGAACCATTGGCTATGACCCTGGAACCCAATATTCCAGGCCCAGTCTTTAATCTGCGGATCGATTGGAGCGAGCAGGTCGTATTCGATAGCAGAAAGGGAAAACTCGACGTTACACAGGGAAATCATGGCGCCGAGCATCTCGGTTTCCTCTCCCGACAGCGGCCAGACCTGCCCGTAGCCACTTAGTAAGTCGCCAGCGACTTCTGGCCAGTAGCTGTCGGTTTTCCCCTCGGTAATACTTATCCAGTCGATGCTGTGGCGTTCCAGGAGGACCGCCAGGTCAAAAAGCGAGGGATTTGGGCAGGCGAGTCCAAAATCAATCAGGGAAGTAATCTCATTTCCTTCCCAAAAAGTATTGGAAACATGCAGGTCGCCGTGGGTAAAGTAGCGCGGGGCTCTCTTGAGGGGGGTAAGCATTTTTGCAAACGGCCGCAAGGGTTCTAGCGCGCCCGCTAAGTCGGATCCGTTTTCTTTCAAATAAGAGTCAAGTACCGGGTGGGTATTTAAGAAGTCCGCTAACCGCGCCAGCGGGTCTCCCAGCATTAGCTCTATCCGGTTTTGATAGGGGCCGGGTTCTAGCGGCAACGGTTTTATTTTTTGACTGGCTAGGCGCAGCCGGCCAGCTAGCCTCCCCAGTTCCACCGCCTCTTCGCTGGTTTTCGGCGGTAGCCAGGAGCGCAGATCCCGGTAGCGGTCTTGCCCAGGGGCGCCTTGGGAAGCCTCAAAAATCCACTCTCCTAAGCGGAGCGCGGTTCCCCCGGGGGTGAAAGAGAAAAAACGCGGGGTAGAAAAGCCATTTTCTGCCAGTTGATTGACAAAGGAGTGTTTAGTCTCCAGCTCGTTTTCGCTGACCAGATGGTGGTGGTAGCACTTTAAAAACACTTGCTTGCCGTTATCAGTCGTCACTAGCGCAGCGGCGGCCATGGGACGGGAAGAGGGGGAGAGATCTGCTATTCGCTCCTCGCGAAACTTTGGGATTTCAGCTAAAACTTCGGCGGATTGACTGGCGCTAAGGGGTGGCCACTGGTTATTTACCACTTCTAGCTGTTCTTCCCGGTCCATCTGTGCCTCCTAAATATGCGCACAGGTGAACCAGCTTCCTGCGCCAGCATTACCTGGATCAGGTGTAACGGTCGAAGCGTTTTGCTTCCTCTCAGCTTGAAAGCTCCCGTGCTACTAGTAGCGTACCAGAGGATCGACGAATTTGGTTTGCGCCCTCAAATTCCGGTAACGTAGTTTGAGTTCAAGGGCCATTGGCGCAGGGGTAGCGCGCTTCCTTCACACGGAAGAGGTCACTGGTTCGAAACCAGTATGGCCCACCGCTATCAGCTATTTCTGCAGGTAAGACTGCATTATCTTCGCCATCTCCACCTGGTCACTAAGGGCACACATTTCCCGGGCAGAGTGCATTGACAAAATCGGCACCCCCACATCAATAGTGGTTATCCCTAGGCGGGTAGCAGTCATGGGGGCAATAGTTGACCCACAGGTGACATCATTGTTCGAAACAAAGCATTGAGTCTTAACTCCGCAGCGCCTGGCCGCGTCGTTCCAAAGGTGCCAACCGTTAGCGTCGGTGGCATAGCGCTGGGAGGCATTGAGTTTAAGTACCGGTCCGGATCCCATCATCGGCCGGGTGTCGGGGTCGTGTTTTTCGGGATAGTTGGGGTTTACCGAGTGGGCAACATC
>CAMYFZ010000058.1 GCA_947255165.1 uncultured Varibaculum sp.
TCCAAATTCTTATGCCCACCGCGCCCACTCGGATAAAACCGATTCCCCGCGCTTTCCTCGCAAGCCTCCGCGCAGCAACGTGGGTGTTAACTGTATGCAGGCTATGAGTACGTAAAGCCGCCTCTCGGGGGGGGGGCGATCTACTTGGTCGGCTCTAGGCCTCGGTCTGCTGCTTTGAGTAGCGGTAGCCGTAGGCGGCTAAAGCCACGAAGATAACTAGCCCCACTAGGGAGGACACACCCGACCAGGAATCAGGCACGATAGCCAGTGGCTCCTCACTGCCGGTAGTGCCCACAATCGCGGCATAAACCACGCCCCATAGACTCTCGCCTACGATCAAACCGGTAGCCAGCAGGGTGCCCATCCGGGAGGCCGCCTCCGGGTTCTTGCGAGTTTTTGCCCAACGATTATAGAGAACTCCGCAGGTAGCACCAATTGGAATCAGAATAGTCAGGGTGATAGGCAGATACATTCCCATCCCCACGGCGATCGGAGGCAGCGAATAACGGGAAGTGGTGTGCTTTAAAATCTCGTCGATCAGGATGATTGCTACCCCGATTAAGGCCCCTAGTCCCAGGAGACTCCAATCAATGTCGCCCCCGAATACCCCCTTGGTAAGCTCCGAAATCAAGGATGCTTGCGGCGCGGCCAGCGCATTATTGCCGGCTCCCGGAGCTCCTTGGAATCCAAAGGCATTATTCATCAGGTGAAGTACTGGAGGAATAACCAGGGAACCAAAAATCACCCCGATAATTAAGGCAACCTGCTGTTTCCAGGGGGTGGAGTTAACCAGTTGCCCGGTTTTTAAGTCTTGGAGGTTGTCATTAGAAATAGTGGCGATCCCGAAGACGATAGCGGCAGTGAATAGGGTATAGGCAACTAGGGTCTTAGGGTCACTACCAGTAGGCACTACTGCCTTAATTACTAGGGCAGTCAAGATTGCTACTAGGATTCCCACTCCGGAAACGGGGCTGTTAGAGGAGCCGATTAGGCCCGCCATATACCCGCAGACGCTAGCGACTGCTAACCCGAGAGCCAAAATGAACAGAATCGACAAGAAAATCAGGCCACCGGTGTGGTGTTCCAAAGGGGTGCCTTTTAGGAACAGCCAGAGCAACACCCCAATGGGAAGCATCAAAGCAAGGGTGATGCCTACGACCCAGGCGGGGGAAAGGTCGCGTTCTTGGGCCGGTACTTCTACCCCCGCTTTACGCCTGCGGGATGCAGCCAGGGATTCCCGCATGCCTCGGATAATCGGAGCGATGATTTTCAGGAAAGTCCAGATAGCGGCAATCGCAATAGTCCCGGCGCCTACGAAGCGTACGTCACCAGAGAAGACGCTTTGCACGCCCTCGGCAAAATCTCCGGTGCCGAGCTGGCCGGAAGAAAAGTAGGGGAGCAGCACCCCATAGCTGATTAGCATGCCGGTAACCATGGCGATGCCGACCCCCAGGCCGACCAGGTGGCCGATTCCGATTAAGGCTAGGGAAAGGCTGGTACCGACCATGGTTCCCCCGGCTCCAACTTTGAAAGCGGTGGTCACGCTGGAGAGCGCGATTTTCAGGTTGGTGAGCAGGGAAAAGAATGCCGAGGAAATCGCTCCCCAAATAATCACGTGCAGGCCGCGGCGGTTATCCGCGGCGCCTTCGTGAGTGTCGCCTACTTTGAGGACTTCTGCTGCCGCTACCCCCTCGGGAAAAGCCAGGTTAGAACCTGTTACCAGGGCGCGGCGCAGGGGAATAGAGTAGGTGACTCCCAAGATCCCGCCGAGGGCGCACAGGGCAGCAGTCGTCCAATAGGGGAAGCCGCTCCACCAGCCCACCATAATTAGGCCAGGCAGCACGAAAATGATTGCCGATAAAGTGCCAGCTGCCGAAGCGATAGTCTGCACGATGTTGTTTTCTTGAACGGTATGATCCTTGAAATACCGCAGAATCCCCATCGAAATAACTGCCGCCGGAATCGAGGTGGCGAAAGTAAGCCCCACTTTCAGCCCTAGATATACATTCGCGGCGGTGAAAATTAGGGTGATAATGCCCCCGATGATCACTCCGCGAATAGTGAGTTCTTTTACTTTTGTTTTCGATTCAGTTGTCATTACTGGGCGATCTCCTTGGTGAAATACACCAAAAGGATACGACCCAGAGCAAGATATTGAAAAATCAGGATTCTTGGGGGAGAGAGAAAGTAGCACCAGAACCTAAAGTAAAGCTTGGGAAGCAATGGGGGGAGTGTAAAAGCCAGCGGCCATGTTCAAAACTGTTGTAAAAGATTAGGTAAAATCTACTTTTTAGGGTTAGTTTTCACATTATAGTGTCAGATAGCCGCCAAAGCCCCGGGCGATTCCCCTCTCGGAAATTTCCCTAAGCTGTGACGGGATAATGATGTCCTAAATTTAGCAAGGGGGAGGGAATGATCCACCCGATACTATTGATGCCCAATGAGGCAACCACCCTGATTGAGCCCAAGTTTTACGACTATTTCCCAATTATCGTGTACTTCACGTTCGTAGTGGCCGTGGGGTTCATGATGAAGCGGAAAGCCAGCTCATCTGATGAATTCTTGACCGGTGGGCGCTCTTTGCCGGCCTGGGTAACCGGCCTGGCATTCGTGTCCGCAAACTTGGGCGCAGTTGAGATTATGGGAATGAGCGCCAACGGCGCGCAATATGGTCTGCCTACTTTCCACTATTTCTGGGTAGGCGCGATTCCCGCGATGCTATTCCTAGGCGTAGTGATGATGCCGTTCTATTACGGTTCGAAAGTACGTTCGGTTCCTGAGTTCATGCTCAAGCGTTACGGCACCGCCGCGCACCTGATTAACGGGCTTTCTTTCGCCCTCGCTCAGCTGCTAATCGCCGGGGTAAACCTGTACCTGCTCGGTAAAATCGTTAACGGAATGTTGGGAATCCCGCTATGGATTTCCTTGGTTATCGCGGCATTGATTGTATTGACCTACATCAGCATCGGCGGCCTGGCAGCTGCTATCTATAACGAGGTGCTGCAGTTCTTCGTAATTGTAGCCGCGCTGTTGCCGGTTACTTTGATTGGCCTTTACCGTGTAGGCGGATATCAGGGACTAACCGAAAAGATCACCAAGTGGGCGGGCGAAGCGACTAAGCCCGTCTATCAGGATCCAGCTAACCAGCTGCATTCTTGGCCGGGTACTTTGCTTTCCGGGTTTAACTCCCCAGCGATGTCAGTGTTTGGTCTGGTTATGGGGCTTGGTTTCGTTTTGGCGTTCGGTTACTGGACCACTAACTTCGTCGAGGTCCAGCGCGCGATGGCCTCTGACTCGATCGCTGCCGCGCAAAAGACTCCGATTATCGGAACCTTCGTAAAGATGTTTATTCCCTTCCTGGTGATTATTCCAGGTATGGTAGCGGGGGTTTTGATTCCCGAAATCGTGCGGCTTAAAGGCGGACCGAAATATATGGGGGTAGGCAAGGAAGCGCTCGCGAACCTGTCCTCTCACGTTCCGGCTGGCTATGAAGTTAGCTATAACGATGCCATGTTGCTGATGATGCGGGATTTGCTGCCCAATGGTCTACTAGGTTTGGCAATCGCCGGCCTGTTGGCCTCCTTTATGGCAGGTATGGCGGCGAACGTGTCTGCGTTTAACACCGTGTTTACAGTCGATATTTATGAGGCCTATTTCAAGCCGAATGAATCCGATGAGCACTATTTGAAAGTAGGCCGCAACGCCACCGTAGTGGCCTGTACCGTTGCGGTATTTACGGCGCTGATTGCTTCGCTGTACCCCAATATTATGGATCTGCTGCAACAGTTGTTCTCCATGTTCAACGCGCCGCTGTTCGCCTCGTTCATTATCGGTATGTTGTGGAAGCGGGCAACGCCCTCCGGCGGTTGGACAGGTCTGCTGTTCGGTACTTTAGCGGCACTATTTGTCAACGTTTTGTGCTGGAACAAGGTTTTAGAGTTGCCCGGACAAGGCCAAGCATTCATCGCTGCTGGTGCCGCGTTCGTAGTGGGCGTGTTGGTAAACGTGCTAGTTTCCATGTTCACCAAGCCCAAGGATTACCGCGAACTGGAAGGGTTCGTCTGGTCGCTTACGCCGAAAGAACGCCGCGTGGATCCGAAGCTCCACGAGTTGCCGCTGCTGCGCCGTCCAATTCCGTTAGCGATTGTGGCCGGAGTGCTCGTGATCGCCTTGAACTCGTTGTTCCACTAGGGGGAGGTAATAGAAATGAAACGAAAGATTCACATTTACGATATTCGAGTTATTTGTGGTCTGGTACTGGGCATTATCGGACTTTTCCTGATCATTTGCGGTCTGGTGATTGAGCCCGCCACGGTTCCGGACTATGTGGCAAATAAGCTAGACGGAATCAACAACACCCCGATCAACGCCAATATGTATTCCGGGGTAGGGCTGTTCGTTACTGCCTTAGTTTTCTTGGCCTGGACTTGGTTTAGCCCCAGCGCTGGCATGGGCCATCCAGACGAGGAAAACAAGCGTAGCGGCAAAGAGAAGCAAGAGGCCTAGCCGAGGGCTACGCCAATAGAATTTGCTGCCCGTGCGGGGTCGTAAGGTGTCGCTGTTAGCTTCCACGACCCGGCACGGGCAGCGATTTTTCCTCCCGCCCAAGAATTCGGAAAAAGACCGCAGGCATTTTCCGAATTCTTGGGCCCACCGCACCTGCTCGGATAAAACCGCTGCCCGCGCTAACTCTGCGTCCTCGTACGTTGTTTACCGGCCGCGACCCTGCCGTAGCAGCGATTTTTTCTCCTGTCCAGAGCCCGGAAAATACCAAAGGTATTTTCCGGGCTCTAAGCTTGCCGCGCCTGCTCGGATAAAACCGCTACCTGTGCCGACTTAGAAACAAAAAACATCTGTTGGCGGCTGCGATCCTGGGCGGGTGAAAGTTCGCGTGCACCCTCTTTATGAGATGCGCCTAGACGCACTCTTTAGATGAGCGTTAAAAAGTAGGAAATTTCCTAAAAACTCTTGTGGCTCCACGATCCTTGTGCTAGTTTCAAGTTACGCAAACGTTTGCGTAACGATTTAGTAATCGCTCAAAGGAGACAAAGATGTCGCGAAAAATTATCCTGGACTGCGATCCCGGTCATGACGATGCCATTGCCATGCTGCTTGCCCACGCCAACCCCGAGATCGAACTACTGGCTGTAACTACCGTTGGTGGAAACCAAACACTAGCGAAGGTCACCAATAATGCTCAGCGGATAGCCACCGTTTACGGTATGCAGGGCGTGCCCATCGCCGCCGGTTGCGATCGTCCTCTGGTTCGCAAGGCCGAGGTTGCACCGGAGCAACACGGAGAATCTGGCTTAGATGGGGTAGAACTTCCAGAACCGCAGCCGCTGGTTGACCAGCATGCAGTCGACCTGATCATCGACACTATTATGAGCCACGAGCCCGGCGAAATCACTCTGGTTCCCACTGGCCCGCTCACCAATATCGCGATGGCAGTGCGTAAGGAACCGCGCATCGTAGAACGCGTACGCGAAGTCGTCCTCATGGGCGGGGGGTACCACGTAGGTAACTGGTCGGCAGTTGCCGAATTCAACATTAAGGTGGATCCTGAGGCCGCCCATATTGTATTCAATGAGCCGTGGGAAGTAGTAATGGTGGGCTTAGATTTGACCCACCAGGCACTGGCTACCGATGAAATCACCGCGAAGATCCAAGATCTTGGCGGCCCGGTTGCCCAGTTTGTACTGGATCTATTCGTGTTCTTCAGCAAAGCCTATCAAGATTCACAAGGCTTTGACTTCCCGCCGGTACACGACCCCTGTACCGTTGCCTATCTAATCGACCCCTCCATCGTAGAAACTGTGCGGGTACCCATCGACATTGAGCTACACGGGGAGCTGACCGTGGGGATGACGGTAGCCGACTTTAGGGAACCGGCTGGGGAAGATTGCCACACCAAGGCGGCTACCCACCTGGATTTTGACCGTTTCTGGGATCTGGTTATCGACTCTATCGATCGCGTCCAGAAAGGTGATGCCTAATGAACAAAGTGCGTTCCGTAGGCGCGGTGATGACCGCGCTACTGGTGGCGTGTTTCGCTTTCCAGTTAAATGCTTCAATGCTTTCACCTGCCCTGGTGCTCATGGAAAAAGAACTCCACACCACTGCAGCGATGATTGGTCTAACCCAGACGGTGTTCTTTACGGCAGCCGCCCTCTTCAGTCTGTTCCTGCCGCGGCTAGGAGACATGATTGGGCGCCGCAAGCTGCTAACCGCCATGATGTTACTGACTGCTCTGGGGTGTGTGATCTCGGCTTTGGCGGGAGTTACCGGTTCAGTCGCCCTATTATTCATTGGTCGCACTATCCAAGGCGTGGCCGGTCCGACCGTCCCCCTGTGTCTAATCATGTTGCGGGTAGCGGTACCAGATCCCAAACGCTACGGCACCCTCATGGGGGTTATCACCGCAATTAATGGTGGTATTGCCGGTGTCGATGCTATCGCTGGCGGCTGGTTAGCTAAGAATTTCGGGTTTGCCTCAGTGTTCTGGACGATGGCGGTAATCGCGGTAATCGCGGCAGTAGCAGTACGTTTCCTAACCGATGAATCCACTGTCAATCAACCGCAGCCTATGGATTGGCTAGGTACGCTCTACCTGGTAGTGGCAGTCGGGGCGGCGCTGACCGCCATCAATGAGATTGCCAAACTACAAGATGCCAACTGGCTGCTGGTAATCGGGCTAATAGTAGGCGCCGCAATATTTTTCATGCTTTTCTGGCGCCAAGAAGGCAATACCGAACATCCGCTTGTCACCCGGCACTACCTGCGTTCGCGCAGCACCTGGGCATTGCTGCTGACTACCGTACTCACAATGACCGGTATTTTCGCGATCATGAACGGGATTGTGCCCTCTATTGCCCAAGACACCAAGTTTGGGGCGGGGCTAGGCGCGGATGTGGTATCTTTCTGGACCCTCACGCCCTACGCGCTCGCCGGTCTAGTGATGGGGCCGGTCGCGGGCACCTTTGCGGGACGCTTCGGCTATCGAAAAGTACTGCGTTACGGCCTCATCGGAGCGCTCATTTCCCTAGCGATATTGGCATTTACCATGAACGGCGCTGCCGCCTGGATATTGCTGCTGGTATCTATACTCGCAGGTCTAACCTATGCCGGTACCGTGAATATCATGCTCAACGGGCTAGGGATTGTGCTCTCGCCCTCCGATAATCCCGGTTACCTACCCGGGCTTAACGCGGGAGCTTTCAACCTGGGGGCAGGTATTTCCTTCGCGGTGCTCTATGCGGTGATGACTTCTCTAGGTGGAGGCTACGGCGGTCATCTAGGGGCTATTATCGCTGGTGGAATCCTGCTGGTTTTGGCTTTAGGAACCTCATTCCTGATTCCGAAGGCAGCTGGAGAAGGCGAAACCGTAAGCTAAGACGCGAGATATCGTACGGGGGAACGCGATGACTACTATTAGACAGATCGCCGAAAAACTAGGCGTGAACGTGTCTACGGTCTCGCGTTCCCTCAACGATTCCCCTACGATTCCTGAGAGTACTAAGGAACGGGTACGTCAGATGGCGGACCAGCTTGGTTATCGCAAAGACGTGAGAGCCGCGTCGATGCGCGCCGGGAAAAGCCTACTCATCGGGGTGGTAGTGGGGGATATCGTTAACCCCTTCTTCGCGCAACTTGCCGACCGAATCGAACGGCAAACCAGAGCGAAGGGTTACCAGATAATGCTGGGTAACGGGGGAGAAGAACCACATGCGCAAACAGATGTAGTAGCGACTATGCTTTCGCAGAATATCGATGGGTTGTTGCTTACTCCCGCCGGAAAACCGACCTCGAAATTGCTTTCCTATATTCAGGAAGTGCCAACGGTGGCGGTCGACCGCAAAATTGCTGGAGCCGAGATTGACAGTGTCGGCTGCGATTTTAGCCAGGCAGTAGCGCAGCTCGCTGCGCATTTCGCTGGCAACGGTTATAAATCCGTGGCAGTGCTATCTGGTCCGGAGTCAACCAGCACCGGGGACTTGCGGCAGAAAATGCTGCGCGCGGCGCTCGCGGATGCGGGGATTATCGAGGTGCAGGCTTATTCGACCCCATTTCAAGAGGCCGGAGGAGACGCGGCGATAAAACAGGTACTGGCAAAAAAGGCACCAGATGCTCTGGTGTGTGCCTCTGGGGTGATCACTTTGGGGGCGATGCTGGCCTTAAAAGCAAACGGGATTCGCCCCGGGGTAGATATCGGAATTGCCACCTTTGACCGTCTAAACTGGTTAGAGGCGATGACGCCTCCGGTGACCATGATAGATACTGAAATTACTGAGATGGCCGATCTGGCTGTGACCTTGTTACTCGAAAGAATAGCTGGTAAAAGCGGTAAGCCAGTAGAAAAGAACGCTACCGCGAAACTGCTGGTGCGGGACTCAACCCCAAAATTAGCAAAATAAAATTTTACGAATTGTGAGGAAATATGAACCAGACGAAAGACATTGCGCTAACTGCGCAGACAGTGCTGGATGCTATAGGAGCGCCAGTTACAGTGGTGGGATCGATCAATGCCGATTTGACCGTAGAAACCGAGCGGCTACCAGGCCCTGGAGAAACCGTTATCGGCGGTCCCCTGGTGACTTTGCCGGGAGGTAAATCCGCTAATCAGGCGGTTACTTGCGCCCTTTTGGAGGCGAAAACGAAGCTTATCGGAGCGCTTGGCAATGACGGGTATGGCGACCTCTTAATGGCCTCTCTGAAAAGTGCCGGCGTAGATACTAGCGGGGTGAAACGCCGCGAAGGATCATCGGGATCAACCCTGATCACTGTGGACGCGGCGGGAGAAAACACTATCGTTTACTCAGCCGGGACAAACGCACTGGTGAATGCGGATCTAGTTCGGGAAGAAAGCAAGTTGATAACCTCGGCGAAAACCCTGGGGCTGTGCCTGGAGGCTCCGATGGACGCGGTTGAGGAAGCAGCTCGAATCGCACACGAGGCGGGCGTTAAGGTAGTGCTGAACTTTTCGCCCATAACCCAGGTGCCTGATTCTCTCCTAAAACTAGTTGATGTGTTGATTGTTAACCAACACGAGCTGGCGGTACTAAGTGGCCGGGAAATAGACGTTGAAAACCTTGATCAGTTGCGGGAGGCGGTTGATTCACTAGGAATGACACAGGTAGTGCTGACTTTGGGTGGTCACGGCTCGCTGGTGCTAGATAATGGTGAGGTGACCCGGATCCCGATTTTCCCAGTGGATACGGTAGATACCACCGGAGCAGGGGATTCTTTCATGGGGTCTTTGCTTTCGGCGCTGGCTGCCGGTTGCACACTGGCCGATGGTGCCTGCTTGGCCGCCGCGGTTTCCTCCCTGGCTACTACCAAGGTGGGCGCGCAAGCCTCATATCGGGGAGCCCCCGCAGTGCGGAATTTCCTGGAGAATTGGGAAGCGTAAGTCAGTCCCTGCGTACGGGTTCATTACTGTAGCCTTCAAGGGCGTTGCGTATTTGCGACCCTGATATTTTAGGCAGAACGATTTGCGCAAGACACCCCTTTCGTTAATCCTGTAATTTTGTGGTTAAAAAGGCGGTGTTTGTGCCGGTTACAGGGTGTTTCCTCTGGTTGGTCAATGCAAATTTTAACTAAGGTTAGCCCTACTTTCCTTCGTTAGATACGGCAGAAAATCCATTTACGGACAGATCCTGGCAGCTAACGCGTTGATGTAGGGGATTGACCCCGCCGCACGATTTCCTCTTTCATTTTTCTAGAACGCGAGCCCGGAAGCCCAGAATTTTCATTTGGTCCGCCTTGCCTTAGAGAACGCGCCTACTGCACCTAACCTTTAGCAGCGCCCCCTTCATATCCCCATTTTTTCGCACTCGAAAAGTCTTAGCTTGTTATTCTGACCGCGTAGTCAGAAAGATAGCTGGAAAGCTAAAACTTGCAGATAAATGGGGGTGTCGAATGAGCTTGGTAGGGGAAAGAATTCTCGGTACTTATTCCGGCGCGCACGAGCGTGACGAGCATGCTGACGAAAGCGTAAAGACGGCCTCCAAGCTGAATTGGTTGCGTGCCGGGGTGCTGGGCGCTAATGACGGCATCGTTTCTACTGCGGGGGTAGTAGTCGGGGTGGCCGCTGTGGATCCGCTAAATAACGTGGCAATCTTTACTGCCGGGATGGCAGCAGTGGTCGCCGGAGCTATTTCCATGGCGGCAGGCGAATACGTGTCTGTCTCTACCCAAAAGGATACTGAGAAAGCGCTGGTGCAAAAGGAGCGCAGCCGGCTGGCAAAAGATCCCGAGGGGGAGCTAGCGGGTTTGATTAAAGTCTACGAAGATAAGGGTCTGTCAACTGCGACTGCCCGTTTGGTAGCGAAAGAGTATTCCGCAATTGACCCGGTAGCGGCACAGGTAGAGGCTCGCTATTCTATCGATTCGGAAGAGTTCGTTAACCCCTGGAACGCGGCATTTTCTTCGGCGTTTTCCTTTGTCTTAGGCGCAGTCTTGCCGATGCTGGCGATCCTACTGTTCCCTCCGGCTTCCAAGTTTGTCACCACTTTCCTTTTCACGCTGGTGGCGCTAGGTCTAGCAGGTTACACCTCGGCATGGCTCTCAGAAGCTCCCCGAGAACGCGCAGTGGTCAGGGTAATTATCGGCGGCGCCCTCGCCATGCTGATTACTGGCGCAGTCGGTCACCTGGTGGGTCTTACGCTGTAAAAGGGCTGCCCAGCTTGTAGTTACAGGGTCTGGATTTATCCCTGTTTCCCCGCGATCTTTGCCGTGCAAAAAACCTGAGCTAAAACAGTAGCGGACTAACTCATTGCCCCTTTGCAAGCAGCGGGAAACCCGTACGCTTTAGTTGTTGCTTTCTTAGGTTTATGGTCACCGTATTCACTTGATTAATCAAGTATCGGGTGGCGCGTCTTATTTCCGGGACTGGTTTGCGTAGGCGCGCAGGGCGTCGACTTCGGTGTTGATGCTTTCCAGGGTGCGAAGCGCCGCCATAATTGACTGTTCTGTGGGGCGGAGGAGTCGGGAGATTCGTCCAAGTAAGGGCAACACCTGCTTCAAGGTATCCAGTTCCGGCACGCGAGTTTGGGTAGCAAGCTGTTCCAGGGAGATGCTGAGGTCTTGTAAAAGATCCTCTTCCCCGATTTTTGACAGGTCTTTGCCTATTTCTATGGAACCATTAATTCGCTCTCTAATCATTTCCCAGTCGTGGGTTAGTTTAGAAGCTGCATCTTCCAGACGATTTGCTTGCGGATCCAAAAGGCGGGCGTGCTTAGCTATGATGGCGGGTTTAAATTCTCCGACGGTAATGGCTTCGATACTTTGGTTTAACTGGTCACCTAAGGTGTCTAGTTCTTTGCCAAATGTTTCTGCGTCTGCATTGAAGGTTTCAGAGACTTCCTTTATTCCTTCCAAGATCTCTTCAAGGGTAATGCGGGTTTGGGGTTCGTCGGGTTTTTGTCTGGTTTGCAAGGCAGCGGTAGTTGCCGCGAGTTCTTGCCTGGATTCAACTGTCTGTTGCAGGCTAGTCGAGATTTTGTCAGCCACTTCGTCTAGCACCTGTCGGTTCTCAGACCTAAGGTCTGTAACGCTGACTTCTTCATA
>CAMYFZ010000059.1 GCA_947255165.1 uncultured Varibaculum sp.
TGCTGGCCTCCCGGGAATCTTCCGAGGAGGTTGGTGACCGTACGGATGGGGAAGGCGCGGATAGGAACTGCGTCGATAGGGAAAGCGCGGAGGATTCCGGTACTCACGCGCAGATACAACAGATTTTAGGCCTCTTGCGGGAGGCGCAAGATGCCAATGACCAGGCTTTAGCGGCGCTGCGGCGTACGGTCGCCGGGGTGCATCCGAAAGTGCTTTCCGATAAGGGCCTGGCCGAGGCGGTGCGCGATGTTTGCGCCGAATCTCCCTTGGATGTGGACGTCAGGATGCCCTTCGAGTTGCCGGAGCTGCCGCCGGGAGCCGCCGCTGCCGCCTACTACCTGGTGTGCGAATCCCTTACTAATGTGGCGAAATATGCCCCTGACGCCCAAGTTTCGGTTTTGGTAGTAGCCGGTTCTTCCCTGGTGCTTTCAATTACCGATAATGGGTCAGGCGGAGCCAGTATTAACCCCGGGCACGGCTTAGCGGGTCTGCAGGCGCGCTTAGAAGCCTTCGGGGGAACGCTGCGGGTGATTTCTCCGGCGGGCGGGCCGACTACGGTGCGGGGCGAAATTCCGATTCTAGTATCCGCGAAGGAGACAGCATGAAAATCATTTTGGCTGATGATGCCACTTTGATCCGCGAAGGGTTAGCGGGATTATTGGAACGCTTAGGGCATCAAGTAATCGCGCAGGCCGAGGACGCGCCGGGGCTAATTGTCGCGGTGAAACAAGCGGGCGAGGCCGGCCAGCTCCCGGACGTGCTGGTAACCGATGTGCGGATGCCGCCAGGGATGAGCGATGATGGCTTGCGCGCGGCAGTCAAGATTCGCGAAGAGTACCCCGACCTGGGGATTATGGTACTTAGTCAATACGTGGCACCCGCTTATGCAGCGCAGCTTTTTAGCGCTGACCAGCTACCCCCACCCGGACAGCACGCCGCTGGTACCGGTTACCTGCTTAAAGAACGGGTCTCGCGAGTGGCCGACTTTTTGAATGCTTTGAAAACCGTGGCCAGCGGTGGGGTAGTAGTGGATCCGGAAGTGGCGGTGAAACTGGTGCGCGAGCGCGGCTCCGCCTTAGCTAACCTCACGGCTCGGGAAAGCGAAGTCTTAGGGTTGATGGCGCAAGGGTTATCCAATGAGGAAATCGCGAAGAAACTATTTCTCTCTGGCGCCTCGGTGGCGAAACATATCGCCAATGTGTTTATGAAACTGGGGCTGACTCCCGATGAACCCAACCGCCGGGTACGCGCCGTCCTCGCCTACCTCACTGCCACTGGTTTGCAGTCCTAACATTCTCCTGTGGGCTATCCCGGTTAACGCGGAGTTAAACCATTTCTACTTAAGTAGAGTCAGTAATAGCTCGCCTAGTTTAACCAGAAAGTGATATCAAAATGGATATAGAAAAACGCATCTTTGCGCATCGCGGCTTAAATACCTTAGCCCCCGAAAATACCATGGCGGCGTTCCGGAAAGTGGTTGAGCACGGCCTTAACTGGATTGAAACCGATGTGGATATTTTGGGGGATGGAACCGTCATTATCTGCCATGACACCACTTTGGACCGTACCACCAATAGGTCAGGTGGCTACTATGGGTTAACTGCCGCAGACCTGGCTGCCATTGATGCAGGTAGTTGGTTTAGTCCCGAATTCGCAGGCGAAAAGCTTCCCACCCTGCAGCAACTGGTGGACTTCATGAACGAGACCGGGCTAAACGCCAATATCGAAATCAAATCCAATGAAGCGGGCGCGGATATGACCCGCCAGCTGATCCGCGCGGTTATCAAAGAACTGGGCCGGTTGAACGGCCCGGAAGTGATTGTTTCTTGCTTTAACCACGTATTACTGTCGGAATTTCATGCTCTGGCACCGGAAATCTCGTTAGGCTGCCTCTATGAAACCTGCGCCCTGCATGATGATTGGCGCTCCGTATTAGAGCTGGTGGGAGCCAGCTACATTCACCCCGAAGATACCGGTTTGACGCGCGAAAAGATGCGGGCCTTCCGGGATGCCGGATTTGGAGTCAACGTGTGGACGGTTAACTCGCCCGCCCGCGCTAATGAACTATTCAATTGGGGCGCAACCGGTATTTTTACCGACGTGGCGCATTTGATTTCCCGCCGCTAGTTAGCTTCGGCCTCTACCCACACCGGTTCGGGTTCTAGATTTACGTTGAACTTGGCTTTTACTTTTTCTTGGACTGCACGCGCTAGCTCCACAATGTCCTTTGAAGTGGCATGATTGCGGTTGGTAAGCGCCAGGACGTGCTTGGAAGAAAGCGCAGCGCGCGGCGCGCCCTCCGCTTGATTTGCAGTGGGGAGGGTGAATCCTTTTTCCAATCCCGCGTGCGAAATCAGCCAGGCGGCAGAGGTTTTTACTTGTCCCTCCACCTGGGGAGCCTCGCCAGTCACCGCGTTGCGCAACTGCAGATTAAACACCGGGAAACGCGGCGCCTGAGGCGGAAGCTGCTCCGCGTCCGCGGAAGAAATAATCGGGTTAGTAAAGAAAGATCCGCAGGAACGAGTATCCGGGTCAGCGGGATCCAGCACCATCCCTTTAGAGCGCCGCAGCTCTAAAACGGCCTCGCGCACCTCGCGCATATCGGCTCGTTCCCCCAACTTAACCCCTAATTTATCGGCCAGCTGTTGGTATTCGATGGGCGCAGACAGGGAAGCATGAGCCAACTGGAAATCCGCAGCTAGGACTACGTAACGTCCGGTATAACCCCAGGTGCGTCCCCCTCCGGCCTCCTCGTCACGCAAAGACCGTTTAATAATCGAGGTGCGATAGCCGAGCTGCAAATCCCCGACTGGTAAAATTCGGATACCATCACGAAGTCGATCGAAAACCCGCACCGTAGAGAGGGTTTCGGCAACTTCATGTCCATAGGCTCCGATATTTTGCACCGGAGCTGCCCCCACCGTGCCGGGGATACCTGAAAGTGCCTCTAAGCCCATCTGGTCTTCATCAATGCAGGCACATACGAACTCATCCCAGGCTTGCCCGGCAGGTGCGCTCACTAGGGCGCCCCCGCAAGCGGTATCTTCAGTCACGGTTATCCCACTGCGCAGGTCCTGTACCACCACCAGGTCAGATAGATCTTCCCCGCACAATACATTAGAGCCTCCGCCCAGCACTAGCAGTTTGTCCCCGGCGCGGTCCGTTTCCCGTATCGCCTCCACCAGTTCTTCCTCGCTGGCAGCCCGGTAAAACGCTTTTGGACTTCCGCCAGTGCCGATAGTGGTCATATCCCTTAAAGCTGGAGTGGTATCGCCCCGGGTTGGCTCACCGGTATCTGCGGCTTTGCGGTACCAGGCAGGAACCGGGTTAGTAGGTTTGTGATCAGTCCGGGGAGCAACCCACTCGCAAGAGTCGGTGAAATCGGTTTTTACCATGCTTCTATTCTAGGGCTTCGCTAGCGCCCACACTCTTTCGGCGATCTCCTTATCGCAAACCAAATCGGTGGCTACCCCGGCGTTAAGGGCTCCCAGCAGAGATTGGGCTTTGGCTTTACCAGCAACGACGCAAAAACGGCGGGGAATGCGACGCAGTTGATCGGGACTGGGGCCGGTGGCACGTTTATTTATGGCAATGTCATTCCAAGAGCCATCGGGCCTGATAAGTACCGTGCAAACGTCCCCTACTACTTTATCCAGCGCCAATTTATTTAGTTCACTGCGTGAAAGATATCCGGCTGCATACACATGGGAGGGGATTTCGGCTCGCAGCGCCCCCACGCTAAATACCGCCAGGGTACATTTTTCTTGCCAGTTAAGAACGCGGCGTACCGCGCCCTCGCGCCATAGGGCCTCTTTGGTTTTGGGGTCATCAAAAAAGGCGGGTACCGGGAACTGTACGATATTCGCTTTCCACTGGTAGGCCATGCGCGCCAAGATGCCCCCTACGTGTGCGATCCCGGAGGTCTCGGTAGAGGCTGCGCCGTTTAGCTGCACCAAAGTCACGTTATCCACGTCTTTTTGGGTAATGTGGCCAGCCATCTCGGTGGTGGTATTGCCCCAGGCAATACCCACCACCTCGCCGTCATGCACCAGCTGCCCCAAAATTTGGGAAGCGGTTTTTGCAACATTTTCCAGGATCCGGTTTTGGGTAGTGTCGGGAGGCATTTCTACGATATGCACATTGATTCCAAAGCGGTCTTGTAGCTGGCGTTCTAGCCGAGTGTGCGGCATATTGGAGGTTTGCACGGAGATGGTAACAATTCCGCGTTTGCGGGCATGTGACAGTAGGCGCGATACCGTGGAACGGGATACTCCCATCCGGCGCCGGATAGCTTCCATAGTTTGCCCCTGTACGTAGTAGGCCAGGGCGGCGCTGCGAGCCAGCTCGTCCCTACTGGAATTTCCATCTGAGAATTGTTCCTCCGACAAATTGGATTCAGTTGACAAAAATCTCACCTCCACGCCCCGAGGGCGCACGTTTGTTCTCTAAAGTTGAACATTAGTGTCAAAAAGCAAAAAATGGAAAATAAGCATAGGCTGAGGATGGTGAGTAACCAAGACGGTTATTCATCCTTGAGCATGAGCTAGACAACTAAATAAAACTAAAAACTCAAATAATTAGCGCAAAGGAGCGCGTATGTTAGCGACATTGAATGATCTCCTAGTACCTATGGCAGCAGCCACCCCGGGTAGTGGCGAGATCTTCGCATCAGAATTCTTCGGCACCGCCATTCTTTTGATGTTCGGTGTTGGCACCTGCTGCACCAATAACCTTTTGAAATCGAAAGGCAACGGCGGCGGCTGGTTGATGATCAACTTTGGGTGGGGTTTGGCAGTGTACATGGGTGTGTACGCTGCCTATAAGACCGGTGGTCACCTCAACCCCGCAGTAACCATCATGAAAGCTGTTTGGCACGGCCTTGACAGCAACGTAACTCTTAATGGACCGAGCGTTGCCGAGGGCGGAATTCCGGTCACCGGCATGAACGTTTGTATCTACATTGTGGCGCAGCTTCTGGGTGCGATGGTGGGAGCGCTAATCGCCTACCTGGCTTACAAGAAGCAGTTCGATCAGCAGATGGATGACCCCCGCCTCAAGTTGTGGTGCTTCTCTACTGCTCCCGAGGTGCGTTCCTACGGATGGAACACCCTCACCGAGATCATCGGCACCTTCGGCCTGTTGGCCTTCGTTATGGTATCTGGCGGTACCCCCACCCAGGTTGGTCCGCTGGCAGTCGCACTGTGCATCGTAGTTATCGGTATTGGTTTGGGTGGGCCCACCGGATACGCTATCAACCAAGTTCGTGACTTGGGACCGCGTATCATGTTCAGCTTGCTCCCGATGAAGGGCGGAAAGCCGGACGCTGACTGGGCTTACTCTTGGGTTCCGATTGTTGGACCCACCATTGGTGCCATTATCACCCCGCTGATCGTAGTCGGCGTGGGCATGGCTGCCTAGGAAAACTGTTTTAAAGAGAAATAGAAAGAACCCTAAAGGAAGAAAGAGATATGACCGAGAAAAAATATGTAATGGCCATTGACCAGGGGACTACCTCCTCGCGGGCGATTTTGTTCAACCATGCTGGACAGATCGTTTCGTTGGGACAAAAAGAGCACGAACAGATTTTCCCGAAGGCCGGTTGGGTTGAGCATAATCCCATCGAGATCTGGGATAACATTCGTGAATGCGTGGCGGACGCCCTGCAGAAGGCACAGGTAAACCGGCACGAGGTTGCCGCAGTGGGAATTACCAACCAGCGCGAAACCGTGGTGGTGTGGGACAAGAACACTGGTGAGCCGGTATATAACGCGATTGTGTGGCAGGATGCCCGTACTTCGCAGATCATTCGCGAACTCGCGGGTGATGAAGGAATGTCGAAGTATCGCGACATTTGTGGCCTAGATCTGTCCACCTACTATTCTGGTCCGGAAATCAAATGGATTTTGGACAATGTCGAGGGCGCACGCGAGAAGGCAGAAGCCGGAGACCTGCTGTTCGGTAACACCGACTGCTGGGTACTTTGGAATATGACTGGCGGCGTAAACGGTGGGGTGCACAAGACCGATGTCACCAACGCTTCGCGTACCATGCTGATGGATATTCGTACCCTGCAGTGGCGCGAAGACATCTGCAAAGACTTCGGGATTCCGATGTCAATGCTGCCCGAGATCTGCTCCTCTTCCGAGGTTTACGGCTATGGCCGTAAGAATGGTTTGCTGATCGACACCCCGATTTCGGGTATCTTGGGCGACCAGCAGGCAGCCACCTTCGGACAGGCCTGCTTCGAAAAGGGCATGGCGAAGAACACCTACGGTACCGGCTGCTTCGTGCTGATGAATACTGGTGAAGAGCCGGTATTCTCTGAGAATGGTCTGCTGACTACCCTTGCCTACAAGATCGGTGACAACAAGCCGGTTTACGCCCTGGAGGGTTCGATCGCGGTTGCCGGTTCGCTGGTACAGTGGCTGCGCGACAACCTGGGATTGATCAAGACCTCGGACGAGATCGAAAAACTGGCTAGCACCGTTGATGACAATGGCGGCGTTTACTTTGTGCCGGCATTCTCTGGTCTATTCGCTCCCTATTGGAAGGACGATGCCCGGGGTGCGATTGTGGGTCTGACCCGCTACAACAACAAGGGACACCTTGCGCGTGCGGTGCAGGAAGCTACCCCCTATCAAACCCGCGAGGTTTTCGATGCGATGATGGCAGACTCGGGCGTAGAGCTCAAAGAGCTGCGCGTAGATGGCGGCATGACCAAGGACGAAATGGTTATGCAGTTCCAGGCTGACCAGTTGGGCGTGCCGCTGGTACGGCCCGAGGTACTAGAAACCACCGCGCTGGGTGCGGCCTACGCCGCCGGCATCGCCGTGGGATTCTGGAATGGTGAACAAGACGTGATCGATAACTGGGCAGAAGGCAAGCGCTGGACTCCGGGTGAAGATCGCGAAGAGTACGACCGCAACTACCGTTTGTGGAAGAAAGCGGTCACCCGCACCTTCGAGTGGGTAGACGCCGACGTAGAGAACGCCTAAATCACGTTCGTGAAAATAACTGAATAGCAATAAAAATCCCGGGAGGCTGGATATTAAATCCAGCCTCCCGGGATTTTTATCTATATAGACGATGCAGGAAGATGTGGTTAAAGAACCAAAGGAACTGCTACATCGCTACCAGGCGGTATCCCATACCGCGTACGGTTACGATGCGTTCCGAGCCGATTTTACGGCGCAGGTAACGAACGTAGACGTCCACCACATTCGATCCGGGATCAAAATCGTATCCCCACACCATATCTAGCAACTGGGAACGAGAAAGAACCTGGTCCGGGTGTTCCATAAAAGCTTGCAGCATGGTGAATTCACGGGCTGATAGCTCTACCGGTTCCCCGTCAATGGAGGCATAGCGGGTACGCAGATCCAAGTGCATGCCCCCTACGTTCATTTGCACCATATTGGAGGGATCATCGGAGCTAGCATTCTTCAAACGTAGCCGAATTCGCGCTAGGAGTTCCTCGAAGCGGAAAGGCTTCGACATATAGTCGTCAGCGCCCTGTTCCAGTCCGCTGACTGTATCCTCTACCGAAGAGCGGGCGGTGAGCACGATAATGGGCAGGGTGGCTCCTTGCCCGCGGATCTGTTCTAGTACTTCAAAACCATCCATATCGGGCAAGCCAATATCCAGAACGATCAGCGAATAGTCACCACCAAGAGCTCCCGAGACCGCATCGGCTCCCTTGTCTACTACGGTCACTTGATAGCCGGCAGAGGTTAGTCCTTTGGCAACGAAAGAGGAGATGCCGGGCTCGTCCTCTACCACCAAGATGCTAGTCATGTTTTATTCTCCTTGTATTTCATCTTTGCAATCATCATTTGAGATAGGCAGGCTAATATTAAAAACCGATCCCACAGAAAGCGCAGATCGTACCTGTAGAATCCCGCCATGGGCCTGCGTAATGGCGTTAACAATTGATAGTCCTAGGCCAGAACCCGCATAGGAGTGGTTGACCCGCATGAAGCGACCAAAGATCCGCTCTTGATCTTTCGGGTCGATACCGATTCCCTGATCACGAACCCACAAATTGAGCCGATGAGTGCCTTCCACCGGGGGAACTTGCGAAAGCATCTGCAGACTGGGTGCGGTAATAGTGCGGGCCGGTACCGGATTACCTTGTTGATCCAACAGAGGTTGTTCATAATCAATGCCCGCCCCCAGGGCAATCAAAGTGCCCGGAGCAGCAAACTTGGAAGCATTTTGAGCGAGGGCGAGCAGCGCTTGCTGTAGGCGCTGGGGATCGGCGGTGGTGGGGACAATGGTTAGGTTATCGATTCGCCAGTTAAAATCGCCCAGTTGGGTGGCATTTTCAAAGGCGTCCATTAACAGGTCGCCAATATCGACCCGTTCGGGGCGAATAAAGTCAGGGCGATCGCTCTTGGCCACGGTAATCAAATCTTCTGTAAGTCGATGCATCCGTGACAGTTCCTCTAAGGCCAGTTCCCGAGTACGGGCAGTATCTTGTGGATCATTGGGATTCAGCAGCTCTAAGTGTCCGCGAACCACCGTTATCGGGGTGCGGAGCTCATGACCCACATCATTTAGCAGGTCGCGCTGCTCGTCGAAACTGGATTGCAGACGCGTAATCATCGAGTTCATCTGGCGGCTAACATCCGCTAAGTCATCATCACCTTCAACCGGTAGACGCTTACTAAGATCCTGTTCACTGTTAATAGAAGCCATCAGATCTCGCAACCTGCCAATAGGGGCTAGTAGAGATTGCGAAGAGCGAACATTTACTAGTCCAACCATCGCCAATACTAAGAATGAAATTCCGCCGAATAGCAATAGCTGGGTCTGAGCTGGAGTACTATCCACCGAATAGTTAGAGATAATCGCCAATAGGGCGTCATCGGTTTCGGCGGCCCTAATCGGGACCATCCCTACCGCATAGGTGGCCTGATCGGTGTGAACCATAAACATTTTGGCGGAGTCTAGATTCGAAGAACTGACCAGTTTTTCCAGCAGTTGCGAATCTTGATGGATAGCGGAATCTCGCGCCTCTTTTTGAGCAATCAATTTCCCGGCGGAAAACCCCAGCAAAGTACCGTTATGGGGAGCATCTTCGGCGTCAATGAACCTGTTTAAGGCCTCTTTGGCCGAGGCTATTCCCCCGCTATCCTGCTTGTTTTCAGCTTTTACAAAGTTGCGCAGGTCATTGACGATTAACTCCGTCTGGGAGCGCTCAGCATGGGATACTTGGATCATTCCGCTGACTAATAAAATTAGCCCCACTAGCGTCAAAGCAAATCCAGATATTAACACCGAGTGCACCAACATCCGGTTACGCAGGTTGGTAATCCGCAGCTTATGTTCCTTGCTACGAGGTTCAATAGTTTTTTCTATCACCCTGCGGGGTCGACTTTGATAAGCGGCTCGTTCCGAGGCGTCCGGAGGGGCACTTACTATTGGCTCCAGAGGTTGCGGCAAGGGAACAGCTGGGCGTCCCTCGGTCGGATCAAGAATCTGTGGCAAGGTCATTTCGCCGGGTAGCTGCACCGTTGAAGGAAGCTCCTTGGCGGGAATCGAAGAGGAAGCCGGCAGCGGGGATGCTGCCTGTGGGTTTGCGGATCCCGCAATTACCCCACCATCTGCGGAATCTGTTACCTGAGGCTGAGAAGCTGGGGTAGGAGGCGCCGCTGGCGAGATATTAGGTTCTCCCGGAAAGCTATTGCCGGGGTAGCTAAGTTTTTCGCTCATGGCTGTACCCCCTCGCTGGTTGCGGGGACGCTGGGGGTAGATTGCGGAGCTTGCTCGGTAATCACCGGTGTTTGGGGCGCAAAATTAATTGCTGGCCCTAAATCATAAACTCCGTTTTGTAGTAAAGCGCGCACGCCAATTATGACTGCAAGCGACAGTGCGATACAGACAATTGCCACTGCTGCGAATCTGCGCACTCTGCTACCCTCCCTCGGTGATTCTAAAATCTTGCGGGACGCTCACGCGTCCTCTTTCTAATGATTATAGATTATAGAAAGGGTACAAAGGACAACCTATTTTATTTGATTAAGAAAATCGACTATCCGGCCGACACCTTCCTCTAGGTCCTCGTCACTTAACGCATAGGAAAGCCGGAAGAACCCGGAGGGGCCGAAGGCTTCGCCCGGAACTACCGCTACTTCGACTTTCCGAAGCATCAAATCAGCCAACTCGGCCGAAGTTTGCGGAGTTTCGCCCGCTATTTCACGTCCTAAAATTCGCTCTACGCTGGGGTAGCAGTAAAACGCACCATGGGGCAGGGGAACTTCCAGTTCTGGAACCTGGCGCAGGAGCTCTACCATGCGTTTGCGGCGACGGTCGAAGACCTCGCGCATTTGCGCAACTTTATCCAGCGGACCGCTGACGGCAGCAAGTGCTGCCCGCTGCGCAATATTTGAAACATTTCCGGTGGTGTGGGATTGGAAAGCGGCGCAAGCTTTGATTACGTCCGCCGGAGCGATCATCCAGCCCACGCGCCAACCCGTCATCGCATAGGTTTTAGCTACCCCGTTCAGTACCAATGTCTGCTTTGCCAGTTCTGGAACCAACTTCACAATATGCTCGGCATGTACCCCGTCATAGATCAAGTGTTCATAGATCTCGTCAGTAATTACCCAGATATCGTTTTCCAGCGCCCACTGACCGATAGCTTTTAGTTCCTTAGCGTCGTAAACCGCGCCGGTAGGGTTAGAGGGGCTGACCACTAGCAAAGCTTTAGTCTTTTCAGTTTTAGCGGCCTCCAACTGGTCCACTGTGACCTTATAGTGCTGATCAGCACCAGCCATTACCGGAACCGGGACGCCTCCGGCGATCTTGATAACTTCCGGGTAAGTCGTCCAATAGGGGGTGGGCATAATGACTTCGTCGCCCACTTCCACTATCGCCGAGAACGCCTCGAAAACAGCTTGTTTACCGCCATTGGTAACAATGATTTCGGTGTTGGGATCAACCTCGTAACCAGAATCGCGCAAAGTCTTTTTAGCGATTGCTTCCCGCAACTGGGGCAGGCCCTTCCCGGGGCTGTAATGATGCATTGCCGGGTCCGCGCAGGCAGCTTGCGCGGCTTCAACAATATAGTCAGGGGTAGAGAAGTTGGGTTCCCCGGCGCCAAAACCAATTACCGGACGCCCTTGAGCTTTGAGTGCTTTGGCGGCCGCATCCACCGCCAAAGTTGCAGACGGGGATATTTGCGCTAGACGATTCGAAATTCTTTGTGCTTGCGGTTTATTCATACCCTCATTTTGCCACGTCTGGCTATCCATTATCTGTTTCGACCAGAATTTTCGGAAAATTACAGGCATATTGCCAATAAAGATGTTCTCCTAGCATCCCTGAAGCGATTAAAGATGCGTTTTTCCCCACTATGTGCCCGTAGGTTGGACGTGACCAGTAAAACCTCATAAACTTGTTTAGCACCGTATTAGGTCAGCCATTTGGCTGGAAGGGCAGTGGCGCAATTGGTAGCGCAACGGTCTCCAAAACCGTAGGTTGTGGGT
>CAMYFZ010000060.1 GCA_947255165.1 uncultured Varibaculum sp.
GGAGAAGAATGCAGGAGTACCAGTTGGACCGGGGTTCGATTCCCCGCGGCTCCACCATTAGGACGCTCATTTTGATACAAAGCTTGGCCTGGCCGGGTGGCGGGTCAGGATGAGCTTTTTTGCTTGTTAGCGCGGGTTTCTGGCGGTTGGTGGGAATTGTGGTGGCCTCCCGGAAGCAGTGGTGACGCCGGTCGGGCGACTGCTGTATAGGATCTGATGGCTAGTTCGGCGGCGCTTCGGTGGTAACCGCTAAATTGTTTGACTTCCGCTAAAAAGTCTGGGGTGCCGTCAAAAGGTTCGTAGAAATATTTATGATTCCTACGGAGGAGCATTCGGCCACAAGACCTGGCTTTCGAACCCATACCGAGGCAGCGCGTGGAAGTGCCCAAAGAACCTACGCCAAGCGCAGCACCTACCCCACCAGTCGCCTGTAACAGACGGTCCTGCTTTCCAAGACGGCCAAGGCCACGCCAATGCTCGCCGGCCGACCGATACAGGTCGTGCTTCACATCCCTGGCTTTATCGTGGTGCTGGAGGGTGGCTGCATGTTCATCAACGGTAGGCTCGGATTCGTGCTTCTCACCGATGTGAATGCCAACCATAATCTGGCGCAATACTTGAGCCCTGTCATGCGCGTCCGAGAACTATCGGTTGCAGGGCGTTGCTATCGAGTTCGAGAAGACTTGAGGTTCTCCTAGGAGTTGGCGCAAGACGTGCCCTCTTCGTGGGGCATGAGGTAGCCCCAGCTCCTGCTGGTTTAGGGTCTGCTACACGTTTAGGTGGCAGTATCTATACAGTTTCATGCCATCGATTGCAGGTCTTTACGCTACCTAGTTGGAAATCAGGTCTCCACAGGAGCCAAGCCACGACATTTCGAAACTGTGCCAAAGCTCACATCTAGCGACTGCTTGCAGTGAGCATTTACAGCCGTAACCTATGGTCTAGGAGGTGTATGATGCGTTACATTTTGAGTTTGCAGCGTACCTCGACACTGGATCAGCGTGAGCTTGGTCGTGCGGGTCATGAGACTAGTAACTTGTCGAGGTTTTTCTGCTCGGGAGTTTCGTGGTTTGCCTGCCCTGGCAATCCATTGTAAACGTATAAACTTCTGTGGGCAATTGTAGAAAGAGCGAGCAATTGAGAGGAGGTGTTTAAAATGCGTTTTGTTCTCGAACTTCATGAGCAGTTCGAAGTTAAAGAAGACACTACCAGGGGAAGCTCGAATCGGTCCTGGGCGTTCTGTTCTGGCTATAGCTTCTTCGTGTGCTCGTCACGGTCATGACGACGAAAGGTTCGGGGGTATGCACCTGGTGAAGTGCATAACCCCCTTCTCGAACTTCCACTTATTTATGAAAGGGGAAATGAGGTGCGCAAACGAGAGATTGTGTCACTCCTATTCAGTGCGTTCGCACTGTTTAACATCGTTTGGTGTATCGGGCGAAATGAATCCGTATTTTATATTGTGGGCTCCGTATTTCTGATCGCTTCTAGCTGTTGCTTCGTCCTTTTCCGGGTTTTCGACGACACTAAAACAGCTTTGGTGGTTGCCGGAAATATCTTATGTGCGGCCGGTTTGATTGTGTATTCGGCTACGGTGATGTATAAATCGATGCCGGATTTCTTGAATGACGGGATTGTTCTCGTCGGCATGCTTGCTACCATCGGCATCCTCTGGATGGTTGCATTTTTTGGAATCTTCAAAGATGACAAGCCGGTATCTTAGACTAGAATGAATGAGGTGAATGCAAAAATGGCTTTTACATTAGCGTTGCACGCGGGTGTTTGGCCATTGGTCTTTAATGGCGCTTAACGCTCCGGCTTGCCCGTCAGTTATAACCATTAAGGGTTCTGGTAAGCGTTTTAACAACTGTTTATAGGCGGTCTTGTTCTCTTGGTTGCACCATTGCCAGGCAAGGACTTTACCACTGTTTATGGCGGTTAGAAGACACCAGCCGTAAGGCAGGTAGGTGCCATCTATTTGTATATAGTCATAGATTTGCCCAGTTGGTACGATTACCGGATCAACCCGCCAACACCAGTTAGTTCTTCGCTGCCAGGTAGAAGAAGAAACTTGCAGGTCACCTATAGCGTTTTTCCCGGTCAACCATTTAACGAACTGGTCTAGCTCGGCCTTTCTGGAAATATCTGGCCTGTTAACGCAATAGGAAGCCTCGCAATGAGTACACCTATAACGGATAGCGCCTTTGCTGGTTCTACCATTCTTCTTAACACCCACCCCGCCGCAGGTGGGACATTTTCTTCTGCTTGGTTTACGAGCCATAAACCAAGCAAAACCCGCTGCCTAACACACCTCCAGCAAATGTCAAGCATGGTCGCAAAATAAGCCTAAAAAGCTAACCAAACCCTAAATTACGCACTACCACCAGCAAAAACAGCAAAATAAAGACACAAAAAATGTTACTTAGCCCAAAAATAGCCCCACGACCTATGTTCAACATAGACCGTGGGGCAAGCTTTAGTAGTTCATAAGTTACCATACGTTATCGCCTTCTTCAGACATGCTTGCTTGAATTAACTTTTGTTCTCGTCTTGGAGGAATCCATAAGATAGCCCTCAATCTATTTACTGAGATCTTCGAACCTTATTCTGTAACAGTTTCTGCAAAAATGGTTTAATGGAATTCAAGATTATTGCTGTTGCTTTCTTTTCCTGCTTCAAAGTTCTAGATCTTTTATTAAACATATTCAGCATAAATTGGTAGTCTGCTTCTGGCTTATAAAAATTATATTGGGTTGGCTTGAACGCCCCTATCTCGTGCAGGTGCTTTAGAAGCTTTCTTGAAAAAAACTCTGAAGATAAAGTAAGGAAACTATTATTTTCGATAGCATGGAGCAATTTAAATAGTTGCTCCCTAACTGATGCTGTCTCATTAAGATCAGCTCGTTCGAATTTTTTTATACATGAGCTTCCTATCGGGTACAGCATATTCTCATTTATGCTATTCCTTATTGTGAACAAATAGCGAAGGTTTTGCTTTCCACATATACATGATGCCTCAAGAGTCCCGTCTTCCTCACAGTCAAAAATCTCCCATTCAAGAGCAGCGCTTTCCCAGGTATCCGATTCAGAGCTATCAATTACACGTTGTGTAAGATTTTGATAATATGCGCTATTTCTATTTGCTTTCATGTATTCCCCACCGCTCACTGATTCCCTCATCTGATTATTTGCAGACCTCTAAATCTTTTTGAACACCCCTAAGCAGCCGCTCTTTTACAATCGTTAATTTGTATCAATTTCGGTATTATCATTTCTATGACGAACTCGAACGGCAAGCAAGTTTGCTTGTTAGTGAGAGTGAGGAAATAGTGCGCAACACGAAGTGTTGCTAGCACTATGCATCGAGGTCTCAGGTTTATCCTGGGGACTCGATATATTTTGAGCCCGGGAATCGAATGGAGCCGCGGGGAATCGAACCCGTGAGGGCTGGCGCGGGGAGGTCGCGAACGCGGGCTGAACGTTCGCCCGAAGCAGTAGGATTTTTACGGTTACGGTCAAAATTATCGAACTTCTACCAAAATCGGGATTACGTGTAGTGGCCGCATTGAGATTCGGAAAGCAATGCGGGGATTATCGCGTTACTTCACCTATTGACAACGCCTTTTTCAAGTTTGTTTCCCGTGTTTCCCCGTACCAATAATCAATTCCTTTTGCAAAAGCGATTAATCCTTGCAGATGGTTTAGGAAACTCAATACTGGAGGCGGAGTGCCTTTGGCGTGCGCCACGTGTTGCTGGAGACCAAATTTAGCAATTCCGCGTATGTGGTAGTCAATATTTTTCTTAAACGCAGTATCCAGACGAACGCTGTCATCCACTTGCAAACCCAAAATCAGCTTCTTAGACCCAGGTGGCACCACCCTGGTTTTGCCTTGGTTTAACCGGAAACCATGTTTTAGTACGGCCCGATTGACGTCACGGATGATTAAACCTGCTTGGCTGCGATCAAAATGTTCATAGTCAGGGCGCAGGGAGAAAAACAAGTCATCACAGTAGCGCGAATATCTTAAACCGTTATCCAGCGCTAAAGACGTAAGCTCTTTATCGAGTTCCCCGGCACAGATATTGGCGATAATCCCTGACGTAGGGGCTCCTTGCGGAAGTACCCCCCGAATGATCTTCCCCGCGTTGTCTCGATACCTTGGGTAGGGACCACCGCTGTTATCTGTTGATATTTCGAGCTTCGTGTAGTTGCGTGCCGCCGGGGTTATTTCGAACTTTTCGTTATATAGTGCCTGAATATTGCGTCTTAGATTTTTATCGGGCAGAAAAGTTGTCAGACGCGCTAGTTCAAAAGCGACAAGCTCTTTATATCCAATAGCTCTAAAGAGTTCATATACCCGAGCCTCGGAAATTCCTCCGAAGAAGTCTTTGAGGTCGAACTTAAGAAGCCACTTAGCGCCTGTATGCACGGCTGCGCAATCTTGAATTGAACGTCCCGGACGATACGCATAGGCGGCCGGGGAAACCATATCGTCGGTGAAGCAATGCCGCAGTATCCATCTCTGTAAACTTTTCAAACTGGAACTGGGTTCCGACAATATCCGCCTACCACCAGAATGCTTAGGGACACTGCGATACTTGTAGTACAAGGGGGCTTTACGCAGCGGGGTAGTTTTATCGTGATCGAGCCAAATTTCTGCCGTATTGTGGCTGCTGATTGCTACATGTGCAGACGGATACAGAATCGATTCTTCTGGATTCTCTAGGTTATGCAAACGCAAAAGATGCCTAAGCGAGTTAATCTGCGCGGGCGCCACTTTTGCCGGTTTCACTATGGGGTTGAAAGGAGGAAGTTCCATAACGATCTACTGTCAGCCTAGGGCTTTCTTTTGCCACGACGTGGCAAATTCCATGTCAATCTGTAAACCAATGACAGGGTAATCCCCTGCCGTCCTGATTGACAGAGGCACGCAAATCGCGTGCCTTCATCACTAGAGCCGTCGGTGACTCCCTCCTTTCAACCCTGGCAATTGTATTGGATCCCGATGCGGATCTTTTGCCATATTTGTAAAGATACTCAGTGGGAATCTTTGCCGGAAGATATCTTCCGCAACTCTTTTAGCAGATCTATAGTAGGCGCGCTTGCTTTGTGAACAATATTTTCAAGGACCCCAGAACTGCGGTTATTAATATCGGAGCACCAGGCTTTATTATTCTCGGCAGTTGTCTGCAGCTTTGGGTGGCCCTCGGCTGGACGAGGTACACCCCACTGGATTCAAGGTTTCACCAGGCTCGCCGGCGACGCAATACCGCGATATTAGCCAAGATAAACACCAGAGAGAATCCCGAGAGCACCAGTATGGGCAGCCAAATGTCGCTGATTCCGCTACCTCGAATAATTACCCCTTGCAGCGCGTTCGCCGTGTAGTACAGCGGCACCGCATGACCGATTGCATCCCACACCGGGTTCAGGGAGAAGATACCGCATAAGAAAATCTGGGGAATGACCACGATGGGGATAAATTGCACCATCTGAAATTCACTGGACGCCAAGTTGGAAATAAGAATCCCCATGGTGAGTGCACACAGGGCGGTAAGGGCGTTTATTAGCAGCACCAGCCAGATACTGCCCACAACTTTCATACCGATTACGTAAATAACAAATAGGGTAACCAGCACCGTCTGGATCAGCGCCAACAGGGAAAAGCCCAGCGTGTAACCAGCTACGATCTCCCAGCGTTTAATGGGGGTGGCAAGCATTCGCTCCAAAGTTCCGGAAGTACGTTCGGTGAGAAAGTTAATCCCGGCAATCAGGAACACCAGGAAAAACACAATCAGCCCCACCAAGGCTGCTCCGTAGGAATCGAAAATGCTAGCGTCTTCCTGCCCGTACACATAGTTGGTGCTGACTTCCGGGCTGGAGATCGCTCCAGCAGGCAACTGGATAGGCAGGGCAGACAGTCGATCCTTAATAGCTTTTTGGTTCTCCTCTTGTAAGGCGGAGGCAATCGCCGCCTGTACTTTTGCTGCATCTGCAGCGGAAGTTCCGTCTAGGTAAATATCTATTTTCGAGAGATCGCTACCTACATCAACCGCGGCGAGGGCGCCCTCTTCGGTGACGGCGGCACGTAGCTGGGAATTAGTAGCGACGGGAGCGTCCGCTGCTGGCTCCTTCCAATCTTCACCCTTCAAATTGGTGACGGCGATATCTACTTTGTCGCTATTTTCCAGAGTTTTCACAAAGCCTTGCGGAGCGTTTCCTACTGCTACCGTGCAGGTAGATCCGGCACCGGTCAGGATCAGGTACAGCAGTCCCAGTATCAGCAGTGGGGCGACCAGTACTAGCGCCATGGTGCGGCGGTCGTGACGCAGACCGGAAAGTACCCGTTGGGCGAGGGTAAAAGCGTTCATTTCGCTGCCTCCTGGTTGACGTCTGGGCTGCTTACAGCTTCTTCACCGGATGCAAACTTTATGAATGCTTGCTCAAAGGTAGATGTACCCGCGCGCTTGATAAGTTCTGAGGCACTACCTACGGCCAGCACCTGCCCAGCGCGCATCATGGCGAGCTGATCGCATTTTTCGGCTTCATCCATCACATGGGTGGTGATTAGCACGGTAATCCCCGCGGTAGCCAAAGAACGCAGTTCCTTCCAGATTTCGCTGCGAAGCAGAGGATCAATTCCCACCGTGGGTTCATCTAGTACCAGCAGGCGCGGGGTATGCAAGAGGGCGACAGCCAGCGAAAGCCGTTGCAGCATTCCTCCGGAATAGTTTTGCGTCTGGGTATCTAAGTCTTCACTCAAGCGCACCAACTGCGCCATAGCACCGATGCGCTCTTTTAGTTGCTGGCCACGCAACCCGTAGAGTTTGCCAAAAAACTCGAGGTTCTCCCTCCCGGTAAGCAGCGGATACAGCGCAGCAGCCTGAGCCATATAGCCAGTTTGCCTGGCATTGGCACAGTTGGGCGCACCCTCACCAAAGATATTTACGCTGCCCGCGGTGGGTTTTAGCAGCCCCATAAGGATTTTCACTAAGGTAGTTTTCCCGCACCCCGAGGGGCCGATCAGCGCAAAAATACTCGCTTCCGGTATATTCAGACTCACCTCGCGTAATGCTTGCTTTTTTCCGTAGCACATGGAAACAGAATTTATTGATACCGCTGTACTCACCGCTACCACCTCCAGGTCATCGTTTAGTTTCAAAAAAGTTGCTTTCTGAGCATCATTATAACCCTATTTAGATACGAGGCGTATCTAAACTGAGTTATGATAATAATATGACCCCAACGAAAGAACGCCGACCACGTCGCAGCAACGAAGAACTGCGACAGGCGATCGCAGAAGCGGTGCTGGCAGAGTTTTCTGAAGGCGGTTATCAGGGCGTCACCTTCGAGGGGGTGGCACGGAGGGCTGGCACCAGCAAACCGGTACTTTATCGCCGTTTCCCTAGCCGCGCGCACATGGTGATTTTCGCGTTATTCGATGTCGCAAAACCGCTGATCTCCCAGATTCCTACCGACCACGGTCTGGAAGCCGGGTTACACGCCGCGGCACGTACCTTAGCTGCGCGTGCCCAAGCAGTCGGCGTGGCAAACATTATCGCCTTAATGAGTGAGCTAACCCCCGACACTAGAGCGATTTTTACTTCCGCCACCACTCATCCCGGCTTAGCGCTACTCGAACAGCTCTACCAGCAGGAAGTTGCAGCCGGACGCTTAGGCGAGGGCGTGCTTAACGAGACCTACATCCGTTTCCCGCTGGTACTCCTGATGGGGGAAATCCTCACCCGCGGAGAGGCCGATGCTAGAAACTTGGTAAACCTGATCGACACCCTGGTGATTCCAACTCTGAAAACTTGCTTATCAGGCCCTACTACTTTTGCGAAAAGTCAGACTGATACGGTCAGTAACTACTTGTAGTTTTCCCGGGTCAAGCTTTTGCGAGTTGAGATACCCTGCCTTTTGTTATCCCCAGGAGGGTCCCGATATCCTCCATAGACATATTTTTCCCGCGCATCACGCTGACCGCTTCTCGGGAAGCGGAAGCAAGCTCTTTGCTAGCCGCCGCCTCTGCCGCACTAGCAGCAGAATAGCCGGCAACCAGCCCTGCGAGGCGAGAATCTTTTAAGCGAATAGTCACGTTAAAACTATCGGGACTTTTCTCAGTCAGGAGGGCGGCCGCGTCTTTAACCATATATTCCAGGCGTTTCAAGCTTTTTGCCTGGGTACCATGTTGGCGACCATCGATCTCGAAAAAAGCAATCCACCATTTACCGTCACGGATAGCCTGTGCCTCGATATTCATTCCGCTCCCCTTTCTGCGTTCCTGATTATTGCCTTAGCCAGCATCTCATTTACTTCCCGGTGCCGAGGAATAACGCTTGCCCATTTACCGATACTGACACGCGTATGATTTCCTCCTTCGCTAGTAACTAGATCTAGCCCCTTTGTTTTGGCTATTTTGTCTAGTCGCTTGAGTAAATCCCTGCGCTTCACAGTTAAAGTATACGAGTGTAAACAACAACCGTAAATCCCTATATACAAAAGCGCTTTTACGGTATATTGACCAATTTGGCAATATACTCAATGGCAGCAACTAACTAGCAATTGACGACTACGGTTGAAAAACTCTAATCAGCATGCCTGTATTATTCGCATACTTTTGGAGGTGGCTGGTATGTCTTTCAGCAAGGAGCAGCACCAATGATGGGATACCTAGACGCCTGGGACCTGGTTCTTGTCACCATTAGCAAGGCGGGTCGCACTGACCTGCTAGAGGACCTTAAAGAGCTGGAAATCCATGATGACCCAGATCTTGATCTGGCACTTGATTGGGCAAGTGCCGCAGGTATCCCCCTATCTGATGACATAGAGACAACAGCTCGGAAGTTAGTTGCTGCTGGCGATCTAGAACCAGAAGCTCTAGAAGCATTCGAGTAAATCAAAATACGCCCGCTAATCGCTTGGAGCAGGACTAGAAAACCGGCTGCTCCCCTAGCTCAAGGCCATGATGCTACGCAATACTTTGGCGGCATTTTCTCGGAAAAAATCTGGATCTAACAGCAGGGACAGGCTGATAGTGCCAGCGAAGGGCAAATCAAAAAAGTAGCCGGGCTGGCAGTAGATCCCGAAGTCTTGCAAGAATTTCTCGACCAGCTCGTCCTCGTCAATATGGGAGGGAAAACGCAGCAGTACGTTCCAGCCTCCCTGCGGGGCCATCACCGTAACCGGGCCGGTCGGATCCTCCCCCACTAATCCTTGCAACGTGGCCAAGTTGGCGGCACACCGCCCGCGAGTTTCCTCCAACTGCGAGGGGATTTTCTCCAAGAAACCAGGCAAGTGCGCGGCCAAAACATCACTGAACGGCAAGAAGGCATCTGCAATGATATCTAAACGTGCTTTCGCCTCCTCCACTAGCGACTCCGGTCCCGACACCTCCAGCCAAGCAATCTTTACCCCAGGCGCGCAGAGATTTTTCGATAAACCGTCGAGGGCGAAAGTGAGAACTTCAGGGCAACCGGCCAGCCGGGCTCGAGATTCCGGAGCCGCAGGTAACGGGAAGTCATAAAACACTTCATCAGCTATCAGGGGCAGATTATTAGCGGCGCAGTATTCTTGCACCCTCTTTCGCTCTCCCTTATCTAGATAGGCGCCGGTGGGGTTACCCGGATTGATGACTACTAGGGCTCGCGGACGCGGGGAAACACCAGCAGCAGGCAGCGAGAGCGGATCCAGTTCCCAGTTTCGCCCTAGCCAAGCAAAACTATAGGAGGCCACCTGCACATTTTCTAAGTTAGCTAAGGCCTCTATCAGCGGATATCCCGGGGTAGGTGCCAGCAGCGCCTCACCAGGATCGCAAAGCAGTTTCATCAGCCAGCTGTAGCCTTGGGAGGTGGAACTAAGCAGATACAGATTACCAGGATTGACGCAGCGACCGTCTCTCTGGGAAAGGAAACTCGCGAGGGCGTGGCGGGCGTCGCGTGACCCACGCGGATCTGCCTGGTAGGGGGTGACTGCTGCCCCCAACCCATGCCGAGTGGGATTGGAGTCAGAAATATTCACCAGTTTCTGTCTCTGGGCGCGCCGTTTCCCCGCCGCCAAGGTGATGGCGTTGGGCTGCGAAAGACTAACTCGCTGTGAAAAATGCATCGCCCCTACTCTATGACGGCGAGCTGCTCCGGTGCATCGCCGCTAAAGTTTTCGCGTTTACCAAACCCTGGAATACGAAAATTCAAGGAGGCAACAGCCTCAAAACAGCGCACACCCCTTACCCATTACTGTTGGTGGACAAAATGAAGCGCCGATTTAGGAGCGAGAGATTTGGGAAACTCTTCCTTTAGTGATTCCCAGCAGTTGCGCAATATCAGCAACCTTGATTCCCTCTGCCCGCATGGAATCCACCAGAGTTTTTTGGGTGCGCTTCAATCTAGCTGCAATCTGAGAAACGGCGTCTTGATCCTTTTGTATTCCAGCTACTTCTTCACCCAACTTCCCATCGATAGTTAGTTTCACCGGAAGTTTGGAAAGTTCTGGACGCTCTAGAACCTCTGCCCAGATGCGAACCAAATCTTCGGCCATAGATTGAGCTTCTTTCAAGGTTTTTCCCTGGGTGGCATGTTCTTTCCCATCGATTTCGACAAATACCGCCCACCATTTCCCATCTCTTACAGCGCGGGCTTGAATTTCTTTACTGTTATCCATTTTCTGCCTCCTTAATAATTGCCCTAGCGGTCATTTCCGATATTTCACGGTGACGGGGAACCGTTATCATTTGCTTACCGATAAACACTTTCGAGTGAGGACCACCCTCTTTTATCACCAGGGATTCGCCGCGCTTACTGGCTATTTTCTTTAGCCGTTTCTCTAAATCCCGACGCTTCATAAAATTAGTATAATGGGTTAAACCAAATAAATAAAGCATACTTAACAAATATTTTCAGTGAATCGGGAACCGTTCACTCAACTACCGCTAACACTAGGACGGGGACTACCCGCCAGCTTGCGCTCTCCCCTATCTAAATAGGCTCCGGTGGGGTTACCTGGATTGATAACCACTAGGGCTCGCGGACAAACCGGAAGTTTACTGCCGGTATCTAAAACAGGAGCACATAATGGTTAAAGCAGCAGCAATCCACTTACGGGAGGAACAGTCATGATCGGCGCGATTATTGGGGATGTTATTGGCTCAACCCGGGAGTTCTCACCGGTAGCTCGCCGTGATTTTGAGCTGTTTCCCTACGGCGCTAACTATACCGATGATTCTTTAATGACCATCGCTCAGGGAATGGCGTTTTTAAGGTGGCTAAACCTTAAAGATTCCGAGCGCA
>CAMYFZ010000061.1 GCA_947255165.1 uncultured Varibaculum sp.
AGGCTACGCCGGCTGATTTACAGTCAGATCCCTTTGGCCGCTTGGGTAACCCGCCCCGTGCACTCAGGCACCCCAAAAGACTATCAAACGGAGTTGAGCATACAAAAACTCTGCGAAAGAAAGTTACCGACTTCACCGAATTTGGATTTTTTCGCGCCTAACTTCCTGGATTCACTTCCGCTTTAACACTCCCTTGCTCCCCGGCACTGAGGATTAGCATCGCATTCAGAGCGGGAAGGGTAAATAATCCCGCACATACTAGGATCAGGGCTCCGGAATCATTAGTTAGGGCCGCTAATACGGAGGTAAGTAGCACCCCCTGGGCAAAATAGGCGGCTCCCGGAATACGGCTCCAGGCAGTAAAACCTCCCCCAGATTTCTGCAGGCGGCGAGGACGATGTTCGGTTTGTTTACGTTTGCGTTTGAAAATATAGAAAATAGCTATCCCCATCCCCAGGATTAATAAAACCGTGAAAATGATGGGGCCACCAAAAGTATTTATCATCGCTTCGGCTTTGCGTTTAACAATAATCGCACCGCCCCCATTTGCGACCTCGGCAAGAAAACGCCCAAAATGGGTGCGTGCGGAGGGGCTAGCTAGCTTGTCTACCACTACAAATATCGTGGAAGCAAAGAATGCGGACACTATTAGAGCTACTACTTTCCCCGGCCCCACTTTCCTGCCTAGTACCCAATTCAAGGTGATCCCCACCCCCAGAACCATCGCCAGCGGACCACCTACATCGGCTCCTAGCCAAGGGAAGCCGTCTAGGATTACGGCTAGCGCAAGCAAGGCAAAACCGTAGGTAAAGTAGCGGCGGCGCCGCGCGGGAAACCGTGCCACTAAGGGGGCCAAAACCAAGCATTCTAGGGCCAAAACCGCCGAAAATAAGAAAGAATATTTATTGTTGTTGAGTCCGTAAAAACGGGTAGCGGCAGTGGCAGCAGAAGAAAACATGGCAGAGATTTGATCTGGAGAACCGGTTAACAGGCTGATAATTAACCAGAAGATCACCAGGGCCGCAGCTACCAGTACCGGCGCTGAAAAGCGCAGGTATGGCCAGCGCCGAGAAATAACCCTAGCTGCGGCTATACAAAACGCCGCCAAAACTAGGGCCATCGCGACTAGTAACAACAAGAACTGCACGGTGAGAAGCGGAACCGACATTTTTAGCGCGTTAGCAGTGAAATTGCCCCCGGTGCCTCCCAAAGCTCCAGCTGGAATATTTGAAGCTAGAAAACTGGCCGGCCCCAGCAGGCTGGCACTTAGACATATTCCTGCTATTAGGGTACGCCCACGACGTGAAAACCGGAGGCTGTCTTGCCGCAATAGGAATACCAAAAGCCCCACAGCCACCAGCAAGATAATCCCGGTTAGCACAATAAACCGTGCCTGCAGGATGCTTGCCTGATCGGAACGCAGAGACTGATTCCTAAGCCAGTCAAGATTTTCCGTTACCCCATAGTTGCGATCGACGCTAAAGGTTCCGCCTACCAAATAATCAGGACCGGTAATACCGGTTGCCGCGAGAATACGGCTGGTGAAATCAACGGTGGAGACCAGCCCTAGCTGGCGAGTAGAGGATGAACGAATGATCCCTGCTTTTACGCCGGGGCCGCGAGTAAACGCCATTCCTAAGTGGGGGGTGGCGGAATGATCGGCAACGTCCAGGCCGAAAACAATATCGGAGTCTTGCGCTGCTTTTAGGGCAGCAGTAAGAGACGCTAAAACCTGTTTAGTGCGGGGTTTGTTCGTCCTGTCTGCCCCTGGTAAACCATCTGCGGGAGTGGCGTTCAAGGAAGTGGGAGAAACTTTAATAGAGGTATTCGGACTTATCGAGCCCACATCGACGATAGTTACCTCTGCATCGCGCAAAACCGCTTTAACCTGCGAAGTTAAGGCAGAGGTGGCAGCGCGAGGCCGATAGTTTAGCACTTTCCCAGAGGTGTCCATGGCGGCCACTCGGGCTCCTGAACCGATAGCCGCCACCTTTTTACCCTTATCAGCCAAACTTTTCCCTAAAGTGCCGGGAAGCGCTTGCTCATTTTGCCGGGCAGCGTCCTGTCGCCATTCTTTGAGATAAGAGGCGGGGAAAGCTCCGTCTACAAGGGAGGGAATCTCCGGACAATGCCCCTGGGCGCGAGCCTTGGTAGGGGTTACCCGCATCCCTGTCGATAAGGTGACATAGCCATCTAAAGGACAGGTAGTTTTGGCGGCGTTGTGGCGAGTTAAGTTAGCTACACTCGCCACCCCGAGGGTGTCTAGGAATTCTTTACCCTCTTTTTCTTCTGGGTTGACATCCGACCAGGATAGACCGGAAGTGACCAGCACCAGCACGCGGGAGTGCGCACGAGCCTGAGCGTGCAAAGGGAAAAACAGCGCTACCACTAAGGAAAAAACCAATAGGCCGATAGCGCGTCGCGACCTGCGGGAGCAGCGTTTGTTCACGTCCCTAGCATATCGGGGTTTTGCTCGAATGAGCAGCGAAGCCCCTGCCTATCCGCAAACATTTGTAAATCCCACCCCGGGGAACTAAGGAAAACTGGAAAACCAGAGAGATGCCGAACACAAAATCCCCTAAATATTTTGCATAGTTATACATTGTGTTGCATACTTTCTACATACCTAGTGATTGGAGATATCATGAAACGCAAACTTGCGGCGCTCGCCGCCATTTCCCTAACTTCACTCGGCCTGGCAGCCTGCAGCTCCGGCAGCGGAACTGCCGCCGACCCGGTAGCTGATCCGGGAGAAAAAGGCTTCGACGTGTCAACTATTAAAGCCGACCCCGCCGTAGAAAAGCTGGTACCGGCAGACATCAAGAAAGCCGGAGTGCTAAAGAACGGCGCCTCAGTGGACTACGCCCCCGCCGAATATATGAAATCCGATAACAAGACTCCCACGGGTTACGACGTGGATATGGTCAAGGCGATCGCTAAAGTTATGGGGCTAAAGGACGGCACCACTACTCACGGCGAGTTCGACTCTCTGATCCCCCAAATCGGCACAAAATACGATATCGGAGTCTCCGGTTTCAGCATCACTAAAGAACGGGAAGCTGAGACCCAAATGGTTTCCTATGCGGAACTGGGATTCTCTTACGGGGTAGCCAAAGGCAATCCCAAGAAATTCGATCCTAAGAACCCCTGTGGCAAGACCGTCGGGGTACAGACCGGGACCGCCCAGCAGGACACCATTAAAGAGCTTTCTAAACAGTGCGAGGCGGACGGCAAACCCGCAATCACTGTAAAAGAGCACAAGATGCAGACCGAGATTGTTCCCAAGGTTACCGGCGGACAGTATGACGCGGTGCTAGCGGATTCCCCAGTGGTAGGTTATGCAGTCAAGATGAGCGGCGGGGAACTGGAGCTTATCGGTAACGCTTTTGAAACTGCCAAGCATGGCGTGGTCGTTAACAAAGATAACGATCAGCTGGCGAAAGCGGTACAGGCAGCACTGCAGAAGCTGATGGATGACGGTACTTTGAAGAAGATTTTCGCGGTTTACGGTTCCGATAACTTCGTCCTCGAAAAGGCCGAGATTAACCCGAAAGTTTCCGAGTAACATCCAAGGACTTAACCTTTAACTATGAATAGCCAACAAATTAAAGATGGCGCTACGCTAACCAGGCCGCGTCCGGTGTTTTCGCCGGGCCGCCTGGTTAGCGCGGTTGTAGTACTAATTCTGGCCGCCATGCTAGTGCATGGCCTGGTTAGTAATGAAAAGTTCCGTTGGGATCAGGTCGCGATTTATCTGTTCCACCCCACGGTGATGCGCGGCATCATGTGGACACTGATTCTGACCGTAGTTTCCATGCTGATCGGGGTATTCCTGGCGGTGACTATGGCGATTATGCGCCAGTCCCCTAACCCGATTATGAAGGGGGTGTCCTGGACCTATATTTGGTTCTTCAGGGGAACTCCTATCTACACCCAGCTGCTGTTTTGGGGAATGCTGCCCACCCTTTATTCCACCCTCTCCCTGGGAGTGCCTTTCGGTCCGGAACTGCTAACTTTCGATACCAACACGGTAATCAGTCCCGCGGTGGCCGCTATTTTAGGGCTGGGGCTTAACGAGGGCGCATACCTCGCAGAAATCGTGCGCTCCGGTTTGAACGCGGTGGATGCTGGGCAAGAGGAGGCGGCGCGCGCCCTAGGAATGCGGCGCAGTCAGATTCTGCGGCGAATTATTCTTCCGCAAGCGATGCGAGTAATCATTCCGCCTACCGGCAATGAAACCATTTCCATGTTGAAGACCACCTCCCTGGTCCTGGCAGTGCCCTTTACATTGGAGATTACTTTCGCAACGCAAACCATCGGGCAGCGCCTATTCCTGCCGATTCCGTTGTTACTGGTGGCAGCGATTTGGTATTTGACTATTACTTCGATTCTGATGGTGGTTCAAAGCCATATTGAAAGCTATTTCGGTCGCGGTTTTGATGAGCGTACCGGTGGGGATAAGAAACCCTCCGGACCAAGTAAGTTACGCGCCATAACCGAGTCTGGCACTACTAAAGACGATCCTTTCTTGGAGTACACCCCATGAGCTCACAACCAGAAAATCAACCTCTAATGGTGGACTTGCAGCACGTCCACAAGTTCTTTGGCGATCTTCACGTGCTTCGAGACGTAACTTTGCAAGTGGCTCCGGGGGAAGTGTGCGTGCTTCTCGGACCCTCTGGCTCCGGAAAATCCACCCTGCTGCGCTGCGTAAACGAGCTGGAACAGGTGTCTGGAGGGCGCGTTTACCTCAATGGAGAACTGTTGGGGATGGAAGAGGGCGCGCCCTCGAAAAATCCCATCCGCGCGTATTTAGATCGTCGCCGTGGGTCTCTCACCGAGCAGGGGACCGTATTGCGCCGCCTGACCGATAAGGAGATCGCGCGTCAGCGTTCCCAAGTAGGAATGGTGTTCCAGCGTTTCAACCTGTTCCCTCACAAGACCGCACTGGAAAACGTGATGGAAGCCCCTATGCAGGTGAAGGGAATCGTTAAAGATGAGGCACATGCGAAGGCACTGGAGCTGTTAGAGCGGGTCGGGCTGGCAGATCGCGCCGACCACTACCCTGCTCAGCTATCTGGTGGACAGCAACAACGAGTAGCCATCGCCCGCGCCCTCGCTATGGAACCGGAGTTAATGCTATTCGACGAGCCTACTTCCGCCCTCGATCCCGAATTAGTGGGGGAAGTGCTTTCAGTTATGCAAGATCTGGCGCGCGGAGGGATGACCATGATTGTGGTCACCCACGAGATTGGCTTTGCCCGGGAAGTCGCCGACCATGTGGTGTTCATGGACGAAGGTAAAATCGTGGAGCAAGGGACTCCTGACCAGGTTATTAATAACCCCCAGAATCCCCGCACCCAAGACTTTTTCTCCAAGGTGCTTTAGCTGGGAAAACTCTTCGGTTGCTAGACTTTTAGCGTAGAAATCTATCAAATTAGAAAACCTTACTACCAGCACATATATTCCATTCTGATGGATTTGGCGGTGTTCCACTGACGGGTTTGGAGATCTTTCCAGCTTTACAAATAAACGCAAAAGTGAGTTTTTCTCGGAAAGTGGGAATGCGAACGTCAAATTCCTAAACTTTTCCTTCACCCCATGGGTATCAACTTAATGAGCTATCACAACTAAATATTTCTATTTCTTCAAGCACGGATAATTTTAATGTTTTTAAAGTTAATAGTTGCTTTTACGTTCCCCACCCTCATAAATTGGCATCACAACCTAACTTAGGAGTGTTCCTGTGTCTGAAAATATTCAAACAAAAGATAAAAACAACAAAAAACCTTGGTATAAACGCTGGTGGGGAATTGCGGTAATCGTTATTGGCGCCCTATTTATTTTGGGACTAATAGTCAACGCGTTAACCCCTGCTAAGGCGGTTCCTAACGTAGTCGGAAAAACTGCAGCCCAAGCCGAAGAAACTCTTAAAGATGCAGGTTTTACCAACATAAAACTAAAATCTGAAGATGGCAAAATCGTTATAGCTAAAAATAATTGGGACGTGGTTTCACAGTCCCCGAAGGCAGGAGAAAAAACCAAACCAGCCACAGAAATCGAACTGGCTGTATCCCATGAGCGGATTGAAAAGGCGCAGCAGGAAGAAGAAAAAGCAAAACAGGCCGCAGAGAAAGCCGAAAACAAAAAACTAGAAGAGCAAAGAAAGGCAACCACTAACTCCGCTGGTCTGGACTCAATTGGAGCTAATCAAGCCTGCGGGGAAGCATGGAAAAACGCGTTACGCCTCAAGTACCCCTCATCAAAAGTAAAAGTTCATAGTATAACTGGGGTTCTACGTTCGGAAAAAGTGGGCGATAATTTTGAGGTTAAGCTAGAGGGCAGCGTAAATGGGGGCACCATTAACGTGGAATGCACCGTATCGGGTAACCGTGACAACCCGCAGGTAGATATGGTTGCGGTTTATTAAAACCGAGGCGCGCAGCCCCACTTTCGTTCCCGATCCTAAACTGGTGGGGGAAGTTTCTTTCATGCTGATGGATTTGGCTAGATTTGACTGATGGATTTGGCGCGGGATTGCCCACATCACCTCGACAACTAAAGCCGCACCGGGTAGGAGCGCAGCCCCCAGGTGCCGGGGCGAGAATCAAAATGTCCCGCTAGGGCTTTTCCACAATCAGGGCATTTGCCGGCCACCAGGTTATATTCGCGCAATTGATACCAGTCGCGGCTAATCAGCGCCTTACCGCAACCGGCACAATAGGTGGTGTCGGCCTGCGGATCGTGCACGTTACCCAGGTAGACATGCTTTAATCCGGCCTCGAGGGCAATCTCGCGGGCAGTGCGCAGCGTCCGCAAAGACGTAGGCGGAGTGTCTAGCATTTTATGATCGGGGTGAAAAGCGGTGAAATGTAGGGGAATCTCTGTGCCTAGCTCGCGCGCTATCCATTCGCATTCTGCCTGCAGCTGTGCTCGGTCATCGTTATAGCCGGGAATAATCAGCGTAGTCAGCTCCACCCAGGTAGCGGTGTTATGGACTACCCAGGCAATATTGTCCAAGATGTTGGTCAGGTGTGCCCCGGTTAAATGCCAGTAAAAGTCCTCGTTAAAGCCTTTTAGGTCGATATTTGCGGCGTCCATGACGGAAAAGAATTCGTCTCGAGCCTCGGGGGAAATATAACCGGCAGTTACCGCAATGGGGTGAATCCCCAGGGCGCGGCAGGCGCGGGCGGTATCAATGGCATATTCCGCGTAAATTACCGGATCGTTGTAGGTAAAAGCCACTGCCCGCACCGACATTTCTTGCGCAGCCGTCGCAATTTGCGTCGGGGATGCGGATTGCGCCAGGCGATCCCATTGCCGCGCCGCCGAGATTTCATGGTTTTGACAGAACTTACAGCCCAGGTTGCACCCGGCGGTGCCGAAGGAAAGCACGGGCGTTCCCGGGTAAAAGTGATTTAGCGGTTTCTTTTCCACCGGATCAATGCAAAATCCACTCGACCTGCCCCAGGTGGCAAGCACGATTCGCTCCCCGCGCCGCTCCCGCACAAAACAGTATCCCTTTTGTCCCTCCCGTAAGCGACAGTTTCGCGGACACAGGTTGCATTGGATTCTGCCGTCCTCTAGCCGGTGAAACCATTTTCCCGGAAGATCGGTTTCTTCCGCTATAGCCGAGGTACCCATTATTCGCTCCAGGCAGTCACCGTATAGGTTTGCACTTGCGCACGCGGATCCCACCACGAAGGAGGTAGCCCCGCTTTCATTTTCAGGTGCGCCAGGAATTCTTTAGGTTCGGGCAATTGTTCCCACACTTGGGGTAGGAAGGTAGCGCGGGCATATCCGGCATTAAGCACTACCCCGCTCACCTGGGGTTTTAGTTGGGCAATTACTTCTGCCTCGCTGCCTGCCTGCAAAGTTACCCGGGGGCTTAATACGGAGACTTCAATCTTGATATCGGACAGCTCCGCCCGAGTCACCGCGGGAAAACGAGGGTCTTGAAAGGCGGCAGCGCGCGCGTTTGCTATCACGTCGCGCCCCAGGGGACGGTATTCTTCCAGGCTGCCGATACACCCGCGCAGATTCGCGTTTTCGGTGAGGGTAACGAAACTGGCACCTTCTTCCTGCAACCAGGAGGGCGCATCTGTAATTACCGGGTCTGCCTGCTCTAATAGCGCGGTCTGGATAGCGTCGCGTGCCAGGGGTAATAATATTTTTCCGGCATCTGCGGGAACTGTCATGGCTAGCTCCTTACCTCGAAGGCGGCGTACCCCACTACCCGATCCCTGCCCGCATAGGGGGTGTTACCCGAGTTGTAGTTTCCGATTAGACACGGATAGACCTCCCACTGCTTACACAGTTCTAACAGCCCATTGAGCGGACGCACCCCGCAGGCTTGCTCTGAAGTGAGCGGAAGCTCCAGATTTTTTATCTGCGTAATCGTTGCCTCATCTATGAGTTCTGCCTGCTCATAGGGGTGATAGTGGGAAAGGTCAGAACTGACCGCCACTAAGGTTTGTTCATCGGCGAGGGCGGAGATGATTGCGGCTACCTCCTTGGGGGCTGCCTCCCCCACATTGAGCGGAATCAGTTCCACATCCTCACCAAAGTTCTCGATTATCAGCGGAACCTGCACTTCCAAAGCATGTTCTTCCCGGTGGGTAAGTGGATGGACAGTTACTTTTAGCGGCAAATCCTGGGTTTGCTCCAGCACCTTTTGAGTGGGTACCGCCAGCATCCCCGCCGGAGTTCCGAACTGGTCACAACCAGGTAAAGCCACTCCCCGAATCGCTACCCGGTGAGTGGGTCCCAGTAGCAGTATCCGTTTGGTCGCTTTGCGCCCTAAAGCCGCTCGGCGCCAGGCAGCGGCAGCTAGCATTCCGGAAAATACCCACCCGGCATGAGGTGCCACAATTGCCTTGACCTGCCCACTTACTTGGGGATCATCGGGTGGTAAATCCGAGCGTACCTGTAGGTATTTCGCAGCAGCTTCATTGAGAGTACGTGCCTCTGCCTTGATTGCCGTGGCCGCTTGCGGATAAAACATCCCGGCCACCGCCGGTTTCCGTCGCAGATGCTCGCCCATAATCCCTCCCTCATCGCAGGTAGATTACCTCTATTTTAGCTGGTAATCCGGGTTACCGTTCTGCTTTTATCGAGTACCCCGGTATTCGGCACGGAGGCCAGATTTTTCCTCCTGCCCGGCGTTATCAGGATAAAAGTTATAGATATGGGCGAAGATCTACCGATGGCCCCCCTTGTAATCTCTCAAATGGGGATGCCCTGTCGCCTACGTAGCCCACGCCAGTTTTTCTATCAACGGTGTAATAAGTGTGGTTTTGAGTATCTTCCGACGGTTTGTACCAGTCGAGCCTGATAGCTACCTGATCCCCTTGTTGCTGGTAGATAGTAACCTTTAAAACCTCGCCAGTGCCCTTTAATCCTTCTTCACCACCAACGTATTTCAACTCAAGTGCCCTGGCTGCTTGCGTCAATTGGCTATCGCTGTAACCTTTGGCTTCTTGCGCTTTTTTGGCTTCTTCGGCTTTTTTGGCCTCAGCTTCGGCTTTGGCCTTAGCGATCTCAGCTTTCTTCGCCTCACGCGCGTCGGTCACTTTCTTAATACACTGCTCAATCTGAGCATCATCCATACCGTACTCTTTATAAATCTTTCTTAACTGGGCAATCTGCTCATCACTAACATTTTCCGGACTGATGGGATCCAACTTAAAAACCGTTGTCGAAGCAGAACTGCTAGCGCCACTACCAACAGCTTCACCACTCTTACCCGATTTACCAGACTTCGCACCTTCACCCGCCTGCTTACCACCAGCAGCCTTCTTACCCGGAACCGCAACCTGCAAGGTAACCGGATCCTTCGGCACCGTAAAAATCCGGCCATCATCCAAAATCGGAGACGCCTCCAGCAACAACCGATAACTACCAGCCAATAACTTCAGATTAGTTTTACCAGGAAAAAACTTAACCCGCTTATCCACCTTCTTCTTATCTAAATCCTCACCGGTAACCCTAAGCGGCACAAAAGAAGACTTCCCCGCATCGTAACTTTCCCCGTTAACCTCAACCAACACCGACTGATACTGATGAGCCGCCTGCCAAGCAGCATTCTCCACCTGCTGCTTACGATAAAACCAAAAACCAACACCAAGCGCACAAACCAAAACCAACACCAAAATGCAACACAAAATAACCAAACCCCGACGCCCTTTGGAGCCACCAGCGTTCTTAGGATCAGCGCCACCCAATCCAGGCTGTTGCCCCATCACCGGAGGCATCACCCCAGTCGCATCCCCATCACCAGAAACGTAAGCATCCCCCATAGCACCGGGACGATCACCAAAACCACTCGCCATAACCAACACTCTCCTAAAACACGCAGTAGGAAACAGCAAAACCTGCCCCCATGCTAACGCCCCAAACAACACCAAACCCCACATTCCCTGTCTGAATTACGGTACAACGCAGGAGTTAGGTTTTACCCCAGCAAGCGCGGAGCCCGCACAGAATCGTAGTTGCTTCCAGGGAAATCTACTCTACCTGTAGCTAACCCCTTCCATAGATACTTATAAACCAGCGGAGAAGCGTTAGTGAATATAGGGAGTAATGTCTACTGGCCTAAACGGTCCCAACCCAGCCATGCCATAGTCATAAGTACCTTTTCCGGTTTTTGAGTCGATACCGTAGTAACGGGCAATTGAATTGTGACCGTCAGGATAGTCCCAATAAATCCGCACACAAACATCGCCCTTAATTTCTGGAATACACCCCGCTATGTGCGCTCCTAATGGTGGAGGAGAGCTTGACGTAGTGGCCTCCGGGTGAGCTTTGTAATGCCTAAAAGCTGCGTCTAAAATTTGTTGCTCAGTGAAGGGACCAGCTTTTCTAGCCTGTTCTGCCTGTTTTTTGGCTTCTTCGGCTTTTTTGGCCTCAGCTTCGGCTTTGGCTTTAGCGATTTCAGCCTTCTTCGCCTCGCGCGCGTCGGTTACTTTCTTAATACACTGCTCAATCTGAGCATCGTCCATACCATACTCTTTATAAATCTTTCTTAACTGGGCAATCTGCTCATCACCAACATTTTCCGGACTGATCGGGTCCAGCTTAAAAACCGTTTTTGAAGCAGAACTGGTAGCGCCACTACCAACAGCTTCACCACTCTTAGCCGATTTACCAGACTTCGCACCTTCACCCGCCTGCTTACCACCAGCAGCCTTCTT
>CAMYFZ010000062.1 GCA_947255165.1 uncultured Varibaculum sp.
CAGTTTCACCTGGGTAGATTTCCCGGTATAGTCCCCTCCCTCGAAGGAGATAAAGAAGCCCGGGTAGGGCGCGGCGGCGTTCATGTCCTTAGCTTACCGAACTTGGCTGGTACGGCGCGCTACCCTTTTAGCAAAACTGGTTCTAAAAGCCGTTTAGACACGGGTTACTACTAGGACTGATTTTCCCACCAGGTAAGCAACCGCTCGCGCGCGGCCTCTTTACCGATTTCGCCTTCTTCTAGGCGCAAATTCAACATATATTTATAAGCTTTACCGACCTGCGGACCCGGTTTTATCTGCAGAAGCTGCATAATTTCTTCCCCATCTAGTTCGGGGCGAATCCGGGAAAGCTCCTCTTTTTCTGCCAGTTGGGCGATTCGTTTTTCCAGGTCGTCATAGGCGTGCTCTAGGCGGGCGGCGCGGCGACGATTCCGAGTAGTGCAATCGGCGCGGGTGAGGCGGTGCAGACGGGTGAGCATATTTCCGGCATCAGACACGTAGCGGCGCACCGCCGAATCGCTCCAAGCCTGCTCTCCGTAGCCGTGGAAGCGCAGGTGCAGGGAAACTAGCAGGGTTACGTCTTTAATGGTTTGTTTATCGAAGTGGAGGGCGCGCATCCGTTTACGGGTAAGTTTGGCCCCCACGATTTCGTGATGATGAAAAGAAACTGTGCCATTGCTTTCAAAGCGGCGGGTAGCGGGTTTGCCCACGTCATGCATGAGGGCAGCGAACCGCAAAATAAAATCGGGACGCGGTACCTCCCCGTCTGGACCGGTCTCTAAAGCAATCGCCTGGTCAACTACGGTCAAGGTATGTTCATAAACATCCTTGTGGCGACCATGTTCGTCAACGGTAGCGCGCAGATTCGCCACTTCCGGTAGCACCATCGCCGCCAGACCGGTATAAACCATCAGTTCTAGGCCCTTACGCGGATTTTTCCCTACCATTAAGGCTTCCAGTTCGGCGCGCACCCGTTCAGGGGAAACAATCTCGATGCGGCTCGCCATATTTTCCATCGCCGCCATCACCGGCATGCTCACATCAAAATCCAGTTGGGAAGCAAACCGGGCGGCACGCATCATCCGCAGCGGGTCATCATCAAAAGACTGTTCGGGGGACACCGGGGTACGCAACTGCCCGGCAACTAGATCAGCTATCCCTTGATGGGGGTCAACCAAAGTTAAGTCCGGCAGGCGCAGCGCCATCGCGTTGACTGTAAAATCCCGGCGCGTCAGGTCGCCCTCCAAAGTATCCCCAAACTGAACTGCCGGTTTCCGGGAATCCTTTTGGTATTTATCGCTGCGATAGGTAGTTACTTCTACGGTTAAACCCGCTTTATGAGCCCCAATAGTGCCGAACTCTTTGCCCATTGTCCACACGTTGCCCGCCCAGTTTTTCAAAATCTGTTCGGTTTCATCTGGACGCGCCGAAGTAGCTAGATCCCAGTCGTGGGGTTTTCTGCCACACATGGCATCGCGTACCGGCCCGCCCACCAGCGAAAGTTCTTCGCCTTTCGCAGTAAACAGCTCCGCTAGTTCTAAAATAACCGCCGGCAGCTTCGACAAGGCCTGCAACATGTTCCCCAGAGCGCTGGCCGCGTCTTCCGGCAGCTGCACCTGGCTAGCAGCCGGGCCAGCGGGATCAGTAGCTAACTTCAAATTCTTATTCATTGTTTCCAGATTGCCAGAAAGCCTACCCGTCTTCCAAGTGGCAAGTTGTTCGCCCCCTGTTAAGGGTGCAAGGTAGCATTAAAGATATGTCCGTTCGCAATTCGTATCGTCGCCGTCGCCGCGCAGGGTCGCGCCGCGCCGCCTCGCTACCAATTGTTGACGAGACCTCTGCCGGCGGTTTGATAGTTAAAGTTGAAAACCGCCAGGCTTTCGTGGCTTTGATCGCGCGCCGCAACCGCAATGGCAATATCGAATGGTGCCTGCCTAAAGGGCATTTAGAACCGGGGGAAACCGCCCAAGAAGCCGCTCGCCGAGAAATTTTTGAAGAAACCGGGATCAAAGGAAAAGTGATTGCTCCTTTGATCTCTATCGACTACTGGTTCGCCGGGGCAGGCCGCCGGATTCATAAAGTGGTACATCACTACCTGTTAGAGGCCACGGGCGGCACTATTACCGTCGATAATGATCCTGATCATGAAGCCGAGGCCGCCGCTTGGGTTCCTCTGGATATGGTCTCCAAAGTCCTGGTTTACCCTAATGAACGCAAAGTGGTGGCTACCGCCTTGGAACTATTAGAAATAGAGGACTAAGGTGGCTATCTCGCGGCTGGGGGGCAGGGTTTTTTGGGTATTTCTCACCGCTTTACTCACCCTTACCTACACCCTGATACCCGGTAGCATCCTGGCAGCTAACGCTGACCCGCAATCGCCAGCACCGAATCTAAGTGCTGCCATTACCGCTATTAGCCCCGACACCCTGTCCTATCAAGAGGATGCGCAGGCGCGAGTAAAAAAAATTACGGTAGCGGGAACCGTCAGCAACCATACCGACACTGCTTTAGATAAGGTAACAGTGCAGGTAGCTACTACTTCCCGATTGGGAGGAGACGCGGAGACTATTCGCGCCTGGGTTAGCGGCGAATCCGATAAAGGGATGGGCGTTTTACGCGGACAAGGCAGTGAAACCCTCGCGCAGGTGGCAGCGAAGAAAACGGTTAGTTATAAAGTCGAGATTCCCACAAATGCCCTGCCTGCCCTCAATAAAAATAGTTTGGGAAGTCTGGGGGTGCAGGTGAGCGTTTCCGCCGAAAACGTAAAAAGAAAAAATATGGTGCCTGCTCGCTCCCTGCTTTTGTATGCACCGGCAGAAAAACCGCAGGCACGAAGTTCCCTGGCGATAATCGCTCCCCTATCAGCCTCTTCGCCCGAAATGGTCAAATGGTTAGCCAGGGGCGGGGCAGGCAGTCAAGCTACTGCCGGTAACCAAGCAACCAGCCAGGTGGCCACGCCTTTGAAAAGCGTAGGCGAGAACGCAAAAATTTTAAGTGACCTGTCAACAGCGGGGATCACTTGGGTGGTGGATCCCGCGCTTTTGCACTCTAACTCTCCCCTCTTGACCGGTAGTTTTGCTCCTTTACCGGAAAAACCTATCCCCCTTAGTCTTGACCCGGTGATGCTTAACGCCCTAAAAGCTGCGCAAGCTAAAGGCGCTAGCCTGTCGCTAGACCTATGGGGAGCACCTGACCTAGTGCAATTGGATCAAGATGCACTGGCGAAAGCAGCGGAAGGAAACCGCCAAGTGGGAGCCTTGCTGGAAAACCAAGTATCCCTGGCTCCCAGTACTATTTTTTTGGCCAATCCCTACTGGGTCGGACGTACAGACGGCATCTGTGAGCACTCCGCTACCCGATTGAGCGGGGGCTGCGCGATAGTTACCGGCGGGGACCGGTTGCCCCTAACTCAAAGCTACAACTATCAACCGGATCTGTTGGGGGAAGCTAAAGATGGGGATAAAGCCCGCAGTTTCCTGGCAGATCATGGGGCTTTATCAGCAATTTTGGCCTCCACCTCTAGTGAGGAAGCGTTTACTAACACCCAGGTGGCCAGGGCTATGCTGGCAGCCATTGCCAGCGAACGACCCCAGCAACCCAGACTGATTAACGCGGTTTTGCCTAATGGAGCCCTAAATTCTGCGGTTACTCAAAAACGTTTAAGCAAGATTCTTAGCGATTCTTGGGTAGAGGGAACCGCTTTACCGCAAGCGCTGGGCGCCGATCCTACCCGAGTAACTTTGGGTAACGATCCCAAAATCCAAAGCCTAGCGCCGGCTGCTCCCGGATCTTTAGGGGTCGCCGGCACCTCTTTGCACAGCGCCACTAAATCTCTAAATACTGCCCGTAAACGAGTACTACCCTCCTTGGAGCAGATAACTCCAGATCACCAGCGCATAACTGTCCCGGTGTATCAGCAGCTTTTGCTTTCCACTTCGCGCGGAATGACCAGTGCGGAACGCAACCAAGCGCTCACTAACGCGGGCGCACAGCTCGACCTGTTGGCGCGGGCGGTAGAAATTCAGACTTCCTCCCAAATAAATTTGCTTTCCAGTAATTCTCAAATCCCGATTAAAGTGCTAAATCGACTCCCAGTCGAGGTCAAGGTGCGCTTAAAGCTGCAACCAACAGATGCCCGCCTGCGAGCCAATGACGCAGTAGCGGTTAGCTTAGCTCCCAAAGGATCTAAAACCGTAAAGATTCCGATTACTGCGGTGCGCAATGGTAACGTCCGCGCCAAGGTGGCGATCCTTCCGCAGACCGGTAATCTAGTTCTTGATCATCAACAACAAATTGACCTGCGTATTCGCACCGGTTGGGAAGATAAAATTTTTCTTGGTTTTATTTTTACCGCGGCAGCGATTTTTATAGTTGGTTTGACTATTAATTTCCGCCGAGGCACCCGGATGGAACAAAACTAAAGCAAAGGAGGAGGCAGTGAGCAGCGAGAACGAAAAAACCGACCCAGAAATCAAAGGCATCAAGAAAATTAATGTGGCTCGTGCCTCGGGAATAATGCTAGCTGGAACCATGGTGTCCCGGCTGCTCGGTTTTGTGCGGGCGGCACTACTAATCGCGCTCATCGGTTCAATCGGAGCTAATGATGCGTTCCAGGCCGCTAATAGCCTTCCCAATATTATTTACAATCTGCTGGCCTCCTCTATTCTTTCAGCGGTACTGGTTCCCCAGATTGTGCGGGCTTTGCAACGCAAAAACTCTGATGAGTTTATTAATCGGCTGCTTACCTTATTCACCACCGGACTGCTGATTTTAACTCTGGTATGCGTGGCCCTCGCCCCGGTATTCGTCACTTTATTTGCCGCGAAACTGGATCCAGGATGGAAACAACTGGCGATTACTTTTTCTTATTGGTCGCTGCCCCAGGTTTTCTTTTATGGCCTCTATTCCCTGTGGGGGCAATTCCTAAACGCTAAAGGCTCCTTCGGCCCCTATATGTGGGCACCAGTAGTTAATAACGTGGTGGGGATTGCCGGAATCTTTGTTTTCTGGCGAGTACTGGGCAGCGAAACAGATTGGGCTAAAGACCCCAGCGTTTGGACCGGCGAACCCGTGATTTTATTGGCTGGTATTTCCACCTTAGGAATCGTGGTCCAGGCACTAATTTTGCTGATTCCGCTGCGGCGCACCGGTTTTAAAATGCGTCTAGTTTGGGGTATTCGCGGCTATGGCCTGGGGGAAGTATCTCGCACCGCTATTTGGGCATTCTCGGCTTTGTGTGTATCCCAACTGGGGTTTTTAGCAATTTCAAATATTGCGGCAGCCGCTAACGGCTATGCCTCAAAACATCAGGTAACTATCGCCACCACCACTGCTTATAACACTGCCTTTACGGTATATATGATTCCGCAATCAATGATTGTGACCTCGGTAGTTACCGCCATGTTTACCTCTATGAGCGCCATGGTGGCCGTGGGACAGCTATCTCGCCTGCGCACCCAATTCCTTAACACCCAGCAGGGAGTTTCTTTAATCACCTGTCTGTGTGCGGTACTAATAGTGGTTTTAGCCCTGCCAGTTATGCAGTTCATTATGCCCACCACCCCTCTCGCCTCGGTGCAGGCCTTTGCGGAGGTGTTGGCGGTAATGGCGTTGGGAATTCCTTTCCTGGGATTCTTTAACCTTGCGCAGCGATTAATTTTGGCTTTTGCCGATGCCCGCAGCACTTTCCTGGTACAAATCCCCATGACTATTTCCACCCTAATTGTTTGCGGGCTAACGGTGCTGCTACTACCGGTCAAATATTGGGTGATGGGAGCCTCCGCCGGTATGCAGCTGTCTTACCTGGTGGGATCGGCGCTTACAATTTGGCATCTGCACACCAAACATCTGCCTTTAAGGTTTACTGCTCAACTAGGGCGTTCGCTGGTGTCCATTACCCTAGCGACCTTAGGGAGCGGTTGCGCTGGTTGGTTGATTTTGCATTATTGGGGGCCACTAGCTGGTTCCCAAAGCGACCCCGCACTGGTACATATGACGGGAGCTTTGGCGCGGGTAATGGTAGTAACCGCAGTCATGACCCTGGTTTACCTGGGACTACTATTAGTTTGGCGCTGCCCCGCGCTTTCCCTACTGGCGGCTCCCATCTGGGCAAAGCTCAGCAAAGGGAGGCCGTTACCTCGGATACTCGCTTATGCCCCGGTAGAACCAGTTCCGACTCCTAGCCTAGATTCGCCGGAGGGCATTAGCGAGCAAGAGGCGATAAACTCGAGGCAAGATGAAAGCAATCTCGCAACCATAGGGGAGGACGAAGACGCGCAAGCCCAGGCTAAAGCGCTAACGCATCCTCGCGAAACCGAAAATAAATCCTATTTGCAGCCTCAAAATGAACTAAGCAAGGAAGATGAGGACCACGTGACCAGTGACCGTCGTGAACCCGAGGTGACAGCTATCAGCTATAACGCCGATGGGTACGTTAATCTGCAATCCGGTATGAATTTGCATTTCCCCGGTCAGGAACATTTTTCTTTGCTGACTCTCAACCAACGCCTAGCGGGTGAATTTTTACCGGAAAAGGATGCCTGGGCGGTTAGTGATGAAAGCAAAAAACCTGCCGAACTGCTGGTATTGCAAGGAAACCGGGAAAAAACTCGCGAGTATTATGCCCGCCTGCAACAAGTAAGCGCCCCGGGTTTCCAGGAATTTATTTGGATCAGCACCGATCCGGTAGACGCAGTCTTATTGCAGGCCACCCCGGACCGTCCTCTCAGTGACCTAGTAGGATCCGGAATGCCGGCACCGGTAATCCATTCTTTGATTTCGCAGGTGAGCGCAGGGTTATCCCAACTTCATGAGGCAAACCTAGCGCATGGGGCCATCGATCCTGCCCATATTTTAATATCGCCATCCGGGAAAGTGATTATCCGTTTGGATGTGGCCGATCAAAACGCCGCCGCTGACTTAATCGCGACCCAAACCCGCGATGGGCAGCAAGTTTTAGAGCTGCTCTATTTCCTGGCTAGCGGTGATCGCCACCAGTTTACGAAAGCAACAGCTGGTGAAAAGCCGCTTCCGCCTTCTAATTTCCATCACGGCAGCGATGTGGATTTAGATGCGGTTGCCCTGGCAGGAGCGGCAATGCCGTCTCCTCGCCTGTGCCAAGCTATCCGCGAGCAACTGGGATCAGCCGAACTGGACCCGGTAGCAAACTGGTTAACTACCCGGGATGAACAGGGCGACCCTACCGGTAGACAGTCAGCGGAGGTACCCACTCCGGCTCCAACGGAGCTTTCAACGCCTGAGGAAACACCAACCCTTACCGCTAGCGGGGATGCTGTGAAGGATAAAAAAATGAATGAAGAAACCTTGCCGGCAGAGGAAGAGACCACCGATCCCGAAGAGCAAAACGGCTCGTCCTCGCCCCAAGTGCGCTCTTCGCAAAATAGCGGCGAGGAAGAAAACAACACCGGAAACGATAGCGAAAACGTGTCCCTGCCCGTTGCTACCAGTACCGATACCCCCAGGCCGACCACTGCTAGTGAAAATACGGAAGAACAGGATGCAGAGGGAAAGCCTCGGGATAATACTTTAGCTATGGAGGCTTCTTCCCCTCGAGCCATGAAACCGGTATTGCCCCCAGCAGCCAAAATCCCGGGACACCGTGATCAACCCTTTGAGGAGTCAGCAAAGACTCAGTCGATCCCCCTAGCCGAGATGCAGCAGATGAATCTAAATCCGCAGGAAGAAAAAGCGGGGGATGATGCCTGGGTGCCGCAAGCGGTCAGCTCTCAGCCAGACCCGAAAGAGACCCCTTCGCAGCCCCCAAATTTCTTGGGGCGTCTAGGAGCAGGTAAAAAAGGAAAACCGGCAGGACAAATACCTACGTTAGCTACCGATTTAGAGGCTATGACGGCAGACCCGAATGTCGCCGCCGGGGAAGCCGCTATTAAATCCTCGCCCCAGAAACAGAAGTTTTCGAAAAATCCGAAAAAAGCGGCGAAACAGCAAGCAAAACTGGCAGAAAAAGTAACTAGGGACGCTCAAAAAGCGGCTCGTAGAGCCGAGCGGCAACGCCAGCGCGAACAGCGCCGACAAGACAGACTTTCACGCCTGTCTCCTCGCGATTTAGAGCCGGTTAACGCTACTAGGCGACTGATCGTTTCTAGCCTGTTGGGGATGGCTATTGTCCTCTCCCTGTCCGTGGCGGTGTTAGTGTTTTGGCCGCGCCATACCCCGCCGGTAGCCGAGCCGTCCCCCTCGCAAACCCAAACCCAAAAAGTTGCCCCCCAGCCGGCTCCGGTAACTAAACCTGCCGAAATCGCCGGGGTGGCTTCTATAGATGCGGAAGGAAATGACACCGAGCATCCCGAGCTCGCTGACCGGATGATCGATGGTAACGAAAATACCTGGTGGCGCTCGCGGTTCTTCCGTAACCCGAAGCTGGGAGACCGCAGCGGTTTTGGAGTGGTTGTGACTTTGAAACAACAGGCAAATATTTCTGAGATTAAGTTAAAAACTAATGCGCAAGGCGGAAAAATCGAGGTGCGTTCCCTACCGGAATCCGGACTCCCGCGTGACGGTAAAGTCCTAGCTACGGGCGCTTTTTCCGATACGGTTGACCTGAAACTTAACCCCAAAGCTAATGCCCATGCCCTGATCTTATGGTTCCCCGAACTTCCTCTTGATAACACCGGGAATAACCGGGCAACTATTTCTGAGATCGCGGTTTCCTAGGCGGTTATAGCCTGCTGGGTTTCGCTCACTGCATTAACTGGTTGCGGCCCGGTCGTTTAAGCTGGGAAAATAGGTTTAGTAAAAACGACGCACAGGCCCTGATCTAGGAGGTTCCATGTCGGTACGCGACATTATCATTATCGGTTCCGGACCGGCCGGCTATACGGCAGCAATCTACACTGCCCGGGCAGGGCTAAATCCCCTGCTAATCGCGGGGGAGGTAACCGCCGGTGGCGCCCTGATGAACACTACCGAAGTAGAAAACTTTCCCGGTTTTCCTGAAGGGATTCAAGGGCCGGATCTAATGGCAAATATGCTTTCTCAGGCCGAGCGTTTCGGGTGCGAAATTCTTTATGAGGACGCCCTAGAGCTTTCCTTAGAGGGAGAAGAGAAAAAGGTAGTCACCTCCGAGGGCGAATACTTCGCACGTCGCGTGATTTTGGCGATGGGTTCGGAGTACCGCAAACTAAACGTTCCTGGCGAGGCGGAACTATCGGGACGCGGCGTTTCCTATTGCGCCACCTGTGACGGTTTCTTCTTTAAAGATCAGCACCTGGCGGTGGTGGGTGGCGGCGACTCCGCTATGGAAGAGGCTCTATTCTTAACCAAGTTCGCGAAGAAAGTTACGGTGGTTCATCGCCGCGACCAGCTGCGTGCCTCCCAGATTATGGCTGAACGTGCTGAGGCCAACCCGAAGATTGATTTCGCTTGGAACAGCACTGTTGCCCAAATTAATGGGGAAAACAAAGTGGAATCGATTACCTTGCAGTCCACGGTAGACGGCACGGAAAGCACTTTGGATGCCACCGGTGTATTCGTGGCGATCGGTCACGAGCCACGCTCCCAGCTAGTTAAAGGACAAGTAGGTCTGGATGAGGCGGGATATGTGCAGGTTAACGAACCTGGTGCCGCCACTAATGTTAACGGGGTTTTTGCCTGCGGAGACCTCGTAGATCACACCTATCGACAGGCAATTACGGCTGCGGGCTCAGGCTGCCGAGCTGCCCTCGATGCCGAACGTTCCCTGGCAAACTAAAGACTTATTCTTAATCATTTAGAGAGGAAAATAGAAAATGACTAAACCTTTAGAAGTAACCGAAAATAATTTTGACCAGGAAGTATTGAAATCTGAACTTCCGGTTTTGGTTGATTTCTGGGCCCCCTGGTGCGGGCCTTGCCGCCAAATGGGTCCGATTGTTGACGAAGTAGCCTCCGAGGTTGCTGGCAAAGCTAAAGTGGTCAAAGTCAATATCGATGAAAACCCCCAGCTAGCCGCCAAATACGGGATTAACTCCATCCCGATGTTTATGGTGTTTAACCATGGCGAAATCACTCGCGGCATCCTGGGGGCTAACCCTAAGCGGGAACTCCTAGGCCCGCTGCAGCAAGAAATCGACAAATAGCTTTCCCCTAGCCATTACCGGAGCTGTGCTGTCTGCCTATCAAGGTATTAGCATCTCTGCCTAGGAATTAGCACCTGCACTCTATACTGAACAGGTGCGAAGTTTGAAGCGATTATTAATAGTAATAGCTGTGCTGGCACTCCTTTTAGGAGTGCTAGATCGGGTAACTTGCTGGTGGGCAGAAAATGAAGGCAGTGGGGCATTAGCGAAACGGGGAGCAGAAAATTCCACCGTTAAAATTAATGACTTGCCTTTCCTGACCTCCCTAATCGCGGGGAATATTAATCAGGTGGACGTAGAGATCCCCCGCCTAGATATCACTGCCGAGGGGGGCGCCATCCCGATAAGTGGAATCCGCGCTCAATTGAATCAAGTGGCCCTCACCGCCGGGCGGCTAAATATCGATAGCATTGGGCAGCTGAGCGCGGAAGGGAACCTCAGCCAAGCAACCTTGACGCAAATAGTAGCGAGGAAGGCTCCCGGGGTGACAGTAAAACTAGCGGCCGGGAAGCTCACGTTTTCTTTCCAGAAGTGGGGGCAAGAAATCCTGGCTGATGGGCAGCTCGCCCTAGATGGAGGGGCAGATGGTTTAACTCCCACCCTGGTAATTAAACCGACCGCCCTGCAAACTGAACTACCGCGCCGCCTGCAGGCCCGGCTGGATCTACCGGACTTTTTACCCGCGATTAATATTCCGATCACGGGCTTACCCGCCAGTTTGCAGCTGAGCGGGGTGGAAGTTAAAGACGATCACCTCAAATTAAAATTGACCGGGAAAAATATCCCCATGCAAAAGAATTCTATTTCCTGATTTTGGATTTACGGGTTAATACCCTGGGGTTTCACCCGTTTCAACTACAGAGGTGAAAACGGGGGCGGAATCGAAACTTTCGACTCCGCCCCCTATTTTTCTGTAACTGATTGCACCTTGGGGACCAGGCTAGAGGTTGCGCACGATCTCTTCTACCGAGGCTTTCGCGTCGCCAAAGAGCATATCGGTGTTCTCGTTAAAGAACAGCGGATTTTG
>CAMYFZ010000063.1 GCA_947255165.1 uncultured Varibaculum sp.
GGCGGCGGCGGCCAGCATTTTTTCTATCTCTGCGCGGTATTTTCCGTCTGCGTTCCGGATTTCCCCACTGTCTTCTAGGTAGGCGGTAAGGAACTTCTCTAAGGGCCGTGCTAAACCCAGACCCTGGAGACTGCCGGTACTGGTATCGATTCCCGCGTGAGCGCGCCCTCCGAAACTGATAAGCCACATATCCTGCCCTACCGGCACGTTTGGGCTAAGGCGCGGCATTACGAAAGGAAAGTCCAGGCGTTTGGCTCCCAGGCGCTGGTAGAAAGCCCAACGACGCTTCGGGTCACCATGATCTTCCGAGGCGGAGTGGCTGGTGGGGTCCTCAATCTCTCCTAAAATCAGAAGGGGATGAGTGCTTGATTCCAGAGCGGAAATCGCCTGGCGGAAAAGGCTGGATCCCACTCCATGTCCGCGAGTGCGGGGACTGACTGCCAGCCAACTCAACAAAGTAACTTCGCTGGTAGCCGGCCAGGATATCGCAGCCCCTAGCGGGCGCGTCCCCTCCCAAGCAGAAAAAGTCTGAAACTGCCCACCACGCAGTTGGGCGATTAAATCTTGCGGCTCCCCCAGCTCTTCAGGGCCAAAAGCCTGTTCCAAAAGTTCATGAACCAGGATTTCTCCCTGCCCCGGTTCCAGGTGGTTTTGATATTCGATTTGCACTCCTTAACCCTAGCTCAAAACCAAGTTAGGATTTTTGCAGGCGATAGTTAGCAGGTGGTCTTGTTGACTCTATTTAGGGTTGTAAGATTTCCAGGTCTATGTACTTTTGATACCGCCGGGAGATTTCTTCCGGGATAGGTCCTATTCTTCCCATAGTTGCAATTGCTCCTTCAAGAACTCCTATGGGGTCTCCTTGCAGGTCTATTCTTATGTTCTGGATTTCTTCATCAGCCACAGGGTCGATATCTCGCCAACATTGGATAATGTCTTCCATGTCTTTTTCCTCTTGCGGAGTTGGTTCCACATAAACCGAACCATCAGACATGACTTCACGCCGATCCTCCATCTCGCTCCCCCCTCTTCCCCTGGCTAAAAATCCGCGTCCTTAAGAATCATTTTTTCTTGCTTACTCGTCAGCGACAACTAGATCTTCTAAATCCATACGATCTAGCTTGTCTTGATCCATATAATGACGATAATAATCAATGACTCCCCTGGGAACCGGGGCGTCCTGATTGATGGCCTCCATCATGGAGCAAATAAAAATGGTATCCGGTTCCGAAGGTAAAAGTTCTAGTTCTGATTTAACGATATTGCCGAAGGGTGAATCTATTTCAGACTGGTTAATAACAAAGTCCCAGATTTCATCGAGCTCTTCCTCCCTGGGTAGAAAATCTTCATCATGGTAATCCATAGTCGTCATCCTAGCGCCGCCCCCCGCATTCACCACCAGGCTTGCGGGTTAGCTGCTGGCTATATTTTTAGGGTTGTAAGATTTCCAGATCTATGTAGTGCTGGCACCTATCTTGTATTTCTTGAGGAACCTCAATCTCGTTCAAATAACAATAAGCAATGAGTATGTCTAGAACAGTGGTAGGTTCACCGTGTGCTTCCATCCGGATGTTATCTACAACCTTTGCAAAATCGGGGGCTAACTCTTTCCAGCGGACAGCAATATCTTCCATGTCTTTTTCCTCTTCGGGAGTTGGCTCCACATACACCGAACCATCAGACATGACCTCACGCCTATCCTCCATCCCACTCATCTCCTTTCAGCTTCTAGCTGCGGCATACACGAGATTTAATACCTTTTCCTATTTGTAATACGGGGTGTAGTAAAGTTAAGCAACGTTTGGTGGGAACTTTTTTCTTGTAACCAAAATCTAACCTACAGCTACCATTACGATGACAGCGGGGGTTCAAAATAAAGCAAGTATCTTGAACCCCCCGCAACACCTCTAAATTTACCCCACAAACAAGAAGGTGACTAGATATGAAAAAAGCAATAAGCGCAGTAATCCCCCTAGCCGCTATCTTCCTAGCCCTGCTCACTTTTTCTAGCGATATGCCCTTCTGGATGGCGTGTACCTGCTGGGCTCTATGGGGAACAGGACTAGGGGCAACCATTATCGGTACCGCATGGAAAGGACGGGAAACCAAGTGACCAAACACTACCTATCCAGAATGCAATTCGCCGCCCGCATCGGAGTAAAACCTGCCTCCCTGTCCCGCTACAAACTACCCACCCCAGACGTGATAGTTGGCCCCGATACCCGCCCCGTGCAAGGATGGAGCACTGAGACAATCGATAAATGGAACGCAGCCAGACCAGGACGCGGAAGCCGAACCGATCTCAAGCAGTAATGCCATGGCAACAACCGCTAGCGTTAACTAGCCTTCGAGGCAGACATCCGCTTATTGTTACACAGATTCCAGCTCTGCAAGCTCAGAATGACCGTAGGAACGTATCCGCGCAGACGGTAAAATTTCTGGAACCAAAACGCCGTCCGCTTGAGATTCAACATAATCAATAAAAAGCCCCACGCTTGTCAGACCCGATGGTGGGTTATAACGACCTGGAATAGTGCTTTGCTGTCCACTTATCTGCTCAACTCGTCTATTACGATTCTTATTGAGCCCCGCTAACAAACTCACCTGCCTTAACGAGGACCCTCTTGTCCCTTCCGCCAACTAAGACTCCCTCGCTTCACCTTGCCTACTCGTCAGCGACAATAAGCTTGCTCAGATCCATATAGTCTATTTGGTCTTTATCCATAAAGCCGCGGTAATACTCAATAATGCTTTTTGAAACCGGGACTCTTCTATTAACCGCTTGGAGAAGGCAAACCCAGAAAATAGTCGTAGGTTCTGGAGGAAAACTCTCCAGTTTCGCTCTAGCAATCCTGCCGAAAGGTGTATCTAACTCAGACTGTGCAATCAGGAAGTCCCAGATTTCATCTAGTTCTTCCTCACTAGGTAGAAAATCCTCATCATGGTAATCCATATCCGTCATCCTAGCGCCGCCTCCCGCCTTCACCATCAGGCATGTGAGTTAGTTTTTGGCCTATATTTTTAGACTTCTAAGATTTCCAGGTCTATGTAGTGCTGGCATCTATCTCGTATTTCTTGCGGAACCTCGACATTATGCCAATAACAATAACCTAAGAGCGCTTCTAGGACAGTGGTTGGTTCTCCGTGCACTTCCATCCGGATGGCATCGACATCCTTTGCAAAATCGGGGGCTAGTTCCTTCCAGCGGACAGCAATGTCTTCCATGTCTTTTTCCTCTTCGGGAGTTGGTTCTACATAAACCGAACCATCAGACATGACTTCACGCCGATCCTCCATCTCGATCGCTCTCCTTCACTGGCTAAAATTCCGAATCCTTAACAATCATTTTTTCTTGCTTAGTCGTCAGCGACAATAAGCTTGCTCAGATCCATATAGTCTATTTGGTCTTTATCCATAAAACCGCGGTAATACTCAATAATACTTCTAGGAACCGGAATTTTATTATTACTTGCCCGTACAAGGCTGGTATAAAAGACAGTTGTAGATTCCGGAGGTAAACTCTCCAGTTTCGCTTTAGCAATCCTACCGAAAGGTGTATCTAACTCAGACTGTGCAATAAGGAAGTCCTGGATTTCATCGAGCTCTTCCTCGCTGGGTAGAAAATCTTCATCATGGTAATCCATAACCGTCATCCTAGCGCCGCACCCCACATCTACCTTGAATATCAGCAATCTTTACTCTGCCCGACTTTGTTCCGAACTATTGACAAACTGATTTTTGTTCCGAATAATTGACAAGGTGGAGATTTTTGACAGCGCCCTAAAACACGGCGTTAGCAAAGAAGATATTTTCCACTCTTTACGTAACCCCATACGACTGTACGGACTCGGGAATGAAGTTGAAATGCTGATAGGAGCAGCAAGGAATGGCTCGCTACTAGAAATAGGGATAGCCGATAAGACACGAATAATCCACGCTATGAAAGCTCGTAGCAAATATACGAGGTGTTTGAAATGAGTGAACCCCGAAAAAACATGAGTGATGAAGAATTAGCAGATTGGTTCGAGTTTCAGGCAGAGCCTGAAGACTTTGATTATGTTATTGAGGGTGACCCGGTTAAAGCTCTGATGCGCGTGCGTTTAGAACGAGCGAGAATAGAAAAAGACGAAAAAGATGCCGTCACTATCGCCCGTAAACAAGGGATTACCTGGGAGGTTATAGGGCAGGCTCTCGGGATGTCTCGTCAAGGAGCTTTCCAAAAATATGCCCCTCTACTTTAAGTAAAGTTAAGAGATTCCAGCTAGTTCCCATTTAGGCATCCACTCTGGAGCAACGAGCGCGGGGGGCTAGGTTTTATCCGAGTGGGTGCGGTGGGCATAAGAATTCGGAAAACGTCGCCACGTTTTCCGAATTCTTGGGCAGGAGGAAAAACCTAGCCCCTGCGCCGAAACCTCCCCGCGCCAGCCCTCACGGGTTCGAATCCCAAAGCTTAAAGCGGTGATACCCCGGCACAAGGCCGGGGTATCAGCATCGTGCTAGCAACACTTCGTGTTGCGCACGATTTCGTCGTCCTCACTAATAAAAAAGCCCAAACGGCTTTTTCACCGTTCGGACTCCTCATCGTGGAGCTAAGGGGATTCGAACCCCTGACCTTCTCATTGCGAACGAGACGCGCTACCAACTGCGCCATAGCCCCTAGGTACTCTCAAAAGCCTAAGCGGGTAACGGCCAAATTTGCAAACTATAAAGCTGTGGGATTGCGCTCAAGAAAAATAACCTGGTTATGCCACCCCTAACAAGCTGATTTAATACGATTTAACTAAGCATCGGAAGAATAGAGGAGAATCCATGGATCCTATTGATCAGTTACTAGAAAATGAAGCCGCCTACGCCGCGAAATTTCCGGGGGAAGCCCCCCATCTGCCTCAATTAAAGGTGGCCGTAGTAACCTGCATGGATTGCCGTATTGATGTGGAAACTATGCTCGGGGTAGAGCCTGGACAGATCCACGTTATCCGCAATGCTGGCGGCGTAGTTACTCCCGACACTATCCGCACCCTGACAGCTTCACAGCGCAGCTTGGGAACCAAGTACGTGATGCTGATTCACCACACTGATTGTGGGATGTCGAAGACCGATGACGAAGAATTCCTCGCACAAATCGAAAAAGAAACCGGGCAGCGTCCCGATTGGAGACCCGGAGGATTTAAGGACGTGGAGGAATCCGTTAAAACCGATATGAAGAAATTGTTAGACAGCCCCTTTGTCGGCGGTACTATCCGCGGCTTTGTCCTGGACGTCAAGAATGGCGGACTTAGCGAGGTCACCCTTTAATCGCAGACCCGCCTGCAGGAAAGTCGCGACTATCCTGCCTTAACCTGCCTGTTTAGAGTACTTTCGTCGATAGATTTCCCGCATCAACAGGGCCTCCGCCTTCTTTAGAGGCTTCGCGCCGCAAACTCGGGCATAGCGCGCCGCCAGCGCATTTTTTTCCAGCACGATCTGGGCACTGTGGGCAGCATCCAAATCGGCCCCGATGCAGTAGGCCGCGCTATTAGTCAGTACCGCGTTACCTCGGGTGGTGTCATCAGCTTTCAGCCCGATAATCTGCGCAAAATCATCCAGGTAGGCGGGCAGTTTTCCTCCGAAAAAGTCCGCTACCTGCGCGTGGTGGCAGGTGACAATAGCGCCAACGTCAGGGCGCTGTCTATAAATACGCAAGTGATTCGTTTGCGTGGCCGCATCGGGCGTGGTGGGACGGCCTTGCTCATCAACCCAGACCAGGCCATCCCCTTCCCCCTCACGCTGAGAAGTAAGCGAACGCGCAGACAAAGACGGCAGACAGGAAAGCTCCCGCTGATACAAATCCTTGGCCACCTTTTCTAAAGCATTCGCCAGCCGCCGCGCTTGGCAAGCACTTTCTGCCCAGATCATGGCGCCATGGGCTTTCATCAAAATCACTTGCGCCCCGGTACGCTGCAGGGTTTCTTCCACCCCGCGGTGCAACTTCTTGGTCGAGGGCAACCCATAGGGAGCCACCGGCAACACCTCTTGCCCCAACGCTGCTTGCGCCTCGTCATCCAACGCGAAATCCTTTTTCGCCAGCGACAGGGCTGATGCATAGGGCTGGTGAGTATGAATCACCCACCGCGCCTGCGGAAATAACCGATAAGTGAGGGCGTGCATCGGGTACTCGGAGGAAGGCTTATAGGGGCCGGACCATTCCTTGGGGCCGGTGCATAAAGCCAGTTCCTCCTCGGTCATGGTTTCGTAGCGACGCCCCGAGGGGGTAATCAAAAATTCGTCCGCGCTGCCTCGCACAGAAAAGTTTCCCCAGGTGCGCACCACTAAACCGTCGGAGAGCAGCTGATGGGACAGCTCAACTAGCTTTGCGCGTTTGGTATCTTCGTCGCAGTTCACAGCTTTACCACCTTTTGGAATACCCGCTCAAAGGCGGCAAGTGCCCGGTCGATATCTTCTTCGTTATAAGCAGCGGAGGTATATAGCCGGGAACCCGCCAAAGTCACAATGCCTTCCGCCATATAGGCCGCGCCCATATGTTCCATTTCTTTCTTCCGCTCACTGGTGGCTTTCAACACGTGCGGAATCTGCCAGGGTTTCTTCCAGTTGATCGCAAAGTGCATAGTCCCCACGGTCTCCAGGTGGCATACGCTGCGCTGGTTAAACGCCACGAACGGCAGGCGATATTGCTTGATGAGGGCGCGCAGCCCATCGGTTAAGCGATCCCCCATCTTGGCGGCGCGGTCACACGCCGCGGTCTCCGCAATCTCTTTAATGGTGTAGTAGCCGGCTAGCGAGGAGAGCGGATTCGCAGTCATAGTTCCCCCGACCAGCGCTTTCTTCACTTTATCTCCGGTTTGAATACCGGCGGCTAGGTAGCGCATATATTCTTTGCGTCCTCCTAGTCCCCCAGCAGAGGGGTAGCCACCGGCGATAACTTTACCGAATACGGTCAGGTCAGGCATTACTTTGAAGTAGCCCTGCGCCCCATGCTCAGAAATGCGGAAAGCGGTCACTACCTCATCAAAGATAAGTAGCGCCCCGTATTTATTGGCGAGTGCCCGCGCCCCTCGTAAAAATTCTTGGGTAATAGGACGAGTACCGGATTCCGGCCCGATGGGCTCGATCATAATCGCAGCGGTACCGCCAGTCAGTTTCTTGTGTTTCAGTTTGCGTTCCAGATCGTCCAAGTCGCCGGGGAAGAACTCATCGGTCAGCGACATACAACGTAACGGAATTCCGCTGGCCTGGGTAAACTTTGATCCCGGAATCCGAATCCCATAGGCTAGCTGGTCTGACCAGCCATGATAGGCGCCGCCCATTTTTAGGACGTGGCGATGCTTAGTAGCCAGGCGCGCCACTCGGATGGAGGCCATACAGGCTTCAGTTCCTGACCCAAACGCCCTAAACATATCGACTGAGGGAATCAGGTCGCGTACCAGAGCGCCCAGTCGGTATTCGTATTCATGGAAAAGCCCGGTGGAAGGACCGCAAGTATTGAGCAGGTCAATAACTTTTTCCCGCACCTGCGGCGGGTTCGACCCCAGGACTGTCGGTCCGCCCGCCTGCAGGAAGTCCAGGTATTCGTTACCGTCCAGATCCGTCAGTTTATTGCCATTAGCGGCGGTGAACACCAAGGGGAAGGGATGGTTAAATGCCAAGTTATGCTGCACCCCGCCCGGGATTACCTCTTGCGCTTCTCGGATCATCTGCCGCGACTTGGTGCATTTTTTTCCAAAATATTCGTCCTCATATTCGCGTAAAGCGGAAGGAGAAATCGAGTAAATTGGCTGCTTAATTAGTTCATCTAGCTCGCGCGTTACCTGCCGCGCTCCGGGACGATTAATATCCATTTTGACCCCCATTGGACCGTGTGAGCGCTTACTCACAGCAATGTGACCTAGGTTAATCTTTAGGGGCGATTCTGTCAATGGCTCCACCCTCGCTCTCCCTACCCAAAACCGTTTTACTCTGCGATGACAGGGGCTTTGGTGAGAAAATATCCCCGATTTCCCTGCGTAAATACCGAAATTGTACTTAGAGGACGCCCAGACGTGCTAGTATCGCGCCATGCGAGTGAGGTGTCACTCACCGATAAGAGCTATTCGACAAGAGGCAATCAACATGGAATGGGCAACGCAGCGGTTCCGCCAGTTAGATTCGGAAAAAGCACAGCGGATCGTTGATGCCGCAGTCAGCGAGTTTGCGGAAAAAGGTTATGAGGCGGCGAACACCAACCGGATTGCGAAAGCCGCCGAAATCTCAGTCGGGTCACTGTTTCAATACTTTAAAACTAAGGAAAACCTATTCCGATATGTGATTCATTTAGGGGCCGGGATTATCGAAACCGATATCGGCGCGATATTAAAAGAGGAAATCAGCGGGCGGGAAAAAATCCATAAACTGATGCTGCTAACCGTAAACTCCTGCGAACTATACCCAGAATACCAGCAGCTTTACCATGAAATTACCGCTACCGGGAATCAGGATTTTATCGTTGATATCGCCCGTGAATTGGAAAGTTATGCCGCCGCGGGACTGGTTGAACTAATCAAGCAGGGACAACAACAAGGGGATATCCGCACCGATTTGCCCGCAGAGGTTCTGGCCTTCGCTGTAGATAACGCCATGATAATGATGCAGTATTCCCTGTCTACCCCTTATTTCAAAGGACGCGCCCAGCTTTACCAAGTGGCGGCACCCAGCGAGTTCGCCGAACAGATGACAGAAATCCTCTGGTCAGTCCTAGAAAAGAGGTAGCAGTGTATTGCTTAACCTATGACGTGGGAACTACCGGCGTTAAAACCTGTTTATTTGAGGTCAGTGACCAGATTCGCCCAGTGGCCAGCGCCAGTGAAGGCTACGGCTTACAAGTAGTTGCCGGGGGCGGTATCGAGCAAAACCCGGATGACTGGTGGCAGGCGATGGTCAGCACCACCACCCAAATAAAAGCCCAGGCAGAGGCGGAACTAGCGCAAATCAAAGGAATCAGCTTCTGCTCCCAGATGCAATCCCTGGTGCTGCTAGACGAAAACACTCGCCCAGTGCATCCTTCGATGTCCTATATGGATCAGCGTGGCGGCGCTCAGCTGCGGAAAATCGCCGGCCAGGCTCCCCGGATAGCCGGGATTAACCTGGTGAAACTACTGCGCAGCCTCTACCATACCGGCGCGGTTTCTGCCTCGGTAAAAGACCCGGTCTGGAAATACCATTGGATGAAAGAAAACCGGCCAGAAGAGCTATCCAAAGCCTACAAATGGCTTGATGTTAAAGATGCGATCATTGCCCGGATGACCGGGGAATTTACTATGAGTGAGGATAGCGCCTTTTCTACCCTGCTCTACGATATTCGCTCAAAAGAAAAGCGCTTCAGCCCCGCCATGTTGAAAATGATGCAGGTAGATCCGAAACTGATGCCACCGATTGTGGCCTCCACGGATATTGTGGGCTCCCTGCGTCCTCAGCAAGCCCGTGAACTCGGCCTGAAAGCGGGAGTACCGGTCTTTTCCGGAGGAGGGGACGCCTCCCTGATCCCGGTAGGCGCCGGTGCTGCTGGGAAGGGCGACACCCATGTATATATGGGAACTTCTGGCTGGGTGGAAACCGTAACCGATAAGATCACGATTGACACTTCCGCCATGATTGCCACGGTAGTGGGGGCAATCAGCGGAAATTACAACTATTTTGCAGAGATGGAAACTGCCGGGAAATGCCTGGAGTGGGTACGCGACCATCTGGCCAAAGATGAAATCCATATTTACCTGGACCAGAAAGATGTGGCGGAAGACCCCGAATCGGAGTTCCATTCTCTCTACGAATACATGTCGAAAGTAATTGACTCCGCACCTGCCGGAGCAGGTGGAGTGCTATTTGCACCCTGGCTGCACGGAAATCGCTGCCCCTTTGAAGACCCGAATGCTCGCGGCGCTTTTATCGGGATCGGATTAGAGACCGGGAAAACTGAACTGCTGCGTGCAGTGGTGGAGGGCGTGTGCTACCACGTGCGCTGGTTCCTGGAAACCCAAGAAAAGAAAGTCAAGACCGCTCCCCGGTTGCGATTCGTAGGCGGCGGAGCGCTGAGCCCAGTTACCTGCCAGATTCTTGCCGATATTACCGGCAAACCGGTAGACACGGTAGCCAATCCCCAAGATGTAGGAGCGGTGGGTGCCGCTTTGGTGATAGCCGCGGGACTAGGAGAAATACCTTCGCTAGCTAAGGCTTCTTCCCTGGTTCCGGTGACTGCCTCCTATGAGCCGAATCCCGAACACAAAGATCGCTATGACCAAATGTTCGCTACTTTTAAGGACATTTATCCCGCAAATAAGAAAATTTTCACGCAATTGGAGGCGATTCGATGACCGCGGAAGGAAAATTTCCCTCGGAAACAGAGGGG
>CAMYFZ010000064.1 GCA_947255165.1 uncultured Varibaculum sp.
CGCTGATGGTACTACGCCCCAACGAGCGCGGGAGAGTAAGACACCACCACAACCACATTACACAGGAGGCCAAACCCAAAAAAGAGGGTTTGGCCTCCTGCCTTTTAAAAGGCAGGGCGAGAGCATCAAGACGGTCTTTCTGCCCTGTCTTTGTATAATTTTAGTCGGCCGCTTCAACGGAGCGACCCCGAAAATAGACATTAGACAGGATATTTACCTGTAAAAGGCTATTTCTTAGCCCAGAGAGTACAGAGGTCCTCAAAACGAGGCAGGAAATGTTCTATCTGCCAGTCCCTTGCCTCCGCAGTTTGCAGTAGATTTTGCAGATCTTTACCGGGTTCCCAATAGGCAGCTACCTGCCGGGTAGCGCTAGGCGAGAGTGCCAGTTCTGTCCATATCTGATTTTCTTGCGCCCAGGCAGATACGTCCGCTTTAAGCGTTCGGTAAAGCGCTGCGCGACCGGGATCAATTTTTTCCCAGGTAGCGATGGAAGTTATTTCATGCAACCCTCGCAGCGGCGCTTTCGGCGGCAATTCTTCACTGGGCAAGGCCTGAACTTTCTTTATTGCCTGCCACCAGCGCCTGCTGTGGCGGCGCAGCTGTCGGCGCTTCATAAAGGGACGCTGCGTGAGCTCCTGGTAGGAGCGGGGAGTTTTTAAAACCAAGTCCACCAGGTCGCGGTTAGGCAGCACTCGATGGGGCGCGATATCGGCTGCTTGTGCTATCTCGTCTCGCCGACTGTAGAGTTCTCTAAGTAAACCCAACTGGCGGGGAGAGCGCGCCTTACCGGCACCTTTCAAATGTCGCCAAGGTTCGGGGTCACTTTGACGACGATAGTGAGTCAAAGTATAGGCAAACTCTTGCTCGGCCCAAGGCAAACGTCCCGCCGCCGCTAACCGCTCTTTTAGCGCTAATGCTAACTGCACCAGATATTCCACATCGAGGGCCGCGTAGTCGAGCCAAGATTGTTTGAGGGGACGCAATGACCAGTTCTCCCGCGTATGGTTCTTGGCCAGTTTTATTCCCAGCACTTCCTCAGTAACAGCGCCCAGACCAACTTGTTCGAAACCGAGTATTTTGGCAGCAATTTGAGTATCGAATAGGCGGGGTGCCTGCAAGTCTGCCCATTCCAGGCACTCTAAATCTTCTTTCGCTGCGTGCAGTACCCAGGTGCTATTTTGGCAGGCGGCACCAAAAGCAGACAGATCGCCCAGGGTAATAGGATCGAGTAAAACCAGGGGAGCGCTCTGCCCTTTGGCCTGAATCAAATAGGCCTTATCTAGGTAGCGAATACCGCTAGCGCGTTCAGTATCAAAAGCTATATATTCTCCGGGACTTTGATACTCCCGCAGACACTCCTGATATTGCTGCTGGTTATCAGTGAGGGGAACAGATCCAAGGCGGGGACGGTAAAGGGTTTCGCTCATACCAGTTTTACCTGTCCCAGGCGGGATATTCCGGCGCTAACTTCCACCGAATATCCCGACATCATCGCTAGGAGGTGCGATATAGCCCCCGCGTGGGGTGCCAGGTTATTTTCTAGCGGCGTCCAAGATGCGCGTAGCTCCATTTCTGCTGATTCAGAGCGTTTTTCTAACTCGCCAAAACTGGCCGAATGGGAGCGAGTAACTGATCCGGCAGCCTGAAAAAAACTAGCATCTGATTGGGCTAAGAAATCGGTGAGCCAGGACCAGCAGACCTGGTCGGCTAGCGGCTCGGTAACTAAATCTACATCTACATGCGCGCCTAGCATCGTCACTAAGCGAAAACGGCCCTGCCAGCCGGGCTGCTCCTGGGGATCATAGAGAATTACGAGCCGTCCTGATCCACCACTGTCGGGGTTATCCTCCAAGGCGCCGCAGTCCAAGCGGATTGCCGCAGCAAAAGGAGCGATACCCTGGGGCGCCGGAATCTCACTCACTTCCACATGAGAATCGTAGGCAGCATCACGCAAGGTGAGCAGGGCATCGGTAAACTCTGCAGGCGGCTTTGAATTCACTATTTCAGCGTAGGCAGGAAAACTATCCTAAAGTCGCAGCCACGCCGACAATCTGCCGACCAAGCAGCAAACGTACCCCCGATTGGGGTAGCAGCTGGCTAGGCAAAGGGTATCTTTAAAAAGCGATGCCAAGAACTTGGCTCTACTTAGCGGCCTCCCGGGAGAACGGGCAAGATTTGATAGCATTGAGTGGCTCAAATTTTAGGGAGGCACTGTGCAGGACCATCAGGATATAGCGTTTCAACCGGTTATTTTAGGTACCGATATTGGCACCTATGCACTGGCGGTATCCTTCCACGCAGGATGGAAAGTAAAACCTACAGTCGTTACCACCCAGATCCTGGGGCCAATAATGTCTTCGGGCATTATTGATACTCGGGTGGTTAATCCGCAAGCGTTACCTGATCCAGACTCGGAAATGCCTCTAATTGACGGCTTGCTGGCACTAGCTCCGCAGCTGCAAAAAGACTATCCGGAAAAAAAGCTGCTGCTAATTGCGAATATTGACTCTAATGTACGCGATATAGTACGCCGCGAGGAAGAACTGCGAAAATACTATGCGTTCGCCTTCCCCTCCCTAAAGGTTATTGAGGATACTTCCGACAAGGTTAAGTTTCCGCTGCTTGCCAAAGAACATGGCTTAACTGTTCCGCAAACTCTGGAAATTGATTTTTCTGGTTCTTTAGAGGCTGAACTGACCAAGCTTGAGGGGGTAAAGGAACCGTTCCCTTGGATTATTAAACCAGCTACCAGTGCCGGATATGAACGCCTGAAATGGCCGGGCAAAGCGAAGGTTTACACGGTTTCCAATAAACAGGAAGCAGAAAATCTGCTTGCCGACCTGTATCAGCACACTCATGAAAATCCCCATGCCCGCCGTTTTGTGCTCCAACCCCGGGTAGAAGGAAACGATAGTTTCAATCTCTCGGTGACTGCCTACGTAGATCAAAACTCCCGGGTAACTATGCTGGGGTCCGCCCAGGTGCTACTGGAAGATCATTCTCCCACCGCCCTCGGGAACCCGGTGGCGATGATTACCGAGCCCTACCCGCGTCTATATGAGCAAGTCAGTAGCTTCTTGCAGGGAATAGGCTGGCACGGTTTTGCTAACTTCGACTTTAAAGTCGATTCCCGTACCGGGGTCGCCTACTGTTTCGAGGTAAACCCTCGCATCGGGCGGAACTCTTACTACAACACCTCTGCCGGGATGAATCCGATGAAGTTCTTCATCGAGGATGTGGTGTTTAATAAACAGGTTCCCCCGCAACGTTTAGGAAAGCGAGTCTACTATTCGATTTTGCCGAAACGTCTAGTGCTGCGGTATGTAGATAAACAGATGGGAAAGAAGATTAAGGACCTTTACCGCCAAAAGAAAAACCATGATCCCCTGTTCTACCCGGCGGATTTTGGGTTCAGTCTGCGGGGCCTGAAGCGCTTTGCCTATGTAATGATTGCCCGGGAAAATCACTGGCGCAAGTACCATCGCAACTATCCGGTTTCTAAATTCCGTGAGGGCGAAACTCACTCCCTGGATACTACCGAGCTAACTCACCCTTAGGTCGGCCCTGGTTCCTTGCTTTAAGTTAGGATAGGGCAAGCCGGGGAGAGGAACTGCATTTAGCAGGGGACAACCAATACCCCCGCCCTAGGCGATGATCAGCAGGGTATCTTCGCCCGAGATTTTCGAGGGCACACTTTCCAGTTTTCCGTTGCTGAAGGAAAAATAACTGCCCTGTGGCGCGTCCTTGATAAGATCGCCAATGCTAGTGGGTTTGTGCTGCAAGTTCACTATTACCCGTGCGCGTTCCGTTTTTAAGATCAGTAGCTTTCGCTGACGCTGAAGAGCAATAAAATCAGCAAAGACGCCCTCGTGACGCAGAGCGATTAGATGCCGATACCAGGCGAGCATCTTTTTATGTTCGGCCTGCGAGAGTTCCTGCCATAGCAACTTAGAGTTTAAGAAAGTGGAAAGAGCTTGGGGAGAGGGAACTTCCACTTCGCCGCCGTAAATTTTCTCCCAATCATGAGAGGCGAACTCTCGTTTGCGTCCCTCGTCCACCGCTTTGCCAATTCCTTCATCCGCATAGTCGGTAAAGAACTGGAAGCGTGAACGGGTGCCCCATTCTTCGCCTTGGAACAGCATCGGTGTAAAGGGCGAAGCTAGAACTAAAGCGGCTTGACCAGCCAGGAGTCCCGGCGCGAGTTTCTCACTAGGGCGATCACCTAAAGCCCGATTTCCTACTTGGTCATGGTTCGAGGCGAAGCCAAAGAAGCGGTTTCGCTCCATAGCGGCAGGAACCGGAGCCCCCCAATTTTTTCCACGGAAACTAGAGAAGGTGCCGTTATGGTAAAACACCTGCGAATATATCTTGGTTAGGGCCTCCGGGTCTGCGAAATCTTCGTAGTACCCTTGGGTTTCTCCGGTAAAAGCCACGTGAATACCGTGGTGAATATCGTCATCCCATTGCCCATCCATCCCGTAGCCGCCATCAGCAACCGGCGTAACCATCCGGGCATCGTTAAGGTCAGATTCGGCCACCAGAGTAAGTGGTCTGCCCAACTCTTCCGAAAGATTATCGACTTCTTGGGAAAGTTCGGATAAAAGATGCAGCTCAGAATCATCTTGGATTTCATGGACTGCATCTAGACGCAGACCATCGAATCCGTAGTCAGCCAGTAAAGCCACAGCTGCACCAATTAAGAAATCCCGTACCGGGGCGCTGTCGGGGCCATCAAGGTTGTAGCCATCGCCCCAGGGAGTTATATGACGACCAGAAAAATAGGGGCCGAACTGACTCAAATAGTTTCCAGAAGAGCCCAGATGATTCAAGACCAGATCTTGAGCTACCGCAATCCCTAGGTTGTGCGCCTCGTCAATAAACGCCACTAAATCTTCCGGGGTACCGTAAGGATTGAAAAGAGCATAGAGACCGACCCCGTCATAGCCCCAGCCGCGTTCCCCCGGGAACACCGCGGTGGGCATTAGTTCGATGACTTCCACTCCTAAATCAGCGAGATAGGGGAGTTTTTCTATCGCTGCCCGCAGGGTTCCTTGGGCAGTAAAAGTCCCGATATGCAGTTCGTACCAGACCTTACCCAATAGTTTTTCACTGGGTTGCCAGCTAGAACTGCGTTTAAGGGCGGCAATATCGGCAGTCTTTACCCAGAGCTCACTTCCGGGAACATACGCGCGCGCTCTGGGGTCAGGGAAGGGACCGTTTCCCTCTACCTCAAATGCATAGACGGTACCATTGGGCAATGGCCGCGGAGCTAGCCACCACTGTCCGTACTGAACCATCGGAGTTTTCCGCGGCTTATCAGGCGAGCCGACCAGCAGATTTATCTGCTTTTTATTCGGCGCCCATAGCGGTACCCGCTCACATCCCGCAATGAGCTCCCAGGGAGGCAAGCCCTCAAAATCCAAATCAGAAAGGTCAAAGTCCATTTATTCCACCCGCTCCAAAATCCGTGCGCCCCGTTTAAATAGCAGCTCTTCCAGGCTTTGCATTCCCCCGGAGAAAATCTCATTCGAACAAATATCTTTCCACGATCCCTCGGGTAAAACCACGGTATGTTCGGACGGGAAATCGCCTAGATAACGAGCGAGGACGCCGGAAAGGCGACGGGCAAGAGTAACGATTTGGGGCCCATCATTTTCGGTTCCCCGCGCAAAAGCTACCGCATAACCGGTAGACAAAGCGAGTGCCTCATAGGTGGCGGAGGCAGAGACGAAACATTCGCTGCGGCGGCGGCGTAGCCGCAAAATTGCTGCCGTAAGATTTAGTTTTAGATCATCTATTTCCTCGCTAGCTGCATGGTCAATACCTTCCCGGTCGAGACGAGAAAGGGTCTCTGCTAGCGCAGTAAAATCTACCGGGCGGCGATTATCCGGGTCTACCAGGGAGGTTTGGGTGATTTCTGAGCCTTGATAAACATCCGCCACCCCCGGCATCGTGAGCTGTAAAGCTTTATTAGCCAAAATGGTATAGCGGGTTGCCAAGCCGGTTTCGCTTTGCCAGCGAGAAACAATCTCGGCTACTTGCGGGTCAGAAAGAATTTTTTCTGCAAAATCCAGCAGCTCATTTTCCCGAGTCTCATCGGGAGCGGTCCAAGTGGTCCAAGTTTTTTGCTCCCTAATCGCTTTCACTAGATAGTTGCGCAGCCGGGAAGGAGGGATCGGCCCTTTATCGTCCCAGGTGCCGATAAGTGTTTGCCACAGCATGTTTTCGCTGCGGCCATCTAGGTCATTAGGACGGTAAGGCTGGGTAGTGTCACGCAGGTCAGAAACTATTTGCGCCCACAGGGTGGGGTATTGGCTGATTACCGCCAGACGCATCCGCACGTCTTCGCAACGCTTGGTGTCGTGCGTAGAGTTGGTAGTCATAGTAGCGGGCCAATTAGCTTGAATATCGCGAGCAAAAAGATGCAGACTATCGGAAGAAATCCCGAAAGCTTGGGGATTAGAGCCCACTTCATTTAGACACAGCAGATGAGTCCAACGGTAAAAGGTGGTGTCTTCTACTCCTTTAGCCATGACTGCTCCGCAAACCTGCTGGAAACGCACCAGGAATTCTCGCCTATCGAGATCGCTTTCTTTCAAAGCAGCGGATCCGATTTCATCCCCGAGTACCAGGGCAATTACCACTGCCATAGTGTCAGAGTGCTCCGGTTCCAGGTGACGCAGGGCGCGCCCTGCTGCTGCCTCCACAATTTCTCGCGAGAGCGCGGGGGCGGGTTGGCCAGCAGTCACATAGGCGCGGTAACAGGGCATTTCGATAATCAGTTCCCGCAAGCAATCAACTAGATAACGGAAAGTGTAATCGCGCAGGCGGAAATCATTTTGACAAATTTTCCACACTAACTGTCCGATACGGCGTACTTCCGCTGCCAGGGAAGTGTCAATTATTTGTGCCTTGGCTTCGCGTTGCATTTGTGGATAGGAGGAAGGCGAATCTCCGGTCAAAGTCTGCATCAGGGTTCCCAGCGGCAAGGATGCTCGCGGGTCAACCTGTAGCGCTGTCAGCCGCCAAGAAGTGTCATAGCCGGTAGTACCGGCAATCGGCCAGTCGTTAGGAAGTCGCTCGGCGTCCTCGAGAATCTTTTCTCCCGCGATCCAAGCGCCGCCGGTAGCCTGAGATAGCCAGTGGAAATAACCGGCGGGGTCAGCTAGTCCATCGGGGTGATCAATCCGGAAGGAATCGATATGTCCCTGGTTGAAAAGTTCCAGCAGCAGGGCGTGGGTAGAGTCAAATACGTCGCGTTCTTCTACTCGCAGGGCTGCCAGGGTGTCGACATCAAAAAAGCGGCGATAGTTGAGCTCTTCATCAGCTACTTTCCAATGCGCCAAACGGTAATGCTGCCGTTCAACCAAGACCTCCAAGGGTAAGGCTTCAGTACCGGCTGCTACCGGGAAATAGTGGTCATAGTAGCGCAGAATCCATTGCTCTCCGCGTTCAGGTTCAGTCGGAATCACCATCTGCTCAAGTGTGAGTTCTTGATCAGCGAGAACTTGCCCGATTCGCCGGCCGAGAATGGGCATGAGAATTGGTTGGTCAATGTCAATATCAAACCAGTGCGCGTAGGGAGATTCTTTCCCTCGTTTTAATACCGACCACATGGGACGGTTAAGCCACACCGGGGTCGGTACCGCCATATGGTTAGGTACCACGTCAACTACAATCCCAAAGCCTGCCTGGTGGGCGGCGTCGGCTAGTTTTTCAAATTGGGCGCGCCCTCCGAGTTCTTTGGAGATATGTTTATGGTCTACTACGTCGTATCCGTGCATAGATCCGGGAACCGCTTGCAAAATGGGGGAGAGAAACAGGTCCGTTATCCCGAGATCACGCCAATATCCCAGGTGCTGCCGGGCATCTTCGAAAGTGAACTCAGAACTTAACTGAATGCGATAAGTACTGATAGGCGTATGCTTATCGCTCGCGGGCAGGTGGGAGTGTTGGCTGTTCATATGGGGATCTCCTTAAATTATTCCTCCGCCACTTCGCGGATTAGTACTACTATCGAGCGATCTAGTAGCTCTAGTTGGTCACCAGCGCCGTATTCAGTTTTGTTTTCGATTTCCCTGTTGGGAACCTCTTCCATGGTAGAAAATGCGATCTTCCAGCCATCACCGTAGCCTTCGGGAACCTGGAAAGTGCAAGACTCGGGGTCAGCGTTGAAAAGTAACAGGAATGAATCATCGACAATGCGTTTTCCACGAGAATCTGGTTCCCGAATCGCCTCACCGTTTAAGAAGATCATCAGGGAGCGTGCTTCTTCATTGCTCCAAGCTTCCTCGGTCATCTTCTGTCCATCGGGGGCAAACCAGTCAATCTCCCCCAGATCGGATTGACCGCCGCGGGAAGGGGCGCCGGCAAAGAAACGGCGACGATGGAACACCGGATGGTCATTGCGGAACTTAATCAGGTGTTTAGTGAACCCGAGAAGCTTATTTCGATAATCGTCCTCTTCGGCGTCCTCGAATGACCAATTCATCCAGGAAAGCTCGTTGTCTTGGCAATAGGTATTGTTATTTCCCTTTTGGCTGCGGGCAACCTCATCTCCCATGAGTAACATTGGTACCCCCTGGGAGAGGAAGAGGGTGGTCAGGAAATTGCGGTGCTGCCGTGCCCGTAGTTTATGTATTTGTGGGTCATCGGTGGGGCCTTCGACTCCGCAGTTCCAGGAGCGGTTATGGGATTCCCCGTCGTCTCCGCCCTCGCCGTTAGCCTCGTTATGTTTCTCGTTATAGGAAACCAGGTCGTGCATAGTGAAGCCATCATGGGCGGTTACAAAGTTGATAGACGCATTCGGGCGGCGTCCACTTTGTTCATATAAATCGGCACTGCCACAGAATCGGGAGGCGAACTCAGGTAGCGTGGCGTAGTTGCCGCGCCAAAAATCACGAACCGTGTCGCGGTATTTGCCGTTCCATTCACTCCACATGGAGGGGAACCCGCCTACCTGGTAGCCGCCATCTCCTACGTCCCAGGGTTCGGCGATTAGTTTTAGCTGGGAAAGTACCGGGTCTTGATGGATAATATCGAAAAATGCCGAGAGTTTGTCTACGTCATGCAGTTCACGCGCCAGGGTAGAGGCAAGGTCGAAGCGGAAACCATCTACGTGCATTTCGATTGCCCAGTAACGCAGGGAATCCATAATTAGTTGCAGTACCGCTGGAGACCGCATCAGCAGGGAATTCCCGGTTCCGGTGGTGTCGAAATAGTGTTCTTTGTCGTCCTCCACTAAACGGTAGTAGGAGGAGTTGTCTAGTCCTTTGAAAGAGAGTGTCGGCCCCATATGGTTGCCTTCAGCAGTGTGGTTATAGACCACGTCTAGAATCACTTCGATTCCCGCGTGGTGCAGGTTTTTCACCATTTGCTTGAACTCTTGAACTTGCCCATCGACCACGTCTTGGGAACGGTACTGGGCATGGGGAGCAAAAAATCCGATGGTGTTATATCCCCAATAGTTCGATAGACCGCGCTCTTGCAGGGTGGAGTCATTAACGAACTGGTGCACCGGCATCAGCTCGATAGCGTTTACTCCCAAATCTTTTAGATATTCGATAGTCACCGGATTGGCGATTCCTGCGTAGGTGCCGCGTTCTTTTTCCGGGATCTGTTCATTTAACTTGGTAAAGCCTTTTACATGGGCTTCGTAAATAACCAGTTTATGGAGGTCGTGTCCGGGTGGGCGATCATTTCCCCAATCGAAATAGGGAGTGGTGACTACCGAAACTGCCATATCCGGCAAGGAATCGTCATGGTTGGGTTCACTGGGGTCATTCCAGTCGTAAGAATATAAAGACTGCTTGGCTCTAACAATGCCATCGGTGGCTGTCGCGTAGGGGTCGAGCAAAAATTTATTGATATCGCAACGGTGTCCTTGCGCCGGATCATAGGGGCCTTCCACCCGGAATCCGTAGCGCTGCTCATCACGCAGCCCCGGAATATAGCAATGCCACACGTGGTGGTCGACTTCGCGCAGTTCGATCCGTTCTTCGCTGCCATCCTCTGCTATTAAACAGAGATAAACTTTGGTTGCGACCTCGCTAAATACTGCAAAATTTACTCCGGCTCCATCATAGGTAGCGCCGAGCGGATACGGTTTCCCTGGCCAAATCTCCATATCTCTAGGTTGTCATAAAACGCGCCATTTAGCACTTACTTGCCGATGAATAGTAAAGATGGGGGAGAAAGCACAATCAGGTTGAGGTTGCGAGACGGCGGATTCTAGGGGTGGTTGCAACGGTTGATGGTTTTAGGCAAGCAGTTTGAG
>CAMYFZ010000065.1 GCA_947255165.1 uncultured Varibaculum sp.
AAGGGCAGTGGCGCAATTGGTAGCGCAACGGTCTCCAAAACCGTAGGTTGTGGGTTCGAGTCCCGCCTGCCCTGCAAATCTGAAACCTGTGCCGGGCCCGGTACAGGACGAAATAGGAGCTTCGACGGGAGCTCCAAGACAGCAAGTGAGGAAACGATCTTGGCACCTAACGAGGGCGCAGCCTCCGTAGAGGCGGATGCCAAAACGGCGAAAAGTGGTTTTTGGGGTCGCATCGTGCAGTTCGTGCGGCAGGTTATCGCGGAGTTAAAGAAGGTTGTTTGGCCAACCCGCGATGAGCTCACCACGTTCTTTGTGGTCGTGATCGTATTTGTGCTGGCGATGATGGCCTTTTCAGGGGTTGTCGACGTAATCACCGCCTGGGTAGTCAGCAAAGTATTCGGCGGTTAACTTAAGTAACAACATTTGCAAACAGGCAATAAGGAGCAGGAAGAAAATACCGTGAGCAACGATCCCGTATTCTCCTCAGAGGAAGGCGCCGCCACTGGCGCGAACCCGCTACCCGAAGAGGACGCGCAGGTCAGCTTGAAAGCAGCCGCGCCCTCAGAATCAGCAGAGCAAGAAGCTCCCACCCCGGAAGCCCCTGAACTAGAGATTACCGACACCCCGCAAGACCAGGAACTCGCGCCCTCGGTCACCGCTGAAGAGCTTTCAAAGGCCGAACAAGACAAGTTACGCGAAGAACTAGAGTTTTTGCCCGGCTACTGGTACGTCCTCCATACCTATTCCGGGTATGAGCGGCGGGTGAAAGCCAATCTGGAGCAGCGGATTGTCACCTTCAATATGGAGGATCAGATTTACCAGATTGAAGTACCGATGGAAAAAGTTGTCCAGGTAAAATCCACTGAACGCAAAGTGGTGGATCGGGTACGGATTCCCGGTTACGCTTTGGTGCGCATGGAGGCAGTAGAGGATGCTCCCGATGCCTGGCGGGTTGTTAAAGATACTCCGGCGGTCACCGGATTCGTGGGGGATTCGCAACATCCCTTGCCGCTGACCGAGGACGAAGTGGTTTCCATGTTGGCGCCCACCCCCGCTTCCATTAAGGCTGCGGAGTTGCAAGACGAGCGGACCAGCAAGGCCAAGCAAAAGGAACAGCCGGTTATTGAGGTTGATTTCGAGGTTGGCGAGAACGTTACCGTCACTGACGGTCCCTTCGCTACTATGCCGGCTACTATCTCCGAGATCATGCCTGACCAGCAGAAACTTAAGGTACTGGTGGTCATCTTTGATCGGGAGACTCCGGTAGAGCTCGGATTTAACCAGGTGGCAAAGATTTAATTGCTCACAGTGAGCAGTCCAAATTGGTTGTAAGGGCGGGTGCGCCCTTAGAATGGACGATTGTGCTGGCAGTTTTTCTACGGAGAAATTACCAGACCGCAAAGAGTTTCCGGCAACCGCCGGGAAAGTAAAATCAAGAAATTATATTGAGAAGGACCCTATATGCCTGCCAAGAAAAAGAAGGTAATCGGCCTGATCAAATTACAGATCGAGGCCGGTGCTGCTAACCCGGCGCCCCCAGTGGGACCCGCGCTTTCGCAGCACCAGGTAAACATCATGGAGTTCTGCAAGGCCTATAATGCGGCTACGCAGGATCAACGCGGGAATGTGATTCCGGTAGAAATCAGTGTCTACGAGGATCACTCCTTTGACTTTGTGCTCAAGTCCCCGCCGGCCGCCCAGTTGATTAAGAAAGCTGCTGGGATTGCCAAGGGCTCTGGCACTCCTAACACCAATAAGGTGGCGAAGCTGACCATGGATCAGGTTAAAGAGATCGCCGAGCAAAAGAAGGATGACCTGAACGCGAACGATATCGATGCGGCAGCAAAGATTATCGCGGGAACGGCTCGTTCGATGGGAGTAGTAGTCGAGGGTTAACCCGACGCTACCTAGATAAATAAGACTATTAACCGTGGAGGGGAACGTGCGCCCTCACCACAACCTGCAAGGAGAAAGCAGATGAAAAAGCACTCGAAAGCCTTTAAACAGGCTGCGGAGAAAGTTCATAAGGATCGGCTCTATCAACCGTTAGAGGCTTTCCGCTTGGCGAAAGAGATTGCCTCGACCAAATTTGATTCCACCGTGGATGCGGTTTTCCGCCTCACGGTAGATCCGCGTAAATCGGACCAGATGATTCGCGGCACCGTTTCTTTGCCCAATGGCACTGGCAAGACCGTTAGGGTCCTGGTTTTTGCCAATAGCCCCAAAGACAAGGAAGCCTTAGACGCGGGAGCGGACGAGGCCGGCGGCGACGAGCTGATCGAAAAAGTTCAGGGCGGATACTTGGACTTTGACGTAGCAGTAGCTACTCCCGACATGATGGGTAAAGTAGGACGCCTCGGTCGGGTCCTGGGGCCGCGTGGCCTCATGCCTAACCCGCGTACCGGTACCGTCACTATGGACGTAGCCAAGGCGGTTAAAGAGATCAAAGGCGGACGCATTGACTTCCGGGTTGATAAGCACGCTAATCTGCACGTAGTGCTCGGTAAGAGCTCTTTCGATGCCGAGAAGCTAGCGGAGAATTACCAGGCAGTCCTGGATGAAATTCTGCGTTTGCGCCCGGCAGCTCTCAAGGGTCTGTACATCAAGAAGATCGCTATCTCTACTTCCATGGGTCCGTCCATTCCTTTGGACAGCTCCCTGACTAAAGATCTAGCGACTGACGATCCTCGCTAAGGATTGCCGCACCCGCCTACGGGGGCAGTGCAAATAGCTGAAAATCTAAAGGGGATCCCGCCGGTGGAAAAATCCACCGGCGGGATCCCCTTTTAGCTTTTCGGGTAAATCCAAATATTTGCTTATATAAGGGGCGCGGCCGGTAAAAGATACGACAGGGGCTTGACCTGCGAAGCAGGTCATGGGGTCCCCGGAGTGCTTTTGCCGAGCCAGCCCCTGGACGCAGGGGAAGAATAATCGCTAAAAGGCACTCCGCCGGCGCCCTAGATCATAATGGCGGCGGCAATCTGATTATCGATGCTGTACCGGCTATCTTTGATCACTACGATGCACATCTTGCGTTTACGGGAAATAATCGTAATTTCCTGACCGCTGTAGCACCCCAGACGAAACAGGAAACTGTCCATCTCCGGGTCGTCAGTGTCTATATCTTGCACGATATAGGTTTGACCCTCGACGGCTTCCAGAAGATTCATTCTTTCCTTTGTGTCGTAAGTTGGCTTTGTCTCGCAAGCTAGTGACAGTGACATTTCGGCTCACCTGCCTGGTTAGTAATCCCCACTATTTGTAGGTTATGGCGGTTCCCCGAACTGGAGGCAACCTGGGTATTTATAGTGCAGGAGGAGGCGACCGGGCAGCCGATGCACTTAGTGCCTTTGCGTTTCTCCTTGATGATATAGGTGATGGCTCCACCGACAATCGCTACCAGAGCCAGACTGGCAATAACGGTACTCAACTTTCGTCCTCTTTCTTAAGCGGCCTTCTGCACCTGCTGGTGCAGGTTGTACTTGGCGGCAAAGTTGGCGTGAATTCGGTGAGAAATCAGCGCAATCGCTCCCGCCATTACGACTACTGCAATCAGTCCCGGAACGAAACCGGCTGCCAGGTGACCCTCAATAATCAGGGTTCCTACTTGGTTAACCAAGAAAGCAACGGTATAGCCGGTGCAGAACTGCAGCCCGATGGCACTCCACAGCCAGTGGCGATCGCGCATTTCGGAGTTCATGGCTCCGATAGCGGCAAAACACGGCGGGGTGTAGAGGTTAAAGAACAGGTAGGCGAGGGCGCTGACTGAAGTTAGCCCCATGGTGGCGGCAACAGTGTTGGCACCACCAGTCATTGCTAACTCGTCGGTATCAATAAAGCGGGTAAGACCGTAAACCACGGCTAAGGTGCCGACCACGTTTTCTTTGGCGATAAATCCGGTCACGGCAGCGGCTGCCAGCTGCCAGGTGCCAGGTGCCAAAGCCCAGCGGGATTAGCAATATCGAGAAGGGGGTAGCGATCGAGGCCAAGATAGAGGTGTTTTTCGCGCCCTCTGCTACTTCTTGGAAACTCCAATTGAAAGTCTGCATTAGCTGCACTACCAGGCTGCAAACCAGAATAATAGTGGCGGCTTTAATAATGTAGGCCTTGGCGCACTCTAGCATCGACAAGGTGGCGTGCCACAGGGAAGGCATCCGGTAGCGGGGTAGCTCCATGATGAAAAAAGTTTTCCGAAACTTGTGTCCGGTTACCATTTTTACCAGCAATGCCCCTAAGAAAATCAGGCACAGCCCCAGGAAGTAGCTAACCCAACTCACCCAGGCAGAGCCCGCAAAAAAGGCTCCACAGAAGAGGGCAATCACCGGAATTTTTGCCCCGCAGGGAATGAAAGAAGCCAGCATGGCGGTGGCGCGGCGTTCGCGTTCATCCCTGATAGTCCGGCAACTCATAATGCCGGGGATGGCGCAACCGGTGCTGATCACGATGGGGATTACAGACTTACCCGACAGACCCACGCGCTTGAAAATGGGGTCAAGCACGGCGCTAACCCGCGCCATATACCCGGATTCTTCCAATAGAGCCAACAGGAAGTACATCACCATTACCAGGGGGAGGAAGCCGATAACTGCCCCTACCCCTCCGATAAGCCCATCGGCGATAATAGTGCGCAAGAGGGCGGAGCCGTCCTCCATTTGTTCGCTGGTCCAGTCCTGGAAGGTCTCAATCCAGCCCACTAACCAGTCCGCGATCAACGGACCGAGGTAGGTTTGAGAAATCGCAAACACTGCCCACATAATCGCCGCGAAAATTGCTATGCCCGCGAATTTATTGGTTAGCACTGCGTCTAAGGTGTCTTGGCGAGTGTGGGCAGCAACCTTCACTGCCCGTTTTTCTACCGAGTCTACTATCGAGTCCACAAACTCGTAGCGACGCCGGTCTTCCTTATCAACTGCCTGTTTGTCGGTAAGATCGATATCCTTCTGCAGGTAAGGAGCTTTTTGCCCTTGTCCTTCCTGGGTAAAAATTTCCTTTAAGACCTGGCCTAAACCGTTGTTCTCTTTCGCAGTGGAAACCGTAGGTACCACCGGACATCCCAATTCGCCCTGAAGTTTTTGGACATCAATCCGGGTGTCTTCCTTTTCGTTGATATCGCTCTTATTGAGGGCAACCACCACCGGAACCCCCAACTCTAATAGCTGGGTAGTAAAGAAGAGGGAGCGGCGCAGATTGGTGGCATCAACGATATTAACGATGGCGTCCGGGTTAGCGTCATGGACGTATTTACTGGTGATGCTTTCCTCGGGAGTGAAAGGAGACATGGAGTAAGCCCCGGGTAAGTCCACGGCAATGGTTTCCCTCTCACCGCTAAAATCATTTTTTAGCCTAGCCTCAGCTTGTCCAACGGTGACTCCACCCCAGTTGCCTACCTTGGCTTTTTTCCGGTAAGCGCATTAAACATAGTGGTCTTACCGCTATTGGGGTTACCGGCAAAAGCGATTCTCATGGCATAATCCTGTCGAAGTTTCGCTGCATTAATAGAAAAACTTACGTTTACCTAAGTAATGACACTACTCATTGTAAGGAAAACCTTACTAGGAGGTAAATCCTGGATCTCTCCCCGACCATGACAAAAATATTTACTGCTACTGTCAAAGACGGGAAGGGTGTTAAGAAACTACTTTCCCGAATCCTGTAATGAACCCTTTTGTGCCGGCAGGCTGAGTGCCACGCAGGTTAACTTCCGTTCTCTCTGATCTTTCCAACTGGTTTCGGTAGGGGACAGCGGATATATATCCCACTTGGAATCGCGATAGCTGGCTCCCGCGAAGCGTTCAAATTCTCGGGCACATTCTTTAGAGGCTAAGTCATAAAGCTGCTTTTCGCCCGGGTAGGCGGTGCCTGTCAGCTTCTTTATTCCCACTACTTGGGAGTTGTGGGAGCGCTGGCAACTTATCCGCTCTACCTGCCCGGCGGGTTGGGTACCGGTGAGCACTTCCTCGGGCATGTTGAAACAGTCGCCAACTTCCAATTCGGAGGTTGCAATCGGTTGCGAGGAGCATCCACTTAAAGCCCCCAGACCAAGGGTGGCGAGGACGCAGCAGAGCGCGAGGTGCGTCCTCAGACGAGGGAACGAGGAAATAGACATCACTTATAGATTAGCCGTTAATAGGGGAAGATAGCATGAATCAGGAAATAACTGATCGCTCCAATCAGACCCGCACCCGGCAAAGTTAGTACCCAGGCTATCGCGATATTTCCGGCTACTCCCCAGCGCACTGCGGAAAGGCGCTTGGTAGCACCTACTCCCATAATCGCGGCGGAAACCGACTGGGTAGTAGAAATTGGGGCGTGCCAAAGGAACGCGGTGATATAGAGAATTGAGGCGGAAGTCGCTTCTGCGACAAACCCGTGAGCTGGAGTAACGTCAATAACTTTCGACCCCAGGGTGCGCATGATCCGTCCGCCGCCAAAATAGGTGCCTACGGAAATCGCACCGGCGGCAGCCAGTTTGACCCAGAAAGGAATCTCCATCGAACCATCGGGAGCAGTAGCGTGATACCCGGCAGCTAGCAGTGCCATGGTAATGATCCCCATGGTTTTTTGAGCGTCCTGGAGGCCGTGACCGAGCGCCATTGCCGCCGCCGAAAAACGCTGCATAAAGCGGAAGTTATTCATAGTGCGGTGATATGAGGCTCTTTGCAGCGCAGACAGCAAGAACCGCATCACGAAATAGGCAGTGAAAAAGCCCAGCAAGGGAGAAACCACCATGGGGATCAGCACATGGTTGACGATTCCCATCCATTTCACGGTGATCATAGCAGCCAATCCAACTCCCGCCATACCGCCAATTAGGGCGTGAGAGGAAGAAGAGGGCAAACCAAAATACCAGGTGATGATGTTCCAGATAATCGCCCCCACCAGGGCAGCCAATATGATCACCAGACCATGCTGGCGATCAGCCATAGAAGTTGAGTCGGTGAAATGGGAAATATCAATAATCCCGTTTCCGATGGTTTGGGCTACCCCGGTACCCAACATCGCGCCAATAACATTCATGATAGCTGCCATTAAAAGAGCAGACTTCGGGCGCATAGAGCGGGTAGAAACACAGGTGGCGATGGCGTTGGCGGCATCATGAAAGCCATTGGTGAAATCGAAGATCAAAGCAATGGCGACTACGGCGATCACCAAGGCCAAGGTGGTGTCCACGGCTTACGACTCCTTGATGTAGATAGCCTCAACCGCGTTAGCTAAGGTTTCGAAAGAATCGCAGGCAGTCTCTAAAGACTCGATTACGTCCTTAATCTTGATTACGTAGATCGGGTCAGATTCGGACGTGAATACCTCGGCCAACATTTTTCGGTACTGTTTATCGCCCTTGTTCTCCAGGCTGTTGATATGCACCGTGAAGTCTTTGAGGTCGCGCCCTCCCCGCAGTTTTGGTATCGCCTTCGCGGTTTCCTGGGCGCACTCCCGCAAGATGTTTGCATGTTTTTCCAGCCGCCGCGGAATATCCTGAATTTCGTAGAGGACGATCAAATCCCCGGCCTCGTCGATCCCGTCCATGCAATCATCTAACGCTCCGGTTAGTAGGGAGATATCCTCCCGATCCATGGGGGTGACAAAAGTTGCATTAAGCATACTCATGGTGCGGTGGGTGATTACGTCCGAGTCATGCTCTAGATCATGTAGCTGCGCACGTAGCTCTTTGCGCTCCTCGAGAGAGTCAACTTGGGTGATTTTCAACAACAGTTCGGAGGCGGCATCCAGGTTTTGTGCCGCTTTGGTGAACAGGTCGAAGAAATCTTCTGTTTTCCGCTTCTTCTTGAACAGCATCGGTGCCTCCTTGGCGAAGAACTATCCCCCCTTAGAGTATCCAACTTTTGTTCGTAAACTAAAATTCTTATTCTCTTAACTTTTTAGGAAAATAAATCGGAGTCTAGCTGCGAAAATATGAGGATGTATCGATGGGGCGGATGGGACTTTGGTACTGAATTTTCCTAAGAAATATAGGGCTCTTTAGAACCCAATAACCGGCGAAGTTGTCGGTAAATCTAGCAATGTAGGTATAAAGACGGACCAACGGCCCAAAAAAAGAGGTGGATGTCTAGATTTTAGTTAACGCGGGGTCAGGGAAGAGAATGCCAGGTGCGCGTAGTTGGGTACGAAGTGGGCGCTGCGATTGAAATAAACCTGGTGGAAACTAGCTGCCGGGAAACGAATTGCCGAGGGGTGGGCAAGGGCAGTTCACAAAAGTAAAAAACGCCGGACCGAGAAGCGCCAGTCGGCGCTGAGGCCGCTCGTAGCGGCAATTTTTGGAGCCCGGGGCTAAACGATCCGACGCCCTTATAGTCTAGCGAAAGCCGCCAACCCGTGCATCTGGCACGGTAGAGGACGTCGAGCGGAAACTTTGCGGGCGAACCGTTTAGCTCTCTTTGCTCTGGGAACGCCAATATAGGGATAATGGGGAGGTGATTAACACTGCCCGAAAATATCGTTTACGCCGACTAGCGGCCCTGTTGATATTGGTGATATTGCTGGCAGTAATCGCCCTGGTGGCGAACCTGATTTATGGGTTTGTTAAGCAACAAAAATCTGCGGTATTTACTCCCGAACCCACTATGCCCCCAGTCAGCGCAGAGGGTTTCGATGCCGCCGATCTAATCAGCGAGGCGGAGTTCACTCGTTGGGATTCGCTGTCTGCCTCCCAAATTCAGGCATTTATCACGGATTGGGGTTACGGATGCCGCAGTGGCAAAGCTAAGGCAATGCCGGAAAGCACCGGGGTTTCTAGTGCGAGCGCCGCCCGCGAGAACCAGGAGGTGGCGGTACCTTGCTTGAAAGATTTTCGCGCGAGCTTGCGCCCCCATAATGCTGATCGCTTTTGCCCGCAGCCAGTTCAGGGCGGCGACAATCTCAGTGCCGGCGAGGTTATCGCCCAGGTTTCGCGCAGTTGCAAGATTAATCCGAAGGCAATTTTGGTGACCCTGCAAAAGGAACAGGGCTTGATTACTGTTTCTTCTTCCCGCCTCACCCCGCGGCGTTATGAAATAGCGATGGGGTATGGCTGTCCCGATCATACCCATTGTGACTCCCAGTTTTACGGGTTCGGCACCCAGGTGTACTACGCGGCGCGTCAGTGGCGACGCTATCAGGCAGACCCCAGTCAATACGATGTGCAAGCGGGCAAACCGGTCACTTTAGGTTTTGGTCCAGATTCGCGCTGCGGGAGTAAAGAAATTATTCCCCAAAACTGGCCCACCGCCGCCCTCTACAACTACACCCCCTATTTAGCGTCTGCCGATGCGTTAGCAGGACTTAGCGACGAGTGTGCCCAGCCAGGGAACCTAAATTTCTATCAGTTCTATAAAGCCTGGTTTGGAGATCCGCGAAATGGTGGGGGTGGGGTCCTTACCCGCAAGGCGTTGGCACAAAGACAGGCGCAGCAAAAAGCAAAAGCTACCAATTAGGCGTGGAATTTTAATAAAACTCATAGGTATTTCTGCTGGTTAATGCTATAATGACGGTGAGCGTTTGCAAGTTGACGCTCTGGCGGAGGATGTTATGGGAGGTATCCTGCGCCTAGGGGAGGATGCCAGGTATTTTCCCCTTACTCGGATCCCTAACGAGTTGTATTAGGGACTTGGGGGCTCAGGCAGGAAGCCTGGGCCCCCAAGTAATTCCCCTCCTCC
>CAMYFZ010000066.1 GCA_947255165.1 uncultured Varibaculum sp.
GGGGCAAAGCGCCCTCCCCGGAAGATTTTCCGCCCGGAATCGGCCGCGCCAACACTGCTTCCCCAAAAGGACCAGGCAGGGGAAAAATCTGGTACTCCTGAGATTTAAGCTGTTCCGCAAGCTCTTCGCGGATCTGATCCCAGAGCCCCCCAGAGCGTTGCATCGCGAAAGCAGAAAGCTGCATTTGGCCTGTTCCCGCCACAATTTCTACCGCCAATATATTGCCATGATCATCTTGAACCGGAAACATTTGCAAACCGGCAATCAAGGGAATCCTTATGGCTCCCAAATCTAAGAACTCGCTGCCTTCGGGAGATTCCCCTTCGTTATAAGGCCCCAAGTTCTCTGGGGGTTCTGCGCTCGGCTGCGGGCTGGTAACAGCTGGAGAGCCTTCCGGATCATTTGCGCTAGATCCCGCAGGAAGCTGTGGCTCGACCAGCTTTGGAGAATCGCTCAGGTCTGCCGCGGCTTTAGAAGATTCGCCCTGCAGGACACGTTTACGGCGGGAAGGAAAAAATCTCATGGCACCCGTTTATTCGGCACAGTCCCGGCAGACCGGTTTGCCATCCACGGCTCCCGCTAGGCGGGAACGGTGCTGCACTAGGAAGCACACCGAGCAGGTAAACTCGTCATCTTGTGCCGGAATCACCTGGACAGAAAGTTCCTCACCGGATAGGTCAGCGCCAGGCAGCTCAAAATCTTCTGCAGCTGCGTTTTCGTCCTCATCGACTTCGGAGGAACCAGTGGCCTCTGCCCGGCGAGCCTTCAGCTCTTCCAGGGAGTCCTGTTCCACTTCCTCTTCATTTTTACGGGGGGCGTCATAATCTGTTGCCACGGTTCGTCCCTTCTAAAAGTACTGCTTTGGTCTTCAGTTAAATAAACAATAGACGCGGGGATATTAACACTTCAAGCCCTAAAATGCTAGATACGACAGACACACCGCGCCTAATAGGCAAAAACTTCCCCTAAACGTGGCAATCTCGAAGCAAGGGAACGGAGGAGTATGAAAGACCTAGAGCTGTTGGGATTGCACCCAGATGGTAACCAGCTGATTCTCAATGATGAGGAAGGCACCCGCTATGCCTTGGCCATTACCCAGGAGTTACGCGATAAGCTCCGTCCCGAGCGCCCCAATCTGGAGGCGGTGCCCCAAAGCCCGAAGAAAACAGTGCCCCCACGGAAGATTCAATCTTTGATTCGTGCCGGCAGCACGGTTAGTGAAATCGCAGATAAGTTCGAATTGCCGGTAGCGAAAGTACAGCGTTATGCTACCCCGATTTTGGCGGAACGACGCCACATTGCGAATCTGGCGCAATCATGCCAGGTAGGGGGCGAATCAGATTCTCCCCATCTGGGGGAACTGGTGATAGATCGCCTTGCCGCCCGCGGAGTTTCTGCAGACTCACTGCGCTGGGATGCGGTTCGCGGCGGAAAGGGCCCTTGGGAAATTATTTTGACTTTTACCCAGGATGCTCGGGATTTGACGGCCCGTTGGCATATGGAGCCCGGTGCTTCTACAGTTAGCGCCCTCGATCAGGAAGCTATCTGGTTAACCGAGGCCTCCCAACCAGCTTCGAAGGTGTCGAGTTTCGAAGAGTTCTTCCCGATGCCATCTGCCCAACCTGCTCCGCCCCAACAACCAGATACCGGTACAGAGGCTCTTTTAGAAGCATTGGCGGCGGCACGCGGAAAACGCGATGCCTCCCCCGAAGTACAGCTTGGCGAGGACCAGACCGATTCGGCAGAAATTCCGGATTTGGAGGATGAGCCCGCCGATAAAAATCCGGAGCTAAAGACCCCGGCAGAAATCGTTTCCCTTTCAGGAAAACGTTCCGAAGAGCGCTCAGAAGAAGAGAATCCAGCGCCGTCCTCCTCAGCTTCGCCGCAAAGCGATTTTAGCCCTGTAGATACTGCGGTGCTCGGGAATAAATCCTCGATCCCGCACGCAGATCCTGCCAGTCAATCTCCACAGGTAAAACGCAGCCCGGAAAATGTGTGGGATAGCAGCGAGCCTACTTTTGTGGGGACTTTGTCGGAAACTGAGGCCCTTAATCTGGATTTGACCAGGCGTGCTCCCGCCGCCTCCGCGTCGGAAAACACCTCGGAAGCTCCTTCGCGTCCCGCTCCTCCTCCCCCCAGCTCCGAACCGGTAGAGGCCGCGCCGGTACTGCCGGGAATGGAAAATGTTGAGGAAAACGATAAGACCATTCTCGTCTCCGGGAAAAACGTCCCTAAAAACAAGGGTAGGCATCGGCGTTCCCAGCGTAAGTCCATCCCCAGTTGGGACGATATCGTTTTTGGAACCAAGCCGCGGTGATATCGGTACGGGAGTGCGGGCCTGATCGCTAAACCAGGATTAGGGGGATTTCCATCTCGGCTGGGGTTAGCGAACCATGTACCCCCACCATTTGTAATACTCCGGGGCTATGGAAACGCGAATCCACGAACTGATAGTTTTCTTTGGCGAAAATGGTAAAGTCTCCGATGCGATCTGGTTCGCTAATATCACCGTAAGCCTGGCGGTAATCAGCTATTATTTGACCGCGCCCGCCAACCAGTTTTTGCCACTGCGCGAGCACCATCGCTTTAGGGGCCTTCCGGGAGCGTTTTCCGGCGGGATCCTGCCCTAGATACTGCTCTTTTAGATGGATATGCAGAGCGCGCGGCTCCCCCGAAACTGCAGCTATCTGCGAGGCCAACTCGCAGCTAGCTAAATCAATAGTGGTGTCCGGGGTGAGGTTCACCATGCCATGATCTGCGGTTATCGCCATGACTACGTCATTAGGTAGTTGGGCCCGCAGCTCGCCCAGAGCCCGATCAATCGCCTCAAGTTCTTGCAACCACCGGGGATGAGACCATCCCAGATTATGCCCCCAATGATCTAGCTGCGACCAGTAGAGATACACATAGTCGGCACCCTGTTTGAGAGCTGTCGCAGCTTGGGCGCAGCGCTGAGATAGTTCCGTAGACACCTTGAGATTCGCGTCCCGCAAAGTGATGTCACTAAGTTTGGATCCCACGAAGTCAGGCGGGACTAAGGCTACAGATTCCAGGGCGGCATTACGGGCATAAGTGAAATGGGTTGGCTGGTCGCACCAGGAACGGGCCGTATGCTTAAAGCCTTCAAAAGTAATCAGATTGAGGACGCGCCTAGCAGCCGGATCCCAACACTGATACCCCAGCATCCCGGTTTGCGCCGGTGAAAGTCCCGTGTGCAGGCTAGTTAAGGCAGCCACTGTAGTGGAGGGTACACAGGTTCTGACCGGCTGTCCCCAGGTCTCCTCCGCCTGAGTAAGGTAAGGCCGCATAAAGGGAATATGCCCCCGCCTAGCCGAAAGCAGCTGCTGTCCCATGCCATCAATCGCGACTAGGCATAACCGGCGTTTGTCTTCCCCCATTATCTGCCGCAGCGGGGCAGAAAACTCGGTTTCTTCCTGCCAGTGCAGCGTCCCAAAAAGCGAGGGTAAAATATCCCATATCCGCATTCCAGTCGCAGTTTTCTCACGGTGACTCATACCTCTTATGCTCTCATACCCGCGAGCCGAATCTGACTAGCAGCCCGTTTTTTGCTTTGATAATAAGGTGAGCAAAAAGTCGCATGAACCCGATCAGCCTGACCTGTTTTCTGCAGCCATGCCTGCAGCGGATGCCCTCGACCAGCCAGACCCGAACGAAAAACGGGCAAGCTCCCCCTCAAAGAGTGTTTCTGCGACCTCTGTTACTACCCGCCCGCAGCGGAAAAAGACCTCTGTCTCTCCTCAGGAAATCGCAGAGGAAAAAATTACTCATATTGATGTGTCCGAGGAAATGCGTACTTCCTTCCTGGAATACGCCTATTCGGTGATTTATGCGCGCGCCCTGCCAGATGCCCGGGATGGTCTAAAACCGGTACAGCGGCGCATCGTCTATATGATGAGCGAAATGGGACTGTGGCCGAGCAAAGGCCATGTGAAAAGCTCGCGCGTAGTCGGGGAAGTTATGGGTAAGCTCCATCCCCACGGAGACAGCGCCATCTATGACGCAATCGTGCGCCTAGCGCAAGACTTTAACCTGCGGATGCCGCTGGTGGATGGACATGGAAACTTTGGTTCCTTAGATGACGGCCCGGCGGCGGCGCGCTATACGGAAGTGCGGATGGCTCCGACCGCGCAAGATATGGTGTCCAATCTAGATGAGGACGTCGTAGATTTTGTTCCCAACTACGATAACCAGTTCCAGCAACCGGCAGTGCTCCCGGCGGCTTTCCCCAATCTTTTAGTAAACGGAGCCAATGGGATCGCAGTGGGGATGGCCACCTATATTCCTCCTCATAACTTGGGGGAAACCGTGGCCGGCGCGATTCATCTGCTAGAAAATCCCGAGGCAACTACTGAAGATTTAATGCGTTTTATTCCCGGCCCCGACTTGCCAGGCGGCGGAATCATTGTGGGGCTGGACGGTGTACGCCAAGCCTACGAAACCGGGAGGGGCATCTTCCGCACTCGCGCCAAGACCTCGATTGAGCGAGTTACTGCCCGCAAGATGGGGATTGTGGTCACCGAACTGCCTTATATGGTGGGTCCGGAAAAAGTGATTGAAAAAATCAAAGATGGAGTACAAAAGGGCAGGATAAAAGGTATTTCTGCGGTCACTAACCTAACGGACCGTGACCACGATATGCGCCTAGTGATCGAGATTAAATCTGGTTTTAACCCCGAGGCGGTGCGCGCCGCACTCTTCAAGCACACCCCGATGGAGGATTCTTTCGGGATTAACGCGGTGGCTTTGGTCGATGGCCAGCCGCGCACTCTGGGGCTAAAAGAAATGCTGCAGGTGTTCCTCGATCACCGCATGGAGATCGTAATGCGCCGCAGCCAATACCGCCTGCGCAAACGGCAAGAACGGCTGCATTTAGTGCAAGGGCTGCTAATCGCGGTCCTCGATATTGATGACGTTATTCAGATTATTCGCGCCTCCGAGGATGCTGCTCAAGCAAAAGCCCGCTTAATGGAGGCTTTTGACTTAGATGATGTGCAGTCTGAACATATTTTGTCCTTGCAGCTGCGCCGGTTAACTAAGTTTTCGCGCCTGGAACTAGAGGCGGAGCGTGACCGCTTAACCGAAGAAATCGCCGAGCTAGAAGCCCTAATTGCCTCCCGAGAAAAACGGCAAGAGCTGGTGGTTAGTGAGCTGCGGGAAGTGGCACAAAAACGCTCGGATCCGCGGCGGACAGTGCTGCTGGCAGAAGAGGGCGCGGCTGAGTTAACGGCAGACCAGGATACTCCCTTGGAAATCCCAGATGAACCGGCAACCGTAGTTTTAGGGGCCGGCGGTCTGGTGGCACGCTTCCCTGGGCATGAGGCTTTAGCTTCTGAGGGAGGGCGCGAGCCTTGGGATGCAATTATTGCTACAGCCCAAACTACCGCTCGCGGCCAGGTGGGCGCGATTAGTTCCCTGGGAACTTTATATAAACTTACTGCCCTGGAAGTTCCGGCTTTGGTACGTTCGGCAGCGGCGCCCTCGCTGCGAGGTACCCCTCCAATTTCGCGGCTGCTGAACTTAGAGGATGGCGAGGAAGTAGTGGGGCTGGTTCCCCTGGATGAAGAAGGACCGACTTGGTGGGCCGCCACGGCTGCTGGGGTTATTAAACGGATCCGGCCGCAGGTGCTAGCTACCCAGGATTCTTATTCCATAATCGGTCTAGACAGCGGTGACCAAGTGGTGGCAGCTGGCAGTGGAGGCGATGACGGTGCTTTCGTGCTGATTTCTTCGGCCGCGCAACTGCTGCGCACCCCGGCGGATAAAGTACGCCCCCAAGGACGCACTGGTCAGGGGATTTGCGGAATGAAACTTGCCGATGGTGACCAGCTAATTGCCGCCGCCTTGGTTAGCGCCGAAAACCTAGAGTCTTCCCTGGTGGTAACGGTCGCCGGAATTTCTTCTTCTGGCCCCGGTAGTGGGCAAACTAGCGCGAAGGTCACTCCTGTGCTGCAATACCCCCAGAAGGGACGCGCCGGACAGGGGGTGCGTTGTCAACGTTTCTTGAAGGGTGAAAGCCGCCTGTCTTTGGCGGCCATCACCGCTACCCCGCCGCGTGCCCTCAGCAAAGATGGATCTCCCCTCCCTCTACCGGCGGAAACTGATAAGCGAGATGCTTCTGGTAGCGGGCTGAAGCGACAAATCTATTACCTGGGGTAATGCGGTGATACCGCTTTCGCGTGCCTAAAAGTCTTGAAAGATGAATCGCTGACTTGCTCGCTGAGCGGGTATCCTACTGCAGGGCGGGAGTTTCAATCGCATACTGGGTAGAGGTTCCGATGACTTTAAATCCGGCCTCGAGAAAAAGACGCCGGGTTGCCGGGTCAGCGGCCTCGGGCAATAGCGCCCCAGCGGTGGCGAATCCTTGTTTCTTAAATGCCTGGAGTACGCAGGCGATTAGCGATTTCAAAATCGCCGCATTTTCCCATCCTGGAAGCAGGCCCAGCAGATCTATATATCCTTGACGGTTGCCTACCGCGGTCCAATCTTGCCGGTAGATAGAAGAAAGCACAAAGCCGGCAATCTGGGAACGGTCAGTAGTTTTATCTAGTGCTACGAAGGAACATTCCGGGATAAATGCTCCCCGGCGGGTGGTCCAATCCTCCGAGCTGTATCCCGATCCCGGTTTTTGTTCTTCCAGGATCCGGTTGAGAGCTTGTCGCAACAGGTCATCGAGCTCTTTATCCCAGGTAACGATGTGGAAGGGATGAGAAAGGGCAGGGATCTCGATCGGGTGGGACAGGTCGCGAGATACATCCACGAAAGAATCAGTTTGCGAATAACCCGCTTCTAGCAGCAACTGCGACAGTTCCGGGGCGATATCTTCCACGTAAAATAGGACGCGCCCCGGCCGGGAGTGATCTAACAGGGCACGCGCTTGATCCCGCTGCCAAGAGATGGATATGCGTCCTAGTCCTTGACCACGATAACGCGGATCTACTCCGCCTTCGCAAACCACTTCGTTTGCTAGCAGCCGCGGACGTACCTGTGCGTAGGCGACCAGGTTATTTTCCGGGCCGAAAGCGCCGATAGTGCGCCAGCTGGAGGGGGCGGCAAAAAAATCTGCGATTTCAGAAATCGCGGTCCGAAAGGGGGGATTGTCGAACTCTTCGATCCGATGGATCAGGCTCCCCATTTCCGCCACGTTATCGGGACCTAGGCTACGCCAAGAAAATTTTCCGCCACCGGCCGGCAAAGACCATTCCTGCCCGCTCATTACAGCTCCACCGTATAGATCATGCGCGCCCCCGCCAGCTGAAAACCACAGGCACTGCACACCTGGGAGAGGTCACCAAGTTTGGGATAGTTGTCCTCGGCAAAGACCTGTTCATAGCCCGAGTCCGCGCAGGCAGAAAGCACTTGGGAGAGAGTTTGTTTTAAGACCGCGAACTCTGCGCCGTGGTTATCGGCGTTTTGCCGATCATCACCAAAAATATCTACTGCTACTGCCGGAATAATTTGTTCAGAGGCACCCCCGGATTCTAAGCAGCTGCTTTGACACAGATTCCGGTATACCACCAGGCAATAGGCAAGAACGCGACCCGAACTCATCGAGATAGCCGCAAAGGAAAGATTGGGAGCCAGATTCGCTACTACCCGCCCCCACCAGCGGGAAGCATCTCCTTTATCGGCATATAGGCGCGCGGAGTTAGCTACGTGGAGGGTTTTTATTTCTTCCCATTGATCGGGAGAGAGCCGCCGGGCAGAAACTATGCGTACATCCTTAGTGGGGAACTTTCCTTCCAGGGTAGCGAGATCAGCGGGGTCCAAGCCATGAGAAAAAACTTTTATAGTGCGTTGAGCAGAAAAACCCGCGGCTGCATACAACATTCGGCGGTCCCCGGCGCGCTCATCTACTACGTTGCGGATCTGAGCGGGACGGTCATAGTCTTCGCCATAGTAGCCCAGCATCAGTTCCCGGGCGCGCACATCTTGCCAGGCCAGCAAAGCTCTGCCGATTCCACGTCCGCGCCAGTGCTCGGCAGTAACTGCGAACAGGTCCGCGCGGGCATAACTTTTTTCGTCCGGCTGTAAGGTGACTGACCCGAAAGCTGCTAGGTTTCCCCGCGAATCCAATCCGATCAGGCAGTCTTGCAGTTCCGGATGACTCAGTGCCTGGGTCAAGCGGGTGATTTCAGCCTCGGAAGTTGGACGTGCCGGGCGGGAGCGCTGCTCGGTCAGGTGGATTAGTTCCCGGATTTTCCAAGAATCAGTTTCGCGCGAGGGACGCCAATATAGCCCCAGGTGTACCGGGGGCACCGGGGCAGCTGGTAGGTTTCCCAACCTTTCGCGCAGAGTTGACATGTTTTTATCTTAACGGGGAAAAAGGAGCAAACTGAAACTGTTAAGCATCTATTTGTTCAGCTGCCAGTTGGTCTGCGCCTGCCACAATGAACTCGCGTCGCGGCGCTACCGTAGAACCCATTAGCAGCTCGAAAATATTTTCTGCTTGTGCCAGCGCGGCTTCATCGGCAAAAGTGATTTGTCGCAGCATCCGTTTGCCCCGTTGCATCGTGGTTTCCGCGAGCTGGGAAGCATCCATCTCGCCCAAACCTTTATAACGCTGGATGGGTTCTTTATATTTGCGTCCACTCTTGGCGAGGGAGCGCAGGCGCTCATGCAGTTCGTCCTCGGAATAGGTATAAATAATTTCTTTCTTTTTCCGCCCCTGAGCTGGCACTTCGATCCGATGCAGTGGGGGTACTGCCGCGTAGACCCGCCCGGCAGCAATCAGGGGGCGCATATAACGGAAGAATAGGGTGAGCAGCAGAGTGCGAATATGGGCTCCATCCACATCGGCATCGGTCATCATAATTACTTTGCCGTACCTAGCCGAGTCCAAGTCGAAGCTGCGCCCAGAACCGGCCCCGATTACTTGGATAATCGCCGCACATTCGGCGTTGGATAGCATATCGGAGGTCGAGGCTTTTTGGGTGTTGAGGATTTTCCCGCGAATCGGCAGCAGCGCTTGGAAATCTGCGGAACGTGCCTGTTTGGCGGTGCCTAGCGCCGAGTCGCCCTCTACGATAAATAGTTCGCAATCATCGACTTTATTGGAGCGACAATCCGCTAGTTTTGCCGGCAGCGAGGAAGTTTCCAGGGCATTTTTGCGCCGGGAAATCTCTTTTTGATGCCGCGCGCTCACTCGCGCCCGCATCTCCCCCACTACCTTTTCCATCAGGGCAAATACTTGCTGTTTATCGTCACGTTTAGAGGAAGCAAACTTCTTTTCCAGCCACTGGGTGACTGCGCTGGAGACTGCCTGGCGCACTTGGGGAGTACCTAAAACTTCCTTAGTTTGCCCCTCGAACTGGGGTTCGGGCAGTCGCACGGTCACTACCGCGGTCAGCCCCGCCATCACGTCCTCTTTTTCGATTC
>CAMYFZ010000067.1 GCA_947255165.1 uncultured Varibaculum sp.
AATACATGGACAATAAAAGTGAAGGAAGTGGGGTCGGGGTTCTCGACAAGGCCACTCTCGTCCTAAGTGCGCTAGAGACGGGGCCAGGTACTCTGGCTCAGCTAGTCAATAGCACCGGTCTAGCGCGTCCGACTGCGCACCGCCTGGCGGTCGCCTTGGAGTATCACCGTTTGGTGGCCCGGGATGTGCATGGCCGCTTTATTCTAGGTCCGCGAATTGGGGAACTGGCTTCGGCTGCCGGGGAAGACCGTCTACTGGCTTCGGCCCGCCCGATTTTGAAAGCTCTTTGCGATCACACTCAAGAATCCACTCAAATGTATCGCCGCCAGGGCGATCAGCGAATAGTGGTCGCTAGCTGCGAGTCTCCTTTGGGGCTACGGGATTCTACTCCTACCGGTTCAGCCCTGTCCATGAAGGCCGGTTCGGCCGCACAGATTTTACTCGCTTGGGAGGAACCGGATCGTTTGCATCGCGGTCTGCAGGGGGCTTCTTTTACCGCCACTCAGCTTTCAGTAGTCCGTCGCCGGGGCTGGGCGCAATCAATAGGCGAACGGGAACCGGGGCTGGCCTCGGTGTCTGCGCCGGTGCGGTTAGCTTCCGGCAAAGTGGTGGCGGCTTTGAGCGTTTCCGGTCCGATTGACCGCATGGGACGCCAGCCGGGCAGGATTCACGGGCCGGCAGTAGTAGCTGCCGCTACTAGGCTCTCGGATTTCATGCGCCGCGCAGAGGGAATCATCGCGGCAAAGAAAAAGGCGGCCGGTAAAGCTTAATTTTTCCGGCGAAGCTCTATTGCCTGCCGGTATGCCGTTAAGGTCGCCTCTAGACAGCGCTCCCAGGAAACTGGGCTCGGCTGTAATTTACAGTTTTCCCGTAAGCGCTCCAGTGTCCCATCGATGAGGGCAGCGGCGGTTTTTTCTGCTAATTCCTGGTCACTGGCAGCGGTCAGCCCCGTTACGCCCTCGGTTATAAAGTCGGTTATGGGGCTTTGCGACCGGACGATTACTGGTATTCCGCTAGCTCGCGCTTCCGCGGCCGCAATTCCGAAGCTTTCATGCAGGCACAAGGTAATGAAAAAGTCCGCTTGCCGGTAGGCGGCTAGCAGGCCAGACGGATCTTTTCTACCCGGCAATATTACTTGCCCATCTTTAACTTGCCGCTGACCACGCAGCACCGGTCGCAGCGTCCCCTCCCCAAAGATCTGTAGCTGTAAGTTTCCTTGGCTACCGAGAAGCTGGTTTACGGTGTCCGCAAATTTGATGAGGGCGAGCGGACGTTTGCGGGGCATCAGGCGGATCGCGCTGACGGCTTTAAAGTTTTTGGTGGTGGTGCGCGGTTTTATGGAACTCAAGGCTGGTTCGTGCCTGCCGAGATAACCCTGATCGCTACGGGAGCCGTGATCATTTGGGTCTGGGGACCAAAAATCGCTATCTACGCCATTGGGGACGATCGGCCAAGAACGGCGGTTTTTCGCTGCTAGTAACTGGTTGATTTGGGAGTTCATTAGGGAGGAAACGCCGGTAAACAGGATTCCCGCCTCTACCCAGCGGTCAAAAAATCCACTGGCGCGCAGCAGCGGCACCCAAGTCGCTAGCTCACAATGGAAGGTAACTAAAGTGGGAATCTGGTTAGCTGCTGCCACCTGTAAGGCGAGGTGGGCAAAGGGTGATAGTACCCCCACGTGTACGTGCAGCAGATCGAAGCGCGGAAAAATAGCTCTAAACAGGGGGCCCGCAAAGGGGTTCATCGGAGTAAACCCGATTGTGGGCATCCCTAAGCGATGTACCGGAATTTGCTCTTCGATGCGGCGTCCTACAAAGGAGCCGTCGCGGGTAGCGGTTATAACTTCTGGAGAATGCCCCGCGTCCTTTAGACGTTGCGCCAAGTTGCTAGTCTGAGTTTCTATTCCCCCCATATGTGGGGGGTAGCAGTCTGTAACTATCCCGATACGCATGCCAGTCATTCTATCTTTCGCGCCTAGTAACATCTAAACCTGTTAACCGGTGCCTTTAACTCGCAGTGGCAGCCTAAAAGCGCGCTCTACTAGCTATTTTCTCATGCTAATCAGGGCTTCTTGTGCCTTCCCTTACCCTTGTGCCTTCCTCTCCCCTTGCGTCTTGGTTTGACAGGTGCTTTCTTTTCTTCCGGGTCTGGATTCTGGGCAATTACAGCCTTATTGCGTTTATAAACCCGCACGTTCCACCACATCCAGATGGCAATCAATAATAGGGTCCCGGCAATCACCAGACTCCACCATGGAAAACGCGGCAAGTCCGAAGGCCCCCCAGCCTGATCTGCATAGTTCTTTGGAGTGGGATAGATCCTCTCCCCGGTAACGATAATGCGTTGGGTGTTGATTCCCAAGGGAGTACAAGTAATCAGAGTAAGTAAGTCCCGGTTCGGATCAGCCTTAATGGCCTGGGTGTCTTCCGGATCGATAACTCGGGTTTCAAAGACTCGGTAAGCATATACGTCACCGAATATCTCCAAGACCACGTCATCGCCCTTTTTCACCTGATCCAAGTCAGTAAACATTTTCGCTGATGCTAGACCCCGGTGGGCAGTGATAACCGCGCGGGTTCCTTTACCTCCCACGGGCAACGAGGTTCCCTGCAGGTGTCCCGCCCCTTTAAGCAGCACTTCGTCAGAGGAAGTGTGATAGATCGGCAGGTCAATATCGGCGCTCTTGACTTTTATCCTGCCCATCATCCCGTCCGGGGTCATCCGCAAAATATCTTGATAGTCCCAGATTTCCTCACCTGCAGCCCGCATATAACCAGTGCCCAGCGCTTTACGTTCGTGGGCTTTTACCAATGCCCCCGCCGCCAGCGCCTGATTGTAGCGCCGCGCCGCCTTCAACTGTTCCTCTTTTTTCGGATTAGCCTCGGGTATCTTGCTGTAGCTTTGCGCTATAACCTGGTTTTGCGCTAGCTGCATCCGCCAACTAGCGATTGACGGGTACAGCAGAGTCATCACGCCCGCAAAGACCATGAGCGAAACGAAGATTGCATTGACGAGTTGTTTTTTCATAATTTCTTATATCGAGGGAGCACCGGTTGATAGCCAGAGCAGCACCAGGGAGTGCACCACCGGAAACAATATCTGGAAAAACTAGTGGCACTTAAGAGAAGTGACACCCAAAAGGCAGCGCGAACATCGCGGCTCTCCCGCCATGTTCGCGCTGCCTACTTGGTTAAACACCTATTGGGTTATTCGCAGTGAATAAACGATCGCGATAGCCCTATTGTTTACGGGCGTTGCGAATACCAAATCCAATCCCGAGAGCGATTACCGCTGCGCCGAGCAGACCCAGCAATACTCGTCCGGCTGCACCGGTTAAGGGCAGGCTCGGAATTATGGAATCATCTTTGGTGTTGGTAAAGGCGTTATTTGCCAATCCGCCAGCTGTGGCGGTAGTACCGGCAGTGATAGTCACCTTCGTAGCCTCAGCCTTTACATACCCCGCCGGAGCCTCGGTTTCTACCAAGCAGTAATCCGCTTTCATCGCTCCTTGCGCAGTGGCATCTTGGCCGGGAGTGTCCAGCTTGACGAATACATTGTTAAATACCACTTTACCGGTGCTCTTTTCCGAAGTTGCCTCGGCTCCAGTGAGCTTGTCGCCAGGTGTTGCACAGGTACCGTCCCCACCCAGCTTATGCAATTCGAACTTGGCTCCCCCCAAGGCGAGGTTAGCAGTCTTGGCATCAACTTTGTTGAACTCCAAGTCGCCTACATATGGGGTCTTTTCCGGGTTAACCGGGGTAACACCGGGGCCCGGAGGAGGCACGTCGCCCCCCGGTTCAGTAGAATCGATAGGCGTAAATGCCTGTTCAACTGCACTCTTACCTGCGGGAATATCTCCCAAGGTGGTGTTAACGGTGAACACTACTTTACCGCCGGCTTTCAGCTTGGGGAGATCAGTTGCCGCCACCAGACACTTATATAGCTTGTGGTCATAACCAGCCGCCGCCCAGGTGTCGGTAGTTGCTTCACAGGACACCGTGATATTTTCTTCTGCGCCAGCAGCAGAAATAAATTTAGCTCCGGTAACGTTCTTGAAAGTTAGATAGTCGGCTACCGCATCCCAGGTACCAAAGGCGGTTCTGGTTTTACCTGCCGCCAAGGGGTTAACCGGTAGGTCAAAGCTCCAGGGAATATCGTCGCCCTTCATATAGGTGGCGCCTGCTACCTCTTTAATGGTCTTGCTGGCGGTGCCGCTCTCAATATTGTTCTTCGGGTAGACGTGCACATCGTAAAGCCACCCGGCATCCTTGTTGTTATAGGGCACTGTCACAATAAACGATGCCGCTTTGCCATCGGCCTTTACCGCAGGTACTGCACCGGTAATATCAGTTTCCTCTACCAGATATGCACCCACCGCCAAGTTAGTAAACTTGGCAGAGCCGTCGTCTCCCGTTGTCATCTCAGAGTTGAAGGTATCTTTTTGCGCATCGGTCACTGCGGCAGCATTGGCAGGAAGAGCCTGCCACCCAGCCACCGTAGTTAGATCCATCTTCAGCTTAGTGACCTTAAACTTAACGCCTTTAATAGGGGTTGCACTGGCAAACTTACTGGTGTCTGTCCCGTCCGCTTTCGCGTTGCTAGCAATACCGGGGTTTGCATACTTATGTACAGTTAAGGTTCCGGTTTTGCCGGCAGGGATATCTCCCGGTGCTGGCTCAGCGGCAAAGGCTGGCGCAACCGCCAAACCTAGCACGCTAACGGCAGCAGCCGCCGAAACCGCAATCAGTTTCTTTAGTTTCATGGTTCAATCCTTTATTTTTTAGATCTAAAAATAGACTTCGATTCTTCTTATTTGCCTTCCCGCAGCCGTCATACCGACTAGCTCCTTCCATTCCAGCCGGTAATGCGGCCGGTAAGGGCTGGGAAACGGCACGCTGTTTTTATGACCGCACCACCCCATTCCTCTTAACTAGCCGCGCGGCAGCTGAATCTGCTCCGCGGCCTACCTCAGGGTACATATTGAAGTTCCTAATACCTGCTACTAACCCGACCACGCAGCTTAATGCCCCCAGCAGCCAAAAGATAAACGCCCCCAGTCCCCCGGTTAGCGGAAGGGTAGGCACAGGCACTCCGTTCCAGACATTTACGAAAGTATCTCCGGGCTCGGTTCCGCCCCCTGCACCCGGCGAGGACGCCTTCGTGATCGTTACGGTCGGATTTCCGGTAACCAGCCCGTTTTCATCCTCTGTAACCGTAACTTTCACTTGCCGAGCCAAAGTGTCATCGCTGACGAAACCCTTATTGCTAGCAAGCTCACTCAGGGTGAAACAGTAGGTTCCCGCTTTCGAAAACTGCATCTTCGGGAACTCAAACTCTCCGATATTATCTGTCTGATCCCCGTAGGTAAGAGTCTTTATCCAGGTGCCAGTTGTCGCCGCCAAAGTAGGATCGGTTATCTGGGTATAGGGACTATCTGCTCCCGGGGTCAGATTAAAGTAGTTTTCCGGATCGAATCCATCCCCACTCCCAGCGCATCCCGCGCTGGTGGTATCCTGTGCCAGCTGGAAACGGAAGGGAATATCTTGCTGGTCTAAAGCTTTCGGACTGAGCAGCTTACCAGTTTTACTCCCCTCACGTAGTTCTTTTTTCCCCTTCACAATGGCTGACACGTAGCTAACTTTGGCAATAGCCAGCGGAATCGCATCAGTCCATTGCACCGTCTCTGTCCCGTAAAGCTGATTGCCCTGCGCATCAGTTTGAGGCACACTCATACATTTTTGAACCCCGGATTCATCGGTTTTGCAATCAGTTTTATAGAGAGGGGCGCCGTCCCGCTCCAGTTCATAGGTAACCCAAACATTGGGGCCTTTAGTTTCGTTGATATCCGCAGTTGCGGGGTCATCGGTCGCCTGTGGTGCCTTTTGATGGGCCTCTACTACCTGGGTGGGAACGCCCGTGATCTTGCTGCCCGTTACCGTCAAACCCGCTTGGGTTAGTTCCGGGCTAAGCTCTATGGACTTAATCTCTTTGAGCCGCCATTTCTGTGCTGGTTCTGCATTTGGATCGCTCGCGTGCATTGCGCCAGCAAACCCGTGAGGTAGCGCCTTGCCTTTCACATTGGCAAAATCAATGTTAAAAGCCCTTCCAACTTGCGCGTGGTATTCGGTACCTTTCTCGGTTTTAATAACTGGCAAGGAGGAATCCGTAACCGTGATATCCAGGAAGTATTTCATCGGTATGTCGTAAGTCGTGCGCCCTTGGGTAACTTTTCGTACCGCGGAAATCTCTTGCCTGAAAACACCCGTCTCTTCTGGTGCTCCAGAAATTACCCCACAGTTGTCCACCTTTAATCCCTTCGGTAGGGTACCGGTGCGCTTGAGGTCATAAAGTTGGGTAGCTACATTCGCGCATCCTGCCGGCCCCATCTTCTTGGGATAGATACTTACCGTGGTTTGGCCGTCTGGATATTGTCCAGACGGGTAATTTTTTGCAATATCATCCTGAGGGGCACTGGGATAGACATCATGCAAGGTCATCCGGGGCATATATACTGGCACAGCGGTAAAAGAGTCAGACCCGATTGGGTCGTTACTCTTTGCTCCCAGAGCATTAACCGTATATAGATGCGCATAGTACCTGGTTGGTTGCGCGAGATCCTTGGGCACGTCCAGATCACAGGAAGGCAGCGTTCCATTAGCTAAGGGGCGCAAGCCTTTACAATTCTTCACATTGTTTCCCTGCTCGTCATACCACTCGATTTGGAAAGTGCCTTCCTGGAATCCGACGCTGGGCACCCCCGTGGCCCGGGTATGCGCGGTGTCAGTGGTTACCGCCAGGTGCTCATTATCGTCCCAGGGGGTAACATCAAAGTAGAGCTCCGCCGGAAAGAGCGCGAAGTCTACCCGCTTGGTGCTGTCACCTTCGCGATCCCAATCGATTCCGACCCAGCCAGCACCATTAGTTGTACTGTCGCCACCTCCATTTTGGTAGGGAACAGGTATTTTAATGGGACGTGACAGGGGATCTATCGCCCCGTACCAGTTGGCGTGGAATGGTGAAGCCGCCGAAACTCCCGGCATTGTCTCGGTGGAAACAAATAACCAGTCACCATTAACGTGTTTTGATGCCGCCACTATATTAGATTGCGGCCAGATACCAATCGGATCCCCTTCTCTGCTGCCGGCGACCCGACGCCAATACTTATACTGCCCGTTTTCTTTTTTACAGGAAAACTGTACTTCCGCAGCCAATCCACAAGCATCCCAGGTGTTGCCATAGGTGCCCGCAAACTGTAACCTAGCCCAGGTTCCGGGGGTTCCAGAATCTGTTGCATTCGGGGGAGGACCGTTTTCGGCAGGTTTGGTGTAGGCGGAAACGGTCTCGGCAATCCACTTCTTTTGTGCGGCTATAAATGCCCGATTTTTACAGGTTTCCGCATCAATACTGGTTTCATCTTGGTGCCGGTATGCCTGGCACGCCGCAACATCCTTACCTTGATCTACTTGTGCTAAGTAGGTCTGGGTCTCTTTCGCTATTTTCTTCTTAATCCAGTTTTGTAGTTTGGCTTCCCACGCGTTATTCCATCCCGCGCTATCCTGCCGAATCTTCGCGTTCCAGCCAATGTCCCGCGCGGCACTCCCGTTATAAATCTGATCCACGGCATAGTCAGACAGGTAGGAGGCGTACACCTTAGTCCCTTTTGCCCCTATGTCACCGGGATCTCCTAGCGCAGTCATTGGCCCCCAGGTTGCCGATCCTTTGGACTTATTTAGGTTCCACCCCACGCGCGAGTTAACATATCCGCCCTGTTTGTCATCGTATTTCTGGTTTTCCTCATAGGTGGTGTCTACGATATTTCCGTGTATATCGGTGACATGCATAGCCTGATTCTTGATGCGATCCCCATAGGCAATCTTGGTGTTGTACAGGTGATCCGCGGCAACGTCGTTGGTAGTCCAAGTCGTATCATTGACGTTGCCGCCGACGTTAGAGGGGAAATAGTTTCCGAAACCGGGGGTGTATAGCGTGCTGAAAGTGTCCGGGTCTGGGTTCGTGGCCCAGACTTTCCAGCGTTCGCACCCCGCTGAAACGGTGGGATCGGCATCGAATGTTACTAAACCGCGAGGGGTAATCTCATCGCCCATCTGAATCTCATAGTGACCGCGATAATCGGTGACGGCAGTGTAAGTGTTGGAAACGTACCCTTTAAGTGGACCACAGGTTTTCATGTAACGGGCATAGACCCGCACCCCCACCATCGGCATGGGGGTAGGTTTTTCATATCCCGCATAGGCAGTCCCGGCATCATTTAACAGCCAATCGATCCTGCCTACTTCTGAAGATCCCCACCGTTGATACAAGACGTTGCCCCCGATTTTCTTTTGGGTTCCGGGCAATACTGTGGGCGGTTTTCCCGTCACCGAGGGATCGGGAGGCCCCGGGGTAAATGTTAATACTTTTGGCGGATTCGTTGCGCCCACAATCGATTGATAGGGCTTGCTTAGGTCGAGCTGACCTTCCCCACTTACCGGATCCGTCGAGCCTAAATAGGGGGCAGCCCCCGCCTTAGATAGCTGCCCGCCCTCAGTTTGCACGCCGACTACTAATGCCCCAGCAATCAAGGTGTAAGCAACAAATGCCCCCAGCATACGTACCCGGGTCTTTGCGGTTTTGAAAGGATGAAAGCAGCGCCGAAAAGATATCCGGGTCCTTAAGCTTTTTTTCGCAAGGGTAGGTCCCTCATCAACCGCGAAAAAGTCGTCGTTGATCAGCTCCGCAGATGATTCCTCACGACGACACTTGAATAGCATTTGCGTACCTACTCCAATAACCTAAATAGCCGAAAGTCACGCACCTACCATCCGAGAATAGAAATGCACACTCAAGATAAGGGGAACGCTCCTTCCTCGCCTTTAGTATGCAATAAAAATCTGATCTACATTAAGAGTTAAAAATTAAAAATGTTCAAAAGACCGCTAGAAATACAGCTTTTCCAGCGAAAATACGCACATTTTCCCATCGTATGCATTGTCTCACAATTAGGCTTGTCTTAAAGAAATAGTTCCTAACCAGATAGATCCGGTACCCCGGGGATTAAATAATCACTCTGTTCGTTACGAATTAATCAAGGATCTTTTGCTTTTGGATTCCTGCCTGGAGCTTGTACATATTTTTGAAACACGGGGCAAAACAGCAGTAGTGATCATGTTCGGCTGCCTGTATAAAGCAAGACAGGTTAGGGGAAACTATCTTGATTGTCCTATTCTGCCGTCTGTATATAGTAAGGCAGGGTATAAAAACTGTTGTCAGTTTTTATACCCTGCCTTTTTAAAATGGTTGTGGTGGTGTCTTACTCTCCCGCGCTCGTTGGGGCGTAGTACCATCAGCGTTGCCTAGCTTAGCTTCCAGG